>NZ_JBIWOW010000005.1:0-382808 GCF_044767945.1 Kitasatospora sp. NPDC101183 | reverse complement strand
GGGGGGGGCGGCTGCCGGGTCCCCGGGCGGGGCCGCCGCGGGGGGGGTGGGGGGGCCCGGGGGGGGGGCCGGGCGCGGGGGGGGGGGGGGGGGGTTGTGGGGGGGGGGGGGGGGGGGGGGCCCCCCCCCGCCATCCTGCCGCAAAGGGCTCAGGCTTCGCCGAAGAGGTCCCGCCGTACGGCGTCCCCGGCGGTGAGCACCGCCCCGGCGAGCACCGCGCCGCCGCCCGCCGTCCCGGCCCGGACCTCGGTGCGCAGCGGGGAGAGCCCGGCCAGGCGCGCCTCGACGCGCCCGGCCAGTTCGGCGCCGCCGGCCCGGCCGATCTCGCCGCCGAGGACCACGCAGCCGGGGTCGAGGACGACGCAGACGGAGGCGGCGCCGATCGCGATCCGCCCGGCCAGCTCGTCCAGGAAGGCCGCGCCCGGCCCGTCCGGCGCCGCCGGCCCGTCCAGCGGGGCCAGTGAGGCCAGCGCGGCCCGGACGGCGCCCTCGGCGGCGGGCGCGTCGTCGGCCGGGGCGGCGGGCAGGCCGTGGGCGCGGGCGAGGGCGCACAGGGCGGCGCTGCCGACGAGGTCGTGGAAGCCGCCCTCGCAGCTGTCGGCGCTGGGCAGCGCGGCGGTGCCGGGGACGGGCAGGAAGCAGATCTCGCCGGTGCCGCCGGAGAAGCCCCGGCGCAGCCGGCCGTCGATGATCACGGCGGCGCCGACGCTGTGGCCGAGCCACATCAGGACGAAGGTGTCGCGGTCGCGGGCGGCGCCGACGCGGTACTCGGCCCGGCCGGCGAGGTTGACCTCGTTCTCCAGGATCACCTGGGTGCGGGGCAGCTCCCGCAGTGCGGCGAGGAGTTCGCCGTGCCAGTCGGGCAGGTCCCCGGTGCTGACCAGCCGCCCGGTGGCGGGGTCGACGAGCCCGGGGGCGCCGACGGCGACGGTGTGCAGCCGCTCGACCCCGGCGCCGCGCGCCGTCTCCAGCAGCACCTCGACGATCCGCGCGGCCGTCCCCGGGGAGCCGGCGCCCTCGACGGGGACCTCGGCCGAGGCGAGGCCGCGCCCGGCGAGGTCGGCGACGACGAGGCTGGCCCCGCCGGAGCGCACGTCGATGGCGGCGAGGTGGGCGCGGGAGGCGACGAGCGCGTACAGCCGGGCGTTGGGCCCGCGCCGCCGTTCGCCGCGCTCGCCGACGACGGCGACCAGGCCGGTGCGCTGGAGGCGGTCGAGCAGGTCGGCGACGGTGGGCCGGGACAGCCCGGTGAGGTCGCGCAGCTCGGTGGCGGTCAGGGGGCCCTGTTCGAGCAGCAGGTTGAGGGCCAGCCGGTCGTTGATCGCCCGGGCGGTGCTCGGCGTGGCCGTGCGCGCGGTGGTCATGGCCGTTCATCCTTCCAGACTTCCGGAGTCTTTTTATCAGGGTCCCTTCCTGATAATTTATCGCCCGTCGCCCGAACGGGAGGGAACACCGGATGACACACCCCACCGCCCCCGCACTCCAACCGCTCTCCGCCCCGCGCCGCGCCCGCACGCACATCGCCCTCGTCTTCGCCGTGCACGGCGCCGTCGGCGGCACCTTCGTCACCCGCATCCCCTGGCTGCAGCACCGTCTCGACCTCTCCCCCGGCCTGCTCGGCCTGGCCCTGGTGATGCCCGCCATCGGGTCCTCCCTGGCCATGCCGCTCGCCGGCCGCTTCGTCCACCGCTACGGCGGCCGGGCGGCGGTGCGCGGCCTGCTCTCCCTGTGCTGCCTGAGCCTCGTCCTGCCCCCGCTCGCCCCCGCGCTGCCGGTGCTGTGCGTCGCACTGCTGCTGTACGGCGCCACGGCGGGCATGGCCGACGTCGCGATGAACGCCCAGGGCGTGGAGATCGAGGAGCGCCTCGGCCGCTCGATCATGTCCGGACTGCACGGCATGTGGAGCGCGGGCGGGCTGGTCGCCTCCGGCTTCGGCATCCTCGCCGCCCACCTCGACCTCGACGCCCGGCTCCAGCTCGCCGTCACCGCCCTGGTGCTGCTGATCCTCGCCCAGCCCGTCTGCGCCGGACTGCCCGACATCCGGGCCACCGAGGAGGACGAGGCCCCGCCGCGGTTCGCGCTGCCGCCGCGCAGCTCGCTGGTGATCGGCCTGGTCGGGTTCTGCGCGGTGTTCGCCGAGGGCGCCTCGATGGACTGGAGCGGCGTCTACCTGCGGGACGTCACCGGCTCCTCCGCCACCGTCGCCGCCGCCTCGTACACCGCCTTCGCCCTCACCATGGCCGCCGCCCGCCTCGCCGGGGACGCGGCGATCCGGCGCCTCGGCCCCGTACGGACCACCCGCCTCGGCGGGGCGGTCGCCACCGCCGGCGGACTGCTGGTGGTCGCCGCCGACAGCCCGGCCCTGGCCATCCCCGGGTTCGCGCTGATCGGCGTCGGCATCGCCGTGATCGTCCCGCTCGCCTTCGCGGCGGCCGGGCGGATCGGCACCAACGCCAGCCAGGCCATCGCGGGCGTCGCCACCGTCACCTACACCTCCGGCCTGATCGCCCCCGCCGTGATCGGCGCCCTTGCCCAGGCCACCTCGCTGACCGTCTCCTTCGGGCTCGTCACGGCCCTCGCCTTCGCCCTCGTCCTCGGCGCGGGGGCGCTGCGACTGGCGGAAAGGGGTTCCGCCCCGAAGACCGTCACCGAGGTGTCCCCGGAGAAGGCGTACGTGAAGGACGCCACCGCACTCTGACGGCCGCCCGGAACGCCCGGGAGCGACCGTCCGCCCGCCCGCGCCGAACGGGCCCGCTCCCCGCACGGCGGGAGCGGGCCCGTTCCCCGGGTCAGTGGCCGATGATCTGCAGACCGGCGCCGGAGACGACGTAGAAGGTGTGGCCGTCGGGGCCGAGGGCCAGCCCCGCCGCACCGCTCAGACCCGTGACCCCCTCGCCGGGGACGACGGCGTTCGTGTCGGTGTCGATCGACAGGACCTTGGAGTTCTGGGCGACCGAGTAGAGCCGGGAGCCGTCGTCGCTCAGCGCCAGGGACCACCGCGAGGCGCCCGACTCGACGGTGAAGGTCGAGTCGACGGTGCTGGTGGAGAGGTCGACGACCGTGCCCGCGCCGCCCGTGTGCACCTGGTAGAGGCGGGAGCCGTCGGGGGACACGGCCAGGCCTGCCAGCCAGCCGTCCCTGTCGGCGAGGGTCTTCTCCAGGACCGGGGTGTCGCCGCTGGTGTCCAGGAGCGACAGCCCCTCGTCGGTGGAGATGTACGCGTCCCCGCCGCCCGGCCGCACGGCGACGCCCCCGGTGTACTTGCCCGGCACCGTCACGGCGGCGGTGTACGTCAGGTCCCACGCGGAGAACTGCAGGATGCGGGCGCCCTCCTGGATCGGGCGGTTGGGCCGCTTGGGGCCCTCCTGGGCGACGAAGACCCGCGAGCCGTCGTCGCTGACGGCCAGCGCGCTCAGGCGCCCGGTGGTCGTGCGCTCCGGGTCGGGCCGGGGCTGGTCGGGGGCCGCCACCTTCGCGATCACGGTGTTGGTCGCCGTGTCGAGGACGGCCAGCATGGACAGCTGGAGGTGGCGACCGAGCCCGTACAGCACGTAGACCCGGGAGCCGTCCGGGCTGACGGCCACCTGCCCGACGGAGATCTCGAACCCGGGGTTCAGCACCACCTCGGCGGTGACGGCCCCGCTCTGCGTGTCGACCACGTCCAGCCGCGCGCCACTGGTCGTGTGGCCCACCGACACGTACGCCTTGCGCCCGTCCGGGCTGACGGCCACCGATTTGGGCGGCAGCTTCAGCTGGACGGTCTGCGGGACACCCCGCACCGGCCCTTCGTCCCCGTCCGTCGTACGCGCACCCGCCGTACCCGCACCGGCGACGAGCAGCACTCCCGCCGCGACCAGCGCACCTAACCAACGAGCCTTCACAGCAGTTAAGTTCATACTTTTCCTCCCCTGGGACCACCGCGCTGCCCGCGGTGGGGGCACACCCTACGGGCGAAGCCCGGCCCCGCCAACACCGTCTCCGGCGGGGCCGGGCGCGCCCTACGGTCAGAAGCCGATGACCCGCAGACTGTTGCCGGCGGCGACGTAGAAGGTGTGGCCGTCGGGGCCGACCGCCAGGTCCATCGCGCCGTCGATCCCGGTCGCACCCTCACCGGGGACGACGGCGGTGGTCGAGGTGTCGATGGACAGCACCGTGGTGTCCTGGGCGAGCGTGTACAGGCGGCTGCCGTCCGCGCTCACGGGCAGGGAGCGGATCGACCGGCCCTTGTCGACGGTGAAGGTCGAGGCGACGGAGTCCGTGGCGAGGTCGACGACCGCGCCCGCGCCGCCGCCGTCCACCCGGTAGAGCCGGGAGCCGTCGGGGGCCACGGACAGCCCGGCGAACTCCCCGCCCGCGCGGGCGACGGTGCTCCGCACGACCGGGGTGTCGCCGCTGGTGTCCAGGTGCGTGAGCCCCCGGTCGGTGGAGATGTACGCGTCCCGCCCGCCCGGCCGTACGGCGATGCCCCCGGAGTACTTGCCCGGGACGGTCACGGCGGCGGTGTACGCCAACTGCTGCGGGGAGAACTGCAGGATCCGGGTGCCCTCCAGGTTCGGGCGGTTGCCCTGCACGGGTCCCCCCTGGGCGACGAAGACGCGCGAGCCGTCGTCGCTCACGGCCAGCGCGCTCAGGCGCCCGGTCTGGGTGCGGTCCGGCCGGGGCTGGTCGGGGGCGGCCACCTTGGCGATCACGGTGTTGGTCGCCGTGTCGAGGACGGCCAGCATGGACAGCTGGAGGTGGCGGCCGAGCCCGTACAGCACGTAGACCCGGGACCCGTCCGGGCTCACGGCCACCTTCCCCACCGCGATCTCGAACCCGGGGTTCAGCACCACCTCGGCGGTGACGGCCCCGCTCTGGGTGTCGACCACGTCCAGCCGCGCGCCGCTCGTCCTGTGGCCCACCGACACGTAGGCCGTGCGCCCGTCCGGACTGACGGCCACCGAGTCGGCCGGCAGCTTCAGCTGGACGGTCTGCGGGACGCCCCGCACCGGGCCGCCCGCGCCCGCCGTCCGCGCGGCGGCGGTGCCCGCACCGGCCGCCAGCAGCACCCCCGCCGTGACCAATGAGACTAACCAACGACGTTTCACAGCAAGCGAGTTCACGCTCAACCCTCCCCTGGGAACACCGCGCTGCCCGCGGTGGAGGGCTCACGCTACGGGGGATGGCCGACCCCGCCAATACCGCCCTCGGCGGGGCCGGCCCACCCGTCAGAAGCCGATGATCAGCAGGCTCGTGCCGGAGGTGACGTAGAAGGTGTGGCCGTCCGGTCCCACCGCCAGGCCACCCGTGCCGGTGAGGCCCTTGACGCCCTCACCGGGCAGGACGGCGTCGGTCGCGGTGTCGATCGACAGCACCGAGGAGTCCTGGGCGAGCAGGTAGAGCCGGGTGCCGTCCGCGCTCACCGACAGGTCGCGGACCCACGTGCCCGGGGTCACGTCGAAGACCGCGACGGTCGTCTCCGTGGCGAGGTCGACGGCCAGGCCCCGGCCGCTGCCGTTCACGCCGTACAGGCGGCTGCCGTCCGGGGAGATCGCCAGGCCCGCGAAGGCGCCGTCCGCGAAGGCGACGGTGTCGGCCGCGACGGGGGCCGCGCCGCTGGTGTTCAGGTGCACCAGGCCCTCGTCGGTGGCCACGTACGCGTCCCCGCCGCCGGGCCGGGAGACGACCGCCCCCGTGAAGTGGCCCGGCACCGTCACGGCGGCGGTGTACGCCAGCTGCGCCGGGGAGAACTGCAGGACGCGGGTGCCCTCCAGGGTCGGGCCGTTGTCCCCCGCCGGGCCGTACTGGGTGACGAGGACCCGCGAGCCGTCGGCGCTGACGGAGAGCGCGCCGAGGGAGCCGGGCTGCGCCCCGGCGGGGCGGGGCTGGTCGGGGGCGGCGGCCGTGGCGACCAGGGTGTTGGTGGCCGTGTCGATCACGCCCAGCAGGGACAGCCGCAGACCGTGGCCCAGGCTGTACAGGACGTACGCCCGCGAGCCGTCCGGGCTCAGGGCGACCGGGCCGGCCGAGGCGTCGAACCCGGTGGTGAGCGTCACATCGGCGGTGACGGCCCCGCTGCGGGTGTCGACCACCTTCACCCCGGCGCCGTGCCGGCCTCCCTCCTTCACCGACACGTACGCCGTGCGCCCGTCCCGGGCGACCGCCACCGACCGGGCCCCGGCGTGCAGGTCGACGGCCTGCGGGACACCGCGCGCGGGCCCGTCCTCCCCGCCCGCCGTCCGCGCACCGGCGGTGCCCGCACCGGCCGCGAGCAACACCCCCGCCGCCACCAGGGCGCCGAGCCAACGAGCCTTCACAGCAATCGAGTTCATGTGTTTCCTCCCCAAAGGAAACCGCGCTGCCCGCGGTCGAGGGCACACGCTACGGGGAGGGGCCGGGGCCGCCAACAACGACTTCCCGGACACCGTTCGTGCACCGGTGGCGCGAACGGACACCGGTGCACGAACGGTCCACGCCCGGGTCAGACGCCGATGATCCGCAGCTCCGCGCCCGCCACCACGTAGAAGGTGTGCCCGTCCGGGCCCAGCACCAGGGCCGTGGCGTAGGACAGGCCCGGAACGCCCTCGGCGGGGACGACGGTGTTGGTCGCGGTGTCGACCGCGACGATCGCGTAGTCCTGGCCGAGCGCATACAGCCGGGTGCCGTCCGCCTTCACGGCCAGGGAGCGCAGCCACCGGTGCGGCGTGATGTCGTAGCTCGCGGTGACGGCGTCGGTGGCGACGTCGACGGTGAAGCCGCGGCCCGCTCCGTTGACCCCGAAGAGCCTCGTGTCGTCCGGGGACAGCACCAGGGCGGCGAAGGCGCCGCCGACGGTGGAGTCGGTGCTCTCCACGACGGGGGTCGCACCGCCGGTGTCCAGGTGCGTCAGGCCCTCGTCGGTGGCCACGTACACGTCGTCGCCGGCCGGCCGCGCGACGACCGACCCGGTGAAGTGCCCGGGCACCGTCACCGCGCCGGTGAACGCCTGCTGACCGGTGTCGAACTGCAGGACGCGGGTGCCCTCCTCGGTCGGGCGCTGCGGGGAGGTCGGGCCGAACTGCGTCATGTACACCCGGCCCCCGTCCGCGCTGACGGCCAGCTTGCTCAGGTTGCCGGCCAGGTAGCCCGCCGGGGTGGTCTGGGCCGGGGGCGCGACGCTGGCGACCAGGGTGTTGGTGGCCGTGTCGACCACGCCCAGCAGGGACACCGGCGAGCCGTGGCCGACCCCGTACAGCACGTACACCTGCGAACCGTCCGGACTGACGGCCACCTCGGCGGAGGCGGCGTTGAACCCCCCGCTGAGCAGCAGGCTCGCCGTGACGGCGCCGCTGCGGGTGTCGACCACGTCCAGGCCCGAGCCCCGGCCGCGGGAACTGGTCGAGACGTACGCCGTACGACCGTCCGGGCTGACCGCCACCGATTGGCCGCCCCCGTGCAGGGCGACGGTCTGCGGGACGCCCCGCACCGGCCCTTCGCCCCCGTCCGCCGTACGCGCGCCGGCGGTGCCCGCCCCGGCCACCAGCAGCACCGCCGCCGCAACCGCGGCACCTAACCAACGAGCCTTCGTGGCAAGTGAGTTCACGCGTTCTCTCCCCTCCGAGCACCGCGACGCCCGCGGTGGACCGCACAGGCTACGGGGGAACCTCCACCGTGCCAATACCCCCTCCCCACACCTCCTCCACGACCCGGGCATCCAGCCCCCACAAAGCCCGGGTTAGGCTCGGCGGGTGCCCGCGACCGACGCTCCCCCCGCACCCGCACCCGTGGCCGACGCCCCCGCCGAGACGCCGCCGGGGCGCGCGGCCGCCTGGTGGCGCCTCGGGCTGCTCGTCGTGCTGCTGGGCGCCGCCGCCGGGTCGCTGCTGCTCTGGAGCCCGGCCGAGGTGCTGGACGGCGGCCTCGCCGACCGCCTCCCCGGCTACTGGTTCGCGCCGCTGTTCACCCTCGTCTACGCCGTCGGCACGCTCGCCTTCGTCCCCCGCCCCGCGCTGAACGCCGCCGCCGGGCTGCTGCTGGGCATCCAGGAGGGCGTGGCCCTGGCCGTCGCCGGGACGACGCTCGGCGCGGTGGCGGCCTTCGGCCTCGGCCGCCGGCTCGGCCGGGAGGCGCTGCGCCCGTACCTGCGCGGCAAGGTGCTCGGCGCGCTGGACCGGCGCTTCACCGAGCAGGGCTTCCGCAGCGTCCTGGTGCTGCGGCTGCTGCCGGGGATGCCCTTCCAGGCGGGCAACTACGGCGCCGCCTTCTCCGGGGTGCGCTTCCTGCCCTTCCTGACCGCCACAGCGATCGGCGTCATACCCACCACCGCCGTGTACGTGGCGGCGGCGGCCAGCGCGAGCCACCCGGGCTCGCCGGCCTTCCTGGTGTCGGCCGGGGGCGTGGCCCTGCTGGTGCTGGGCACCCTGGTGGGCCTGTGGCGGGCGGCCCTCGCCCGGCGCCGCGGCCGCCGCGCCGCCGCCTGACCGACGGGCGCCGCCCGAAATCCGCTGGCCGGGCCGCCGCGTCGGCGCCAGGATGGTCGACCATGACCGAACTCGAACCGCGGGTGGACCCGCCGATGGCCGCCGACGAGACCCCGACGCTCAACGCCTGGCTCGACTACCACCGCAACACCCTCGCCCTGAAGTGCCAGGGCCTCACCGACGACCAGCTGCGCCTGCGCTCCGTCCCGCCCTCCACCCTCTCCCTGCTGGGCCTGGTCCGGCACATGGCCGAGGTGGAGCGGTACTGGTTCCAGTCGATCCTGCTGGGCGAGGAGATCGGCACCGGCCACTTCTGCGGCCCCGACAACCCGGACGGCGACTTCGACGACGTCGACACCGCCGACGTCGCCGCCGACCTCGCCCTCTGGCGTGCCGAGGTCGAGGCGTCGCGCGTCGCGGCCGCCGGCCTGTCGCTGGACACCTTCGGCATGAAGCCGCGCCGGGGCGAGGAGGTGACGCTCCGCTGGATCCTCGTGCACATGGTCGAGGAGTACGCCCGGCACAACGGACACGCGGATCTTCTGCGGGAACTGGTGGACGGTTCGACCGGCGAATGAGCCGTGATCGAACGCGGGTGAAATCGTTTCCGCATTGTTGACAGAAGGTCAATTGCGCGGTGACCGTGACCGATATGGTCTACGCGCGCAACCGTACGGTGCACCTGCGCGTCGGTGATTGGTGCCCGGGTCGACCCGGGTTTCCGGCACGGCGCGACTCGTACGGAGGCCGCGAGCGGGCACAGGACCGGTGAACAGTGCGATACTCGGACAGTTCCGACGAGTGGATGACGTGTCAAAAAGGACACGCGCCCCCGGGGGACCAGGACGGGACGAGGCAGGGAGGCGCGGCATGGGAGCACTTCGCGACGAGCACCACAACGGGTGGCTGATGCCCTCCGGGAACTACCCGGCCGCGGTGTACGAGGACGAGTGGGGCGATCAGGACACGATCCCGGCCGTCCCCGCGCCCGCGAAGATCGTCTCCCTCCGTCCGACCGGCTTCGAGGCCGCGCGGACGGTGGGCGAGCACATCCGGGCGAGCACCCCGGTGGTCATGGACCTCACCGAGATGGACGAGGCCGAGGCCAAGCGCATGGTGGACTTCGCCTCCGGGCTGATCTTCGGCACCCGCGGCGGCATCGAGCGGATCGCCCGCCGGGTGTTCCTGCTCACCCCGGCGGACGTCGAGGTGATGGTGATCGACCGGCCGATGGACGACACCGGGTTCTACAACCAGAGCTGAGCGGCCGCGAGGCACCAGGGCACCCCACCGGGGACGGCACACCCGCCGTCCCCGGTTTTTGTCGTCCGCGCACGGTGCCCGAGCAGCTCATATGAGACTCACGCAGTAATATTGAGACATAGGTGTCTCATCTGCTCTACACTCGACTCATGGCCACCGACCGCGACACCGTCCTCGAAGCCGCCGTCGGCGTGCTCTCCCGCCGCCCCGGCGCCCACCTCGACGAGATCGCCCGCGCCGCCGGCATCAGCCGCGCCACCCTGCACCGGCTCTTCCCGGGCCGCGAGGCCCTGATCCGCGAGGTCGGCCTCCTCGGGCTCCAACGCATGGCCGCCGCCCTGGACACGGCCGCCGTCGACGACGGCGACGCCGAGGCCGCCCTGCGCCGCCTGGTCGACGCCTCCGTGCCGGACGCGGCGCTCTGCGCCTTCCTCGCGGGCGAGAACCAGCTCTACGAGAACGACGAGATCAACGACCTCTGGGAGCTCCAGCAGGCCCGGCTGCACGCGCTCTTCCTGCGCGGCCAGCAGCAGGGCGTCTTCAGGATCGAACTCAGCGCCGGCTGGCTCAGCGAGGCGTTCTTCGACCTCGTCGCCGCCGTCGGCTGGGCCATCCAGGACGGCCGCCTCGCCCCGCGCGACGCCTCCTTCTCCCTCACCGAACTCTTCCTCGGCGGCGCCCTGCGCCGCCCGGGGACCACCACCGCGCCCACTTCCTGACCGGACCGGAAACCGGAAACCGATACCCCATGAGCAACACCCGCGCTCACACCCGCTGGACCGGCCTCGCCGTCCTCGTCCTCGCCGTCACCGTGGTCGCCCTCGACGCGACCGTCCTCTCCCTCGCCATCCCCTCCATCAGCGAGACGCTGCGCCCCAGCGGCACCCAGCTGCTCTGGATCGGCGACTCCTACTCCTTCGTCCTCGCCGGCCTGCTGGTCAGCATGGGCTCCCTCAGCGACCGGATCGGCCGCAAGAAGCTGCTGCTGATCGGCTCCGCCGCCTTCGGCGCCGCCTCCCTGCTCGCCGCCTACGCGCCCAGCGCCGGCTGGCTGATCCTGGCCCGCGCACTGCTCGGCGTGGCCGGGGCGACGATCATGCCCTCCACCCTCTCGCTGATCCGCTCCCTCTTCCCGGACGACCGCGAGCGGGCCACCGCCATCGGCATCTGGGGCGCGGCGGCCACCGCCGGCGCCGCACTCGGGCCGGTGGTCGGCGGAGTGCTGCTGGAGCACTTCTGGTGGGGCTCGGTGTTCCTGCTGAACATCCCGGTGCTGCTCCTGCTGCTGGGCCTCGGCGCCTGGCTGCTGCCGGAGTCCAAGGACCCGAAGCCGGGCCGCTGGGACGTGCTGAGCGTGGTGCTGTCCATGGCCGGGGTCATCGGCACGGTGTACGCGATCAAGGAGGCCGCCGCCCACGGCGTGGCCCGCTGGGACGTGCCGGTCACCTTCCTGCTCGGCGCCGCCGCGCTGACCGTCTTCGTCCGCCGCCAACTGCGCCTCGAGAACCCGCTGCTGGACGTGCGGCTGTTCGCCGACCGGCGCTTCACCGCCGCCGTGACGGCCTCGCTGATCTCGCTGGTCGGCGTCTCCGGCGTCATCTTCGTCAGCTCCCAGTACCTCCAACTGGTGCGCGGCTACGGGCCGTTGCAGGCGGGCCTGGCCGAGCTGCCGGCCTTCGCGGGCTCGGTGGCGGGCGGTCTGCTGACGGCCCGGCTGGCCCGGCGCTTCGGCGCCCGGCTGCTGCTGACCGTCTGCCTGCTGGCCATGGGCGCCGGCATGGCCGTCCTCGGCTTCCTCCAGCAGGACACCACCTACCTGGCCCTGGCCGCCTCCTTCCTGGTGGTCGGCACGGCCGAGGGCGTGGCCTACACCCTCAGCGCGGACCTCGTGCTGACCGCCGCGCCCGCCGACAAGGCCGGGGCCGCCTCGGCCGTCTCCGAGACGGCGTACGAGCTGGGCACGGCGCTCGGCATCGCGCTGGTCGGCTCGGTGGTCGGCTCGATCTACGCGAACGGGCTCGTCGTCCCCGCCGGGGCGGGCGCGGAGGCCACCGCCCGGGCGGGCGAGTCGCTGGGCGCGGCCGTGGAGACGGCCGGCGCACTGCCGGCGGACGTCGCCGGGCCGCTGCTGGCCAGCGCCCGGGACGCGTTCGTCCAGGGCATGAACACCGCCGGGATCCTCGCGGCCCTGCTGCTGGCCGCCTCGGCCCTGATGGCCTGGCGCCTGCTGCGCGGGCTCCCCCGCCGGGGAGGCGCCGTCGAGGAGGTCACCGTGGCCCAGGACCCGCAGAAGGTCGACGCGTAACAGTCGCCGCGCAACAGCCGGAAGGCCCCCGTGGAACCTCCACGGGGGCCTTCTCGCGTCCGTCCCTCGGTGCGCGCTCCGTCCGTCCCTCAGCTCACGCCGAAGGGCATCTCCAGCTCCGCCCAGACCACCTTGCCGTCCCGGGTGAGCCGGCTGCCCCAGCGGTGGGCCAGCTCGCTGACCAGGAACATCCCGCGCCCGCCCTCGTCCTGCTCGGCGAAGGGGCGCAGCTGCGGGGTCTGGCCGCCCGCGTCGGAGACCTCCAGGGTGAGCACCCGGTCGCGGAACAGCCGCAGCCGGCGCGGGGCGTCGGCGTGCAGCAGGGCGTTGGTGACCAGCTCGCTGACGAGCAGTTCGGCGTAGTCGGAGAGCGCGCTCAGGCCCCAGGTCTCCAGGGTGGCGCGGGTGAAGCGGCGGGCCTGGCCCGGCACCCTGCCGCCGCCGGTGAGCGGGAGGGTGGCGATCCGGTCGGCGGGCAGCGGCAGCACCCGCGCCATGATCATCGCGATGTCGTCCTCGGTGCCGTCGGTGACGAGGGCGGCGACGACGGCGTCGCAGTTCTCCTCCAGGGTCCGCCCGGTCCCGGCCAGGGTGCGGGCGAGCTTGTCGATCCCGGCGTCCAGGTCCTCGCCGCGCCGCTCGACCAGGCCGTCCGTGTAGAGGGTGACGAGCCCGCCCTCGGGGAGGGTGAACTCGATCGACTCGAAGGCCACCCCGCCGACGCCCAGCGGCACCCCCGGCGGCACGTCGACCCGGCGGGCGATGCCGTCCGGGCCGACCCACACGGGCGGCAGGTGGCCGGCGGAGGCGACCTGCACGGTGCGCTCCAGCGGGTCGTAGACGGCGCAGATGCAGGTGGCGAACTGGCCCTCGCCGATGCCGGAGGCGGTCTCGTCCAGCCGGGTGAGGACCTGCTCGGGCGGCATGTCCAGGGTCGCGAGCGTCCGGGCGACGGTGCGCAGCTGGCCCATGGTGGCGGCGGCGCGGATGCCGTGGCCCATGACGTCGCCGACGACGAGGGCGACCCGGCCGCAGGACAGCGGGACCACGTCGAACCAGTCGCCGCCGACCTCGCTGACCACACTGCTGGGCAGGTAGCGGTAGGCGATCTCCAGGCCGAGGGTGCGGTTGACCTCCTGCGGCAGCAGGCTGCGCTGGAGGGTCAGGGCCGTCTCGCGCTCGCGCCGGTAGAGGCGCGCGTTGTCCAGGGCCAGCGCGGTGCGGGCGACGAGCTCCTCCGCGAGCGCCACGTCGGCGTCGGTGAACGGCTCGGGGTTGCGCATCCGGATGAACTCGGAGCCGCCGAGGACCATGCCCCGGGCGGTGATCGGCACCAGCATGTACGAGTGGATGCCGGCCGCGATCCCGGGGGCGACGCGGTCCTCGCTGGCGACGAGGCCGCGCAGCACCTCCTCGTCCACGTGGGCGCGCAGCAGGGGCTTGCCGCTGCGCAGGCACTGGGTGTAGCTGCGGTCGGGGGCGTACTCACTGGTCTCGCCGATCACGTCGACGGCGTGGGAGAGCCCGGACTCGTACGACTCCCCGACGGCGACGGCCCGCAGGGTGATCGTCCGGTCGGTGGGGATGGCGCTGGGCTCGGAGCCGCGCACCACCGGTTCCAGGAGGTCGACGGTGGCGAAGTCGGCGAAGCGGGGGACGACGGCCTCGATGAGCTCCTCGGCGGTGCGCTGGAGGTCGAGGGTGGTGCCGATGCGGGCGGTGGCCTCGGCGATCGTGGAGAGACGTTCCTGCGCGCGGGCGGCGCGGGCCTCGGCCTGGAAGCGCTCGGTGACGTCGATGATCGAGGAACAGACGCCGAAGACCCGGCCGGTGGAGTCCTCCAGCC
This sequence comes from Kitasatospora sp. NPDC101183, assembly GCF_044767945.1. Lineage (NCBI taxonomy): Bacteria > Bacillati > Actinomycetota > Actinomycetes > Kitasatosporales > Streptomycetaceae > Kitasatospora > Kitasatospora sp. NPDC101183. Next base: position 368,956 of record NZ_JBIWOW010000005.1, on the reverse strand, counting down.
GGAAGTAGGAGGCGGACCAGGCGCGGTCGCGACGCGGGTCCCCGGGGACGCGGCCGTGGGAGCGGGCGTCGACCACGGGCTTGCCGGTCTTGAGGACCTGTCTCATGGTCTGCTCGATCTCGGCGGTGTTGATGCCGGGCAGGACGGCGGATATCCGGCGGCCGAGGTGGGCGGCGACCGGCACGCCGTTCATCCGGGCGAGCGACTCGTTGAGGCGGACGAAGCGCAGGTCGGTGTCGTAGACGGCCATGCCGATCGGCGAGCGGGCGAACACGCCGTCCAGCACGGCGAGGTCGGCCTCGACGGCGTGCAGGGCGCGGGTGTCGGAGGCGGTGGCGAGCAGCAGCAGGGTGCCGGCCGGGCCCGCGATCGGGTAGGTGCGGAACTCCAGGTCGACCTTGTGGCCGTCGCGGTGGCGCACGGGGAAGACGCCGGTCCAGCCGCTGCCGGTCATGATCCGCGCGAACAGGGCGAGCACCTCGGGCCGGTCGGTCTCGTCGGTCAGCAGGTGGGCGGCGTAGCTGCCGACGGCCTCGTCCGTGCTGTAGCCGAGGAGGGCCTCGGCGTCCTCGCTCCAGTGCAGGATCAGTCCGTCGCCCTGGAGCAGGGCCGTCGCGAACGGGACGAGCCGGTGTCCCTCGGGGCGTGCGAAGGTGCCGCCGGGTGCGGGGCCGGCGGCGTCGGTGGCGTCCCAGTCGTGTCCGTGCATGATCAGGCAGCACCCCGGTTCGGCTCGTGCCCGGCCGGGTGGGCCTCGCGGTCCGTGCCGGCCGGGGTTCTTCTCCAGACTGCACGGACATCGGCCGCCCGGCGACCCCTTGGTCTGGGGGCGTCCGGCCGCTCCGGGTGTACGGGCGTCATGGGCGTACCGGCCGCAGCGTACTCTCCAGAACGCCCGCCCACTGCCGTATCACCCCGGAACGTCGATGGCTGTCGTCGGTGAGCAGGTTGGCCAGGCCCAGTCCGCGCGCGAGGTCGAGGGTGGCCTGCACGGATTCGCGCACGCCGGGGAGCGTCTCGTCGGCGTCCAGGAACTCGACGGCGGCCCGGTGGGCCTCGCGTCCGACCCGGCCCTCCAGGGAGACGATCCGCTCGCGCAGGGCCTCCTCGGTCGCGGCGGCCGTCCACAGGTGCAGGGCGGCGCGGAAGGCGGGGCCGGTGTAGAGGCGCACGATCATGTCGACGACGGCGCGGGTGCGGTCGGGGCCGGCGGCCGGCAGCTCGTCCGCGTGGGCGCGGACGGCCGCCAGCCGCTCGGCGGTGACGTGCTCGACGGCCGCGGTGAAGAGGTCCTCGCGGGTCGGGAAGTGGTGCTGGGCCGCGCCCCGGGAGACGCCGGCCCGTTCGGCGACGACGGTGACGGTGGAGCCCTGCCAGCCGAGCTCGGCCAGGCACTCGACGGCCGCCGCGAGCAGCCGCGCCCGGGTGGCTCGGCTGCGGTCCTGCTGCGGCTCGCGGGCGGGGTGCTGGCTGGTCATGGCGGGCGGTACGTCCTGTTTCGGCGGAGGCGTGGTCGGTCGATCTTCACAGACCCGCCGCGGTCTTCGCCCGGCGGGGGTCAGTGGGCGGCCTCGGCGTGGGCGGCCTCGCGGGCGCGCAGTTCGCGGCGCAGGATCTTCCCGGCCGCGGACTTGGGGACGGCGTCGACGAACTCCACCGCGCGGACCTTCTTGTAGGGGGCGACCTGCCCGGCCACGTACCCGGTGACGTCCTCCGCGGTCAGGCCGCTGCCCGGGGCGCGGACCACGAAGGCCTTGGGGCACTCGGTGCCGTGCTCGTCGGTGACGCCGATGACGGCGGCGTCGGCGATCTGGGGGTGGGCGAGCAGGACGGCCTCCAGCTCGGCGGGGGCGACCTGGTAGCCCTTGTACTTGATCAGCTCCTTGACCCGGTCGACGATGTGCAGGTACCCGCGCCCGTCCACGAAGCCGACGTCCCCGGTGTGCAGCCAGCCCTCGGCGTCGACGACGGCGGCGGTGTCGGAGGGACGGCCGAAGTAGCCCTTCATCACCTGCGGGCCGCGGATGAGCAGTTCGCCGGGCAGGTCGGGCCCGAGGTCGTCGTCGGTGCCGTCCAGGGCGGTGACGCGCAGCTCGGTGGAGGGGACCATCCGGCCGCAGGAGCCGGGCGAGGGGTCGCGCTCCTGGGGGGAGACGACGTGGGTGACGGGCGACAGCTCGGTCATCCCGTAGCCCTGGAGCAGGTGCGGCAGGCCCAGACGGCCGGCGCAGGCGGCGGCGAGGTCCGGGTCCAGGGGGGCGGCGGCGCAGAGCAGGTACTCGACGGAGGAGAGGTCGAAGCGGTCGACGACCGGGTGCTTGGCGAGGGCGAGGGCGATGGGCGGGGCCACGAACAGGGCCTGGACGCGTTGCTCCTCGATGGTGCGGCAGAACTGCTCCAGGTCGAAGCGGGGCAGGACGACGACGGTGGCGCCGCAGCGCAACGGCTGGTTGAGCAGGGCCGTGAGGCCGTAGATGTGGAAGAACGGCAGGACGGCGAGGACGCGTTCGCCCTCGGCGGGGCGGTAGAGGGCGTCGCACTGGGCGAGGTTGGTGGCGATCGAGCGGTGGGTGAGCATCACGCCCTTCGGCAGGCCGGTGGTGCCGCTGGAGTACGGCAGCACGGCGACGTCCCGGGCGGGGTCGACGGCGAGCGCGGGGGCGGGGCCGGGGGCGGCGAGGAGGTCGGCGAGGGAGAGGTGGCCGTCGGCGCCGTCCAGGACGACCGTCCCGGCGAGCGGGCGGCCCTCGGCCTCCAGGGTCTCGGCGGCGGCGCGGGCGGTGGGCAGGAACGCGGAGACGGTGACGATCCACCGGGCCCCGGCGTCGCCCAGCTGGCGGGCCAGCTCGGCGGGGGTGGTCAGGGAGGAGACGGGGGTGACGGTCGCTCCGGCGCGGGTGGCCCCGTAGAAGGCCATCGGGTACGCGGTGCTGTTGGGGCTGAACAGGGCCAGGACGTCCCCCTGGCGTACCCCGGCGGCGGCCAGCCCGGCGGCCACGCGCTCGACGGCGGCGAGGAGCCGCGCGTAGCTGACGGCCTCTCCGGTGACGCCGTCCACCAGGGCCGGCCGCTCGCCGTGGCGGGCCGCGTCGCGCAGGACGGCGTCGTGGATCGGCAGGTCGATCAGCGGGACGTCCGGGAACTCGCTGTGGAACACCAAGGTAAGCCTCCAGTACGGAAGTTGACGAATCAACGACGGCCGGCGAAGGGTGGTTCGCGGCGCCGGCCCGGGGCGCGTTCAGGAGCATACGGACCGTAGGCCGCCGCTGGGCCATTGTGAGGAACCCGGGAGGGCGCGCGCGTGGCACAGTTGCCCCGGCGGGCGCCCGAACGGACGGTGGTGCACCACGGCCGCCCGCCCCCCGGGAGCGGCCCCGGACCCTGGAGTCACCCTCGTGAGAGCCGTCCTCCCCGCCCGCATCCTCACCGCCGCCACCGCCGCGGCCGCCCTCACCCTCGCCGCCGCCCCCGTCGCCTTCGCCGCACCCGGCGACAACGGCGACGTCAAGGTGCACGACAGCACCACGCCGGTGACCGACCAGGCCGACAACCCCAAGGTCTGCAAGTTCTACCTGGACGCCTTCAACTTCGACACCATCCAGCAGGTGAACTGGACGATCGAGCAGCAACCGCCGACCGGCACCGCCCAGGTGCTCGCCGGGTCGATCACGCTCGTGGGCGGCACCGGAGCGACGGGCCTGTTCAGCCTGCCGGACGGGCACTACAAGCTCGACTGGACGTTCGTCGGCGAGAACGGCAGCGCGAAGCACAAGGTCTTCGAGGTCTCCTGTGCGACCTCCTCGCCGTCGCCCTCGTCGTCGCCGTCCTCCTCTCCCTCCGGCTCCCACTCGCCGTCTCCGTCCACCTCCCCCGGGACATCCCCCGGCGCCTCGCCCAGCACCTCCCCGGGCACCTCCCCCGGCGCCTCCCCCAGCGGCGGGCCGCACGGCGGGGTCGGCACCGGCGGCGGCGGCACCTCCGGGCCCGACGCGGCCGAGGTGCTCGGCGGCGGCGTGCTGCTCGCCGGTGCGGGCGCGCTCGGCGTCCGTGCGCTGCGCCGCCGCAACGGGCGCAATGCCGCGTCCTGACCGACCCGCCCGCGCACCGCGCGTCGGCCCCGGCCGCTGGACGGCCGGGGCCCTCGCGCTGGCGCTCGCGGCGGGGGGCGGGTGGCTCGTCCTCCACGGCACCGCCGACCGCACCGGGCCCCCGCTGCCGGCACCCGCGCCCGTTCCCTCGGTGACGCCCAGCGCCGCCCCCACTCCGACGCCCGCTCCCGCCCCGTCGCTCCCGCCCTCCTTCCCGCCCCTGGCCGCCTCCGTACCGACCCGCATCCGCATCCCGGCCATCAAGGTCGACGCCCCGGTCACCGGCCTCGGCCTGACCCCCGCCCACCAGATCGCCACCCCGCCCATGGACCAGCGCAACCTCACCGGCTGGTACCGCGACGGCCCCGCCCCCGGCGCCGCCGGCGCCGCCCTCGTCGTCGGCCACGCGGACAACCGCAGCGGCCCGGCGGTCTTCTACCGCCTCGGGCTGCTGCGCCCCGGCGACACCGTCGAGGTCGCCCGCAAGGACCGGCGCACGGCCGTCTTCACCGTCGACGCCGTCCGGGTCTTCCCGAAGCAGGACTTCCCCGACACCCTCGTCTACGGAGGCGTCCCCACCCGCTCCGACCTGCGCCTGATCACCTGCGGCGGCCGCTTCGACCGCCGCACCGGGTACGAGTCCAACACCGTCGTCTTCGCCCACCTCAGCGCCACCCGCGGCTGACCGCCACGGCCGGGTGGCAGGAGGTGGCAGCGGGGTGGCAGTGGCGTGTCAGTCGGCTGCCGGGGCTGTGAGCCCGCTGCCGGTGAGGTGTCGGCGCGGCCCCGCAACCTTGGTCGCAGAGCCCGCCGGGCAACCCGCCCGGCAGGCCGCGACGGCCAAGGAGTTTCAATGACCACGGACACCCCCGGCATCACGATCATCGGCGCCGGACTCGGCGGCCTCACCCTCGCCCGGGTCCTGCACGTCCACGGCGTCCGCGCCACCGTCTACGAGGCCGACGCCTCCCCCGACGCGCGCCCGCAGGGCGGCCTCCTCGACATCCACGACCACAACGGCCGGATCGCCCTGCGCGCCGCCGGCCTCGACGAGGAGTTCCGCGCCCTCGTCCTCCACGGCCGCCAGGCCATGCGCATCCTCGACCGGAACGCGAACCTGCGCTACGAACGCAGTGACGACGGCACCGGCGGACGCCCCGAGGTCCAGCGCGGCGACCTGCGCCGGATGCTCCTCGACTCGCTCCCGGCAGGCACCGTCCGCTGGGGGCACAAGGTCAGCGGCGTACGCGCGCTGGGCCGCGGCCGCCACGAGGTGGGCTTCACCGACCACCCGTCCGTCACCACCACCGTGCTGGTCGGCGCGGACGGCGCCTGGTCCCGCGTCCGGCCGCTGCTCTCCCCCGCCGTCCCCCGGTACAGCGGCATGTCCTTCGTCGAGACCTACCTCCACGACGCCGACACCCGCCACCCCGCGGCCGCCGAACTGGTCGGCGACGGAGGGATGTTCGCCATCGACCCCGGCCAGAGGCAGCTCGGCGCCCACCGCGAGAAGGGCTCCACGCTGCACGCCTACGTCGCGCTGCGCAAGCCGCGCGAGTGGTTCGACGCCATCGACTTCGGCGACCCCTCCGCCGCCACCGCCGGCATCCTGCGCGAGTTCGACGGCTGGGCCCCGGACCTCACCGCGCTGATCAGCGCGAGCGACACCCCGCCGCTCTTCCGCCCCATCCACACCCTGCCCATCCCCCACCGCTGGGACCAGGTGCCCGGCACCACCCTGATCGGCGACGCCGCCCACCTCTCCCCGCCCGACGGCGAGGGCGCCAACCTCGCCATGCTCGACGCCGCCGAACTCGCCCAGGCCCTCGCGGCCCACCCCGACGCCCCTGACACGGCCATCGCCACCTACGAACGCGCCATGTTCCCCCGCTCGGCCGACCACGGCCCCACCACCGAACCCGGGACCGCCGTCGACCCGGCCCTCCAGGACGTCATCGACTTCTTCACGTACACCCCGCAGACCGCCTAGACCTTCCCCGCCCGCCCTCTTTCCCCCGCCGCCCCGCCCGCCCCCGGGCGGGGCGGCATTGCCCTCACCACCAGCTGCTCCAAGGCGAATTGACCACCAACCCGCACGCAAACCCACCCCCGAACGGAGCGCCTCTCCCCCACCACTCGCTGCCCCAGCGCACATTGACCACCTCGCCCCAAGGTGGGCGGCAGCTACAAGGCGAGGGGAAGAAGTGCCACCGAGGATGCGCTCCGGGCCGGACGCCCTGAGCGCGCATCGATAGCAGCCGTCCCCAGCACGAGCGCGGGGGACGGCAACGGAAGCCACAACCCAGGCAGGCGACCGTCGCCCCCGGGGGCGACGCGTGCGTAGGAAGTCGGCCACGTCGACTTCCTACGCACAGAGGAAGCCAGCTCGCCCACAGGCGAGCAACCGAGGTGACCCCGGGCGGCAGTAGCCATCCCCCGCAATGGCGCAGGAAGTCGGCCCGGTCGACTTCCCGCGCACACCGGTGGCCTGGCTGGCGCGGCGGACGCCAGCCAGGCCACGTACAAGCGAGCGAACCAAGCAAGGCGGCCTGGGCAAGCACGACCGGTAGCCGCCGTCCCCCGCCATGAGGGGGACGGCAAGGCAAGCCACGCGGCCCGGCCACACCAGGCAGGTGACGACCTTCCCCAAGGGCAGGCCCGTGGGAAAGTGGCCGCGCAAGAAGCCAGCCCTCGCGCGAGCGAGCGGCCGAGGTCGCCCCCCATGGGGCGCGCAGCCCGTCCCCACACCTGTGCGCAGGAAGTCGGCCACATCGACTTCCCGTGCACAGGCAAGCAACCGAGGTCACCCTGAGCGGCAGCCGCCCCGCCTGCGCAGGAAGTCGGCCAGGTCGACTTCCTGCGCAGGAGGCCTGTTGGGGTGGGCTAGTAGGACTTGGGGAGGCCGAGGGTGTGTTGGGCGACGTAGTTGAGGATCATTTCGCGGCTCACCGGGGCGACGCGGCCGACCCTCGTGGCGGCGAGGAGGGCGCCGAGGCCGTATTCCTGGGTGAGGCCGTTGCCGCCGAGGGTCTGGACGGCCTGGTCGACGGTGCGGGCGGCGGCTTCGCCGGCCGCGTACTTGGCCATGTTGGCGGCCTCGCCGGCCGCGAGGTCCTCGCCGGCGTCGTAGAGGAGGCCGGCCTTCTGGGTCATGAGGCGGGCGAGTTCGATCTCGACGGCGCACTGGGCGAGGGGGTGGGCGAGGCCCTGGTGGGCGCCGATGGGGGTGGACCAGACGGTGCGGGTCTTCGCGTAGTCGACGGCCTTGCCGAGGGCCTGGCGGGCGAGGCCGAGGGAGAAGGCGGCGGTGAGGATGCGCTCGGGGTTGAGGCCGGCGAAGAGCTGCAGCAGGCCCGCGTTCTCGTCGCCGACGAGGGCGTCGGCGGGCAGCCGGACGTCGTCGAGGAAGACCTGGAACTGCTTCTCGGGGGCGATGAGTTCCATCGGAATCGCCCGGTACTCGAAGCCGGGGGTCTCGCGCGGGACGACGAACAGGCAGGGCTTGAGCTTGCCGGTGCGGGCGTCCTCGGTGCGGGCGACGAACAGGACGGCGTCGGAGTGGTCGATGCCGGAGACGAAGACCTTGCGGCCCGTGAGCAGCCAGTCCTCGCCGTCGCGGCGGGCGACGGTGGAGATGCGGTGGGAGTTGGAGCCGGCGTCGGGTTCGGTGATGCCGAAGGCCATCTTCCGTGTGCCGTCGGCGAGTCCGGGCAGCCAGCGGCGCTTCTGCTCCTCGGTGCCGTAGCGGGCGATGACGGTGCCGCAGATGGCCGGGGAGACGATGAGCAGCAGCAACGGGCAGCCAGCGGTGCCGAGTTCCTCCAGGACGATGGCGAGGTCGGTGATGCCGCCGCCCCCGCCGCCGTACTCGGCGGGCAGGTTGACGCCGAGGTAGCCGGCCTTGCCGGCTTCGGCCCACAGCTCCTCGGCGGGCTCGCCCGCGCGGGCCTTGGCGAGGTAGTACGCGGAGCCGTAGCGGCGGCCGAGGTCGCCGACGGCCTTGCGCAGGTCGCGGCGTTCGGGGGTTTCGAGGAGCTGGCTGCCGATGCTGGTCATGCGGGTTCCTCTGTCTCGGAGGTCTCGGATGTCTCGGAGGTGGTCTTGACGACCGCGAGCAGGGCGCCGAGTTCGACCTGGCGGCCGGGTTCGGCGCGGAGTTCGACGAGGACGCCGTCCGCGGGGGCGGTGATGCGGTGCTCCATCTTCATCGCCTCCAGGACGAGCAGGCTCTGCCCGGCGGTGACGGTCTCGCCCACGGCGGCGGTGGTCCGCACGACGGTGCCGGGCATGGGGGCGAGCAGGGCGCCGGGGTCGGTGCGGACGGCGGGTTCGGGGTGGCGGGGCAGGGCGGTGAGGGTGACGGACCCGGTGGCGGTGTCCACGTATACCTGGTCGCCGTGGCGGGCGAGGTGGTAGCCGCGCCGCAGGCCGTTCGCGCGGAGGACGACGAACTCCGGCTCGGCGCTGAGGAGTTCGACACCTGGGTGGCTCTCGGCCCGCAGGCCGTCGCGGGTGTGGCGGTAGCGCACCTCCACCTCCCCGCCACCCGGGGCCCGGTAGCGCTTGACCTGCGGCTGGGAGGGCAGGTTGCGCCAGCCGGAGGGCAGTGGGGTGCGCCGGGCGGCGGCGTCGGCGAGGGCGGCGGCCAGGGCGGCGCGCGGCACGCCCGATTCGTCCGGTCCGGTGAGCTCCGCCGCGTGTTCGGCGAGGAAGCCGGTGTGCAACCGCCCGTCCAGGAAGGCCGGGTGGCGCAGGGCGCGTACCAGCGTGTCCCGGTTGGTGGCGGGCCCGTGGACGCGGGCGCGGGCGAGCGCGTCGGCGAGGCGGCGGGCGGCGGCGGCGCGGGTGGGGGCCCAGGCGATGACCTTGGCGAGCATGGGGTCGTAGTGGGGGGTGATCTCGTCGCCGGATCGGAACCCAGCGTCCAGGCGCAGACCCGCGCCACCGAACTCCTCGTGCGGGCCGGTGAGTTCGAGCCGGTGGAGGGTGCCGGTGGAGGGTCGCCAGCCGTGGGCCGGGTCCTCGGCGTAGAGGCGGGCCTCGATCGCGTGGCCGGTGGTGGGCGGAGGGACGGGCCCGGGCAGCGGTTCGCCTTCGGCGACGGCGAGTTGGAGCGCGACGAGGTCGAGGCCGGTGACGGCCTCGGTGACGGGGTGCTCGACCTGGAGGCGGGTGTTCATCTCCAGGAACCAGAACCGGCCGTCGCCACCGAGGAGGAACTCGGCGGTGCCGGCGCCCCGGTAGCCGATCGCCCGCGCGGCGTCGACGGCGGCCGTGTGCAGCGCGGCCCGGACGGCGGGCGCGAGGCCGGGGGCGGGGGCCTCCTCGACGACCTTCTGGTGGCGGCGCTGGAGCGAGCAGTCCCGGTCGCCGACGGCCCAGACGGTGCCGTGGGCGTCGGCCATCAGCTGCACCTCGACGTGCCGGCCGTCGGGCAGGTAGCGCTCGCAGAACACCTCGGCGTCACCGAAGGCGCTCGCGGCCTCGGCCCGGGCGGCCTCCAACTCGCCCGGCAGGTCGGCGAGTCGGCGGACGACGCGCATCCCCCGCCCGCCGCCGCCCGCCGCGGCCTTGACCAGCAGCGGCAGGTCCGCCTCGACGGGATCGGCGAGGGCGGTCAGCACGGGCACGCCCGCCTCGGCCATCAGCGCCTTGGCGGCGGTCTTGGAGCCCATGGCGGCGATCGCGGCGGGCGGCGGGCCGACCCAGGTGAGGCCCGCGTCGAGGACGGCCTGCGCGAACTCGGCGTTCTCGGCGAGGAATCCGTACCCGGGGTGGACGGCGTCGGCCCCGGCGGCGAGGGCGGCGGCCACGATCAGGTCGCCGCGCAGGTAGGTGTCGGCGGGCGCCGCGCCGGGCAGCCGTACGGCGGTGTCGGCCTCGCGCACGTGCGGGGCGCCGGCGTCCGGGTCGGAGTGGACGGCGGTGGTGGCGATGCCCAGCTCCCGGCAGGTGCGGAAGACGCGGCGGGCGATCTCGCCCCGGTTGGCGACCAGCAGGTTGCCGATCAGCGGGTTAGTGATCATCAGGGATTCCCTCACATCCGGAAGACGCCGTAGCCGCGCGCGCCCTCGACGGGCGCGTTGTGGATCGCCGACAGGCACAGGCCCAGCACCGTCCGGGTGTCGCGCGGGTCGATCACGCCGTCGTCGTAGAGCCGGCCGGACAGGAAGACGGGCAGCGACTCGGCCTCGATCTGCTGCTCGACCATCGCCCGGATCGCCTCGTCCGCCTCCTCGTCGTACGGGCGGCCCTTCGCCGCCGCGGACTGGCGGGCGACGATGGAGAGCACCCCGGCGAGCTGCTGCGGGCCCATCACGGCGGACTTGGCACTCGGCCAGGCGAACAGGAACCGCGGCTCGTACGCCCGGCCGCACATCCCGTAGTGCCCGGCGCCGTAGGAGGCGCCCATCAGGACGGACAGGTGCGGGACGGTGGAGTTGGAGACGGCGTTGATCATCATCGCGCCGTGCTTGATGATGCCGCCCTGCTCGTAGTCCTTGCCGACCATGTAGCCGGTGGTGTTGTGCAGGAACAGCAGCGGGGTGTGGCGCTGGTTGGCCAACTGGATGAACTGGGCGGCCTTCTGGGACTCCTGGCTGAACAGCACGCCCTGCGCGTTGGCGAGGACGCCGACCGGGTACCCGTGCAGGCGCGCCCAGCCGGTGGCCAGGCTGCTGCCGTACAGCGGCTTGAACTCGTCGAAGTCGGAGCCGTCGACGATCCGGGCGATCACCTCGCGCGGGTCGAAGGGCACCTTGAGGTCGCCTGGGACGATGCTGAGCAGTTCCTCCTCGGCGTACCGGGGTGGCTCGGCGTACGGGTCCGGGCCGGGGCCGGGCTTGCGGTGGTCGAGGCGGGCGACGATGCGGCGGGCCAGGCGCAGCGCGTCCGCCTCGTCCACGGCGAAGTGGTCGGCCAGGCCGGAGGTGCGGGCGTGCATCTCGGCGCCGCCGAGGGACTCGTCGTCGGCCTCCTCGCCGGTGGCCATCTTGACCAGCGGCGGGCCGCCGAGGAAGACCTTGGCGCGCTCCTTGACCAGCACGGTGTGGTCGGACATGCCGGGCACGTACGCGCCGCCGGCGGTGGAGTTGCCGAACACCACGGCCACGGTGGGGATTCCGGCGGCGGAGAGCCGGGTGAGGTCGCGGAAGAGGGCGCCGCCGGGGATGAAGATCTCCTTCTGGCTGGGCAGGTCGGCGCCGCCGGACTCGACCAGGTTGACCAGCGGGAGGCGGTTGGCGAGGGCGATCTCGTGGGCGCGCAGGGCCTTGCGCAGCGTCCACGGGTTGCTGGCGCCGCCGCGCACGGTGGGGTCGTTGGCGGTGATCACGCACTCCACGCCCTCGATCACGCCGATGCCGGTGACCAGCGCGGCGCCCACGGGGTGGTCGCTGCCCCAGGCGGCGAGCGGGGACAGCTCCAGGAACGGCGAGTCCTCGTCGACGAGCAGCTCGATGCGCTCGCGCGCGAGCAACTTGCCGCGCCCCCGGTGCCGTTCGACGTACCGCTCGCCGCCGCCGGCCAGGGCCTTGGCGTGCTCGGCGTCCAGCTCGGCCAGCTTGGCGAGCATCGCGGCCCGGTGCTCGGCGTGCTCGGCGCCCGCCGGGTCGACGCGGGTGGGAAGGACGGTCACAGGAGGACCTCCGGGATGTCGAGGTGGCGGGCGCGCAGCCACTCGCCGAGTGCCTTGGCCTGGGGGTCGAAGCGGTGCTGGGCGGCGACGCCCTCGCCGAGCAGGCCGGTGACGACGAAGTTGAGGGCGCGCAGGTTCGGCAGCAGGTGCCGGGTGACGGGCAACTCGGTGGTCTCGGGCAGGAGTTCGCGCAATCGTGACACCGTGAGGGTGTGGGCGAGCCAGCGCCAGCCCTCCTCGGTGCGGGCCCAGACGCCGAGGTTGGCGTCGCCGCCCTTGTCGCCGCTGCGGGCGCCGGCGACGAGGCCGAGCGGGGCGCGGCGGGTCGGGCCTACGGGGAGGGGTGGCGGCAACTCGTGCTCCACCGGGGACGGTTGGGAGGTGCGGGGCGCGGGCGGGACGGCGAGGCGGCGGCCGTCGGGCAGGACGGCGGTGTGCTCGACGAGCTTCGCGTCCACGTGCGCGGCGGTGAACACCCCGTACGGCGCGCCCGGGCCCGGCGGGGCGGTGAGGTGGAAGCCGGGGTATCCGGCGAGGGCCAACTCCACGGCGGTCTTGCCGAGTTCGCGGCCGACCTTCGCCGGGTCGGCGTCGCGGGCGGTGAGCCGGAGGTACGCGGAGGCGGCCTCCTCGGTGTCGGCGTCGGGGTGGTCGGTGCGGGCGAGGGTCCAGCGCAGCTCGGCCGGGCGGGCCCCGGGGGGCGTCGCCTCCTCGAACTGCCGGCGGACGAGGGCGGCCTTGGCCTCGATGTCGAGGCCGGTGAGGACGAAGACGACCTCGTTGCGGTGGCCGCCGAGGCGGTTGAGGCCGACCTTGAGGGTGGCCGGCGGGGCCTCGCCGCGCACGCCGTCGATGCGGACCCTGTCGGGGCCCTCCTCGGTGAGGCGGACGGTGTCGAGGCGGGCGGTGACGTCGGGGCCGAGGTAGTGCGATCCGCCGGTCTCGTAGAGGAGTTGGGCGGTGACGGTGCCGGTGGTGACGGCGCCGCCGGTGCCGGGGTGCTTGGTGACGACGCTGGAGCCGTCGGCGTGGAGCTCGGCGACCGGGAAGCCGGGGCGGGTGAGGTCGTGCTCGCGGAAGAACTCGCGGAAGAAGGCGTAGTTGCCGCCGGTGACCTGGGCGCCGCACTCCAGGACGTGCCCGGCGACGACGGCCCCGGCGAGGACGTCGAGGTCGGCGGGCGTCCAGCCGAAGCGGGCGATCCCGGGGCCGACGACCAGCGCGGCGTCGGTGACCCGCCCGGTGACCACCACGTCCGCCCCTGCGGAGAGGCAGGCGGCGACGCCGAAGGCCCCGAGGTAGGCGTTGGCCGCCAACAGGCCCTCGGGCAAGCCGAGTTCGGCGCGGCGGGCGAGGACGTCGTCGCCCTCGACATGGGCGACGGCCGCCTCGACCCCCAACCGCCCCGCCAGCCGCCGCAGTTCCTCGGCGAGCCGGGCCGGGTTCAGCCCACCCGCGTTGACCACGATCTTCACGCCGCGCTCGCGCGCCAGGCCGAGACACTCCTCCATCTGCCGCAGGAACGTCCGGGCGTACCCGAGCGACGGGTCCTTCAGCCGGTCGCGGGCCAGGATCAGCATGGTCAGCTCGGCCAGGTAGTCCCCGGTGAGCACGTCCAGCGGCCCACCGGTGAGCATCTCCCGCACCGCCTCGAACCGGTCCCCGTAGAACCCCGAGGCGTTCCCGATCCGCAGAACCGTCCGCCCGTGCGCCAAAACGCCTCCCCTGCCCCTGGGTTGGCGGCGCTCCCACACGAGCGCCGCCGCGCAGCAGCGTGGCACCGGTGAAAGAAAAAAGCAATCAAGCCTGCTTGTTTCCCAGCATCCGTCGCCTGCGTGGGCGCTGGATCCGGTGCGACTGGAAGTCGTAGTTGGCGGTTGGAAGGCATAGTTGGCGGATCACTAGCTCCGCTACGCCGTGTGATGATGAGCCGGGACACGTTAGTTGGAACCTGGCCATGCATGTTGGAACCAGAGGCGCCGGCGTCTGGTCTCCGTGGAGGAGGCTTCTTGTCGCTGCCTGCATGTAGCTTCCTTGCATGGCCAGGTATGCGGATCCAGGGGCGGTCGAATGGGTGGAGTCCAGCGGTGGTCCGTTGGTGGTCATTCCTGAGTCGGCGCTGCCGTCCTGGCTCGGGTCGGACAGCGACGAGCCCGGGGCCGACTACGACAGCGCCTGTGAAGTTGATGACTGGATCGGCCTCATCCCAGTTGGCGGCGAGGCTGGCCTGGTTCTCGGCGGCGAACCCGCCTCGACAGCGTTCCTTCCTGAGCACGGACTGTTCGTGCGCTGGTGCGCCGCAGAGTCGGAGGCAGAGTTCCTGGAAGGAGTTGGCGCTGCGGTTGAGGTGGCCGACTGGGAGTCAGAGCTGTTCTGGGACGTGTCGGGATCGGTGGTCTTGTTCGATGCCGTGTGGGCAGGCAGCGAGTTCGAGGGAGAGGATCACGTCCGTGTGCCACTGGAGCCCGGACGTTATGCCGTGCGTGCGGCGTATGTGGAGTCCGATCCGTTGACCTCGCTCGTTCTGGTGCAGTTGCGTTGCCTCCCGTAGTTCACGAAGCGTCGCATTCGATCTCTTGGATGAGGTGCTCGGCGTGTTCGAGCAGGAGTCCGCGTAATGCCGTGAAGTGATGGATTCGACCTGGGCGGGCGAGTTTGGCCCAGGTACTGCTGCGCTGGTTGAGCCATACTCTCCGGAGTTCTTCGGGTTGTTCTGCCTCGATCGGGCGGGGCGCGAAGAGCGGCTCGCCGCGTGTGACCTGTGCCCAGACGAACGCGGATGCCTCTTGGCGCTTTCGGTCGTCCAGGTTGGGCTGGATGTGACCGGGGACAGACGGTAGGCGGCTGGTGATCTCTTGCCAGATGTCGCGAGTCAGAGCCCAGTTGTGGAGTGCTTCGCGGCGTCTGCGGTAGTTGATCGGGGTCGCGATGGCGTCCAGGTCGCGGGCCAGGTTGCGTAGGGCTCTGGTGAAGTCCGTCGGCCCGTGGTCGTGCATCCACCGGTGGAGCCCGGTTGTCGTGCTGTACTGGCCTCCCATGGGGTTGATGCCGAGGTAGTCGGCCGCGTCACCCATGGCTCCGCCTGCCGTCCACTGGACGAGGAGGACGGCTCCGAGCCGGCGCATGGACTTGGCGTAGGGGCCGGGCTCAAGCGGTGCGAGGTGCTTGTCGAACCAGTCCCGTTCCAGGAGCGCTGGGACGTTCTCGGGGCGGTAGCCGTCGGTGCGGTCGGGGACTCTGGTCCCGCGCGGGCTGGTGCGCCGGTAGGAGCGGGTACTCGTTGCGGCCGCCTGCCGAAGCCTCTCCGAGCACGAGGCCCGGTGCCGGTCGAAGACCTGCGTCCAGGGAGTTCTGCTGCGGCTCCCGTCCCATGCCTCCCGCGTGTGCCGGGCCAGTATTTCGTCGAGGTCGGGGGCGTCGAGCAGGACCGACGCGGCGGTCAGCAGGCCGGCTGCCGCGATCGCCTCCCTGGGTGGCCTGTCGAGTGCCTGCTTCCCGCCCGCGCCGAGTGCTTGGACGTGTTCGTCGACTGCCTCGCGGGCCGGGGGGTCGAGCATGTCCCGGCTGTTGGGCCAGGTGGTGCAGAGCAATGAGGTGATCACGCGCAGGTCGGTGAACCGGGAGGAGGACTCCTCGGTGGGTCGGCCGGGGGTGAGGAGGTCGAGCAGGTCCCGCTGTGTCTGGAGCATGCTGGTGCTGGGACGAAGCGCTCCAGCGGGGTCGTGCCGCTCCAGGCGAGCTCCGCAGGAGCGGCCCGTCCGGCCTCTTCCCAGGGTTGTGTCCGGGTCGTCGAAGGAAGCAGGGAGCCGGCACTGGGCCGGGTGGAGGGGGCCGTCTGCGGCCTGGGCGATCAGGTGGGGAAGTGTCCGTCGGAGTTCGTGGCCCTGTGGGCAGCCGTGCTGGAGGAAGACCTCGTGGATGGGGCAGGCGAAGGTGATGGGCAGGTGCCAGGTCGTCTTCCAGGCCCCGCCGTGCTGCCGCAGGGGGCCGCTGTCGCCGGCGAGGCATTGCGGGCAGTAGCGGGGGAAGTCGTTGAACAGCCAGTCCTCCCGTGCTCGTGGGCGGTCGGGGCTCGTGAGTGCCCGGGCGATGGGTGGATAGCGGTCCTGCCAGGGAAGGAACGTCAGTCCTGCGGTTTCGTCCTGGGTCAGTCGGGTGGCCCGGGCGAAGCGGTTGATGTTGAGGTCGAGCAGGAGCCGTCGTCCCAGCGCTGTCTCCGTGGGTCCTTTGATACCGGTCAGCCGGGCGAACCGGATGGGTGAGAGGCGGAGGCGGTGGGCCAGCCTCAGGAGGTAGCCGCCGAGCGATTCGTCGGGCAGGGGGTCCAGGCTCCGCCCCAGGGGCCGGTCGCGTCGGGGGTGCTCAGCCATCGGCGGCCTGCTGTTTGCCGTGGTCGTCGAAGACCGTGTTGTGTCCTCTCCTGGGCTTCTTCGGTGGCTGGACGTTCTGCGGGATCTCCGGGACCTCGCCGGCCTCGGGGTCCAGGTCGGCGAGGTTGCCCAGGCGGATCGAGGTCCGGGCCAGCAGTTCCGGGGTGAGCCGTTCCTCGCGGCTGGTGATCGCCTCGGTGCAGCCGTCCTCGATCAGCCGCCGCAGCAGGCCCACGATGCCGTGCGTGCGCCGGAACAGGTACTCGGGCATCTCGCCTTCGGTGAGCATCCCCTCGAAGGAGCGGAACAGCCGCAGCTGGTCCTCGATCCCGGCGAGGTGGTCCAGGAACGCGGTGATCCCGGTGGGGGTGGTGTAGTCGAACGGGTCGAGGTCGACCATGTCGAAGCGCCGCTCGGTCTGGGTGGAGGCGGCCTCGTTGTGGCTCTTGCCGCGCTTGACGTCGGGGAAGACCCACTGCTTGGTGCGCGGGTCGATGTAGGCGCCGCGCAGGAGGCCAGAGTGCGGGATGTCGACGCCGATCAGCACCAGCGTCACGTTCTGGTCCATCAGCTCGCGGATCAGGTCCAGGGTGTCCTGGTCGTCACCGCGATGGAGCCGGAGCCGGGTCACATCGTCGATGAGCAACGCGGTGGTGTTGTGGTCCCTGACGGCATCGCGGACCGAGCGGATCAGGTCGTCCAGGTTCTTGGGGTGGGGGTCTCCGTAGATGTCCAGGATGGTCTTGCACAACGCCTTCGGGGTCGCACGCACCGGCAGTCGGCAGTAGGCGACCGGCACGAACACATCACGGGCGCCCGGCAGGTGGAGCTGGTCGGGGAGGACCTGCTGGTGGATTGAGCGCCACAGGTCCTCGAAGATCGCCGCAGCGGAGCACGCGGTCTCGGTCTTGCCCTGGAAGCCGCCGCCGTTGACCATCAGGCCGTCGCGGGTGCCGGGCATGAACTTCACCGCGTTGTTCTCCAGGCGCCCGCGCATCAGGTTGGAGACCCGGATGCTCATCGGCGTCTCCTGCAGCCGCATGTTCACGTGCGTGGCGGTGCGGTGCAGGTCGTGCAGACCGCGGCGCCGTGGGCTGAGGTCGGCGTACTCCTGCAGCGAGAGGCGCGGGGCGGGAACGAACGTGTCGCGGATCTGCCGCCACTGCTGCCAGCCCTCCCACCTGGTGCGGTCCGGGGGCGGCCCGATGCGCAGGAACGGGATGATCGGGTTCGCGTCTTCGTCCGGCCGATCGGTCACCGTTGCTCCTCCTCGTCGTTCTGGTCGTCCTCGGGCAGCAGGAAGACGTTGCGTTCCCGGAAGCTGGACCCCAGCGGGGGCGGGATCTTCGGGGTGCCGGGAACGGCGGCCTCCCGCCTGCGGCGGCGTTCGGCGTCGATGCTCTCCCGGGTCTGCCGGGCGCGCTGCGGCCACTGCAGCTCGGTCACCGTCGCCCGCTCGTTCCCGCTCCCGGCCCGCGAGGACGCCGGTGCGGGGCGGTCGCTCTCGGCGGCCTTCGCCTGGGCGACCTCGCGGGCGTGCTCGGTGCGTTGCGACTTGTTCAGCTGGGTGGGCCACTGGCTGACCGGGATGTTGGAGCCGATCAGCTCCAGCAGCACCGGCAGCATTTCCGTGTCGGACTTCGGCTTCATCCCGCAGGCGTCGGCCTTCTTCAGCAGGTCGCGGACGCGGGCGTCGCCGAAGGCCGGCATCTGCCCGACCGCCGGCAGGCCGCTCCAGGCCAGGGGGTGCCAGGCGTGGGTGATCGGATCCTGGAAGAAGACGGCCCGCCGGTCGCGCGGGTCGCGCCGGATCAGCCACTGGCCCTTGTGCTTGCCTCCGCGTGTCGAGCGCTGGCCCCGGTAGTCCCGCAGGACGTCCTGGTCGTCGTACCAAAGTCCGCGGATCTTCACCCCGCGCCGGGCGTCGATGCGCACGTAGTGCGGCGGCAGCAGTTCGTAGAACAGCTCCGGGGAGGGAATCTCCATCGCGAGGCCCGCCTGCGCGAACGAGGCCGCGAACAGCGAGTTCGGGCTGTGGAGCCCGTCCGGATCCCAACTGGGGGCGTATTCGCCCAAATGCCGCCTCTGCCAGACCGAGACGGTCCAGGTGGCGACCAGGTGTTCCATCTCGTCCACCGTCAGCACGGCGTCGGCCGCGGGGTCGACGCCACGGTCGGCGATGTCGACCCCGGTGTAGCCCGTCAGCAGCTCGAACAGCAGCTGTCTGCAGGTGCCGAACGCCCGTTCGCAGGCGGCCTTGTCCTGAGGACGAAGGACACGTGAAGGAAGGATGTTGCAGCCCAGCACGCGCTGCACTTCGACCAGGTGGTGGTTCCGGTAGACGGACCCGTGGTCGGTGGTCACCGTCTCCGGGGTGAAGAACGGCAGGCCCGCGACCTTGTGCCCGGCGAACTCCGAGACCACGGCCGCGGGCAGGCCCGGGTAGGGCCACTCCAGTTCCTCACCCCAGTCCGCGCGCATCGGCAGCGGCATCATCACGTCCCGCAGCAGCATCGCGACGTCCACCGCGGTGTCGGAGACCAGCGTGAGCCGGAACGCGACCAGCGAATGCGTGTATGTGTCGAGGGCGATGGTCAGGTGGGGCTTGACCGGATCGCCGAAGACGCCGTCGCGCACCATGACCGGCAGGACCGTGGTGTCCAGCGCGACAACCTGGCCCGGCCGGTGGACCACCACGTGCCCGTTCTTCATCGGCAGCTCAGCCGACCGCGCATAGCGCTGACGTGCGCCGCCCGAGCCGAACCACTCCTTCCAGACCCGGCAGAGCGTCCGGTAACTCGGCACCTCTGTCGCCGTTTCGGGCTCCTCTCCGGTGTCCGGGTCCTTCGCGTCGAAGGTCTCGCGGACGTACTGCCGGATCATGCGGTCCTTCGTGCGCATCGACACTTTCGCTCCGCGCAGGGTCTCCTCACGGA
Source organism: Kitasatospora sp. NPDC101183 (assembly GCF_044767945.1). Classification (NCBI taxonomy): domain Bacteria; kingdom Bacillati; phylum Actinomycetota; class Actinomycetes; order Kitasatosporales; family Streptomycetaceae; genus Kitasatospora; species Kitasatospora sp. NPDC101183. The sequence goes on along the minus strand of NZ_JBIWOW010000005.1, from coordinate 349,926 downwards.
CCGCGAGGATCGCCTCCCGCACCTCCTCCGTCACCGTCCGATGCCCGCCGCTCTCCCGAAGCCAGCGGTCGTCCGCGCACCCGATCAACCCGAACCTTCGGCGCCCGGTCTCCCACCGGATCAGGGTGTGGACGCTGACGGCGTCCAGCCCCAGCAGCCTCGCCTGCTGCCGGTCCACGGCGGCGAGCTCGGCCGCCTTCGCCCGCCGACGACCCGTCAGCGTCGTGGTGTCCGGGTCGTACTCGGGCTTGGGCTCACCCGCTCCCGGCCGCAGCGGATCACCGCTGCGGAACCCGGTCGCCACCTCCAGGAGATGGGCCATCCTCAGCTCGACGAGCGCCAGCCGACCCTCCTTCAGGTCCTCGACGGTCTTGGACTGGCGCCCCCGGTCGGCACCGGCGGACGCTGTTCGCGAAGACGGCCGGCATGCCGGGTGGTTGACCAGGAACCGGAAGCTCACCTGCTGACGGACACCGTCGGCAGCGACGAGTTGGACCCGGCCCAGGTGCGGCTCACGCCGCTCGACCGTCCACTCAGCACCGTCCAGCACCACCCCTGCCCCTGGTGAGAGGTCCAGCACCGCCCCCGCCGCCCTCATGCCACCGCTCCCGCAGCCACCACCACGACCGAGCGGTCAGCCAGCGGTTCGGCCAGGTCGACCCCCAGTCGCCGATGCCAGAGAAGGTGCAGCAGCTGAGCCCGGGCCAGGGGCTCGTAAGTCGCTGTGGCGGCGAGTGCGCCGAATGTCAGGCCCTGCCGCGCGGACTCCAGCAGCGCAGGCCGCAGCCCCAGCGGATCGGACAACGGTCGCCGCTGCGAGGAGAGCGCGTCCAGGGTCGAGCAGATGTGGTCACCCCAGCGGGCGGCCACCGCGTAGTGCCAGCCGCAGGCCAGGGCGACCTCAGCCGACGCGGCGAAGGACTCCCGATCCTTCTCCTCGATCAGCGGTTCAGGGCGCACGTCGATCAGCCAGACGCCCCGCCGGGTCACCGCGAGGAAGTCCGGTGTATGGCTCCGGCGCTTGTCCGCGGTGCCGAACCGCAGCCTCATCGGCTGCGAGACGACGTCGATCAGGTCCCCGGCGAAGTCCAGCGCCAGCAGCAGCCGGGCCTCCTCCAGACTCTCGGCGCCGTGGTGGCGGCCGGTACTGACCAGGAACTGCAGGCCGGGCCGGTGACGCTGGTCCCGCTGCCAGGAGAAGCAGCGGATCGGATCACCGTCCACCACCGGCGTCCGGACGAGGTCCCGCACCGGACAGGACACCTGACCGCCGCCGGTCTTCCACGTCACCGTCCACCGCTCGGTCCAGCCCTCGCCCAGGTCCAGGCCAACCCGGCCGGCTTCTACGGAGACCGGGACGAGAAGTTCGTCCCAAGCGGCGCGGTGTGACCACAACGGCTGAACCGCTGTCGTCCCCGCCGCACCCGCTGCCCTGCGTACGCGCTCGCTTGGTTCCATGCCCCTCAGGAGAGCGGCCAGGGACGCGGCGAGCCCGGGATGTTCGGAACTGGTTCCAACATGAATGGCAATCCACCGCAGGTTGCAAGAAGCATGACCAGACGGTTCCAACAAGCGTGTCCCGACAGGTCAGAATCGTCAGGTCAGCGCACCACCCTGGTTCCAACTATCGTGTCCCGGCTCAGTGACCAACAGTGCTATGGACAGTGAACGAGCTGGCACTACCACCCCGACCTATGCGTCAGGCCAGGCTCGGCCAGCGTCGGAGCGACGGTGTCTATAAGGGGCAGTCTTCGTGCACTACAGCGGGCCCCCTTGGAGGCAGTGCTCATAGTGCTGACCTTCGACTCCATGCAGACCCGGTGGCGCCGACTGGGTGCAGGCGTCCTCGACGAGCTCCACCGAACCTCCCATCGGAGCTACACGCGGTCGGAGATCATTCCTGGAACCACGCATGCCTTGACGCCTCCCACATGCGGACTTGCGACCGGCCTGTCCCCCGCCGACCTCCGCAAGAGCAGCTGCAAGCACCAACCGATCCGCGCCAACAACACCAACGACGCCACCCAAAGCAGCGACGTTTGATGGCAGTTGGACTTCTGGGGCAGAATAGGAAGCTGTCGCACTTGCCCGTGAAGCTGGCTAGACATCAAGGCGCCTACGCCTGTCTGATGCTTCATGGCTGACGGCGGCAACGGTGAACGGGAGCAGAGCGCGTTGAACAAGCTCAGCGACTTCCCCGCGCGGCACTTCGACCTCGGTTCCATTGGACGAAGTGGGAGTGCCGCAGCCGACTTGGAAGCGGATAGAGGGCAGTCGGAGGCCACAGCATGGGAACTGTAGACGAACAGATTCGCAGCGCCGCCAGTACGATCTCTTCGAACATTACGTCCCTGGGGCACGATCGAGCACTGCTGGCACAGAACATCCTCAGCCAGCTCCGCAATCTGGTCGAGGGAGTGATGGTGCGAGTGCACGCCGGCAGCGGGGCTGTGGACTTCCAGTACTCTTCCGTCAGGCCTGCGGCGGACCACGTGAGTTCGAATGCCAAGCTCAACTTCCTCACACGATTCCATAAGCTGCTTCAGATCAGCGCGTCGCACTACACGATGGGCGGTGACCCTTCCGAACGGCTGATGCTGAAGTACTACGACTACCTGCACCGAATCCGCGACTTGGCTCATACCCAGCTCAGTCTCGATATTCTTCCGAATCTGGAAGACTTTCCCGTAGACCTTGACCCGTCTCTTCGGGAGTACCACGAGAAGATCTCGGCTCGGCTTCTGGCCTCGCGCTCGCTACCGCTCGGCCAAGCCCCCAAGGCTCGCTACTACATCCACGCAGTGCGCCCCTTCTTCGCGGGCGGGCATATCTACTACGAGGTGACCTTCTACAACGCCGTTAACAGGGTTAGTAAGTTCGATCGCATCATCGGCTTCACGGACATCGACATCACTGACAAGCACGCGGCCAATCTAACGCTTGCAAGCGACTCGATTCAGGTACTCGGGCAGACGATGCCGATCACGATCATCCGCGAGTGGGAGGTTTCGATCCGTCCATGCGAGTTCGACAACTTCGCAAGGATCTTCGGCCAGTCCATCACGGTGTCGTCCAACAGTTCCGAGTATCGCAACCTGGCGCAGTATCTGACCACAACTTCATCGAGCCTGCTCGACCTCGTCGACACTGCAGACGATCAGTACTCGCAAGTGAAGACCTGGGCAACGCGACGGTCGGATCGCCCCCAGATCTTCCCTGTACTTGACATGGCGCGCCAGATGATCCAGTCGAAGGCCGCCGGATCCAACGTGCTCCGCTACCTCATGCTGCGAATGAACAACCAACTCATTAAGTGGCAGTTCACGCCGACCGCCTGCGGCGTTCTATCGAACCTTCATCTGCAGTACGGATGTAAGCCGTTCGACGACATGCCCTTCTGCACGTCCTTGTATAAGCATAACCCCCGGATATCCGACCTTCTCGAAAGCTTGGACACGAGCGGTCGCACTCATGAGCTTCTAGCTCGACGCGTGAAGACCAACGTCGAAGACCGCGGCATGCTCTATACGCTGGCAAAGGACCTGGAGGATCTCGGAGACGTAGACCAGCTGGCAGCGACCTACAACGGCAAGGTCTACTACAAGCACACCGATCGGAAGCTGCTCAAGGACAAGGGACACGTCTTCATCAAGGGCTATGAGGACGGCATCGTCGAAATAATCGCCGAGCTCCAGCAGCTTGCGACTACGGGGATTGCTGGGTATGAGGTTGCGGTCAAGCAATGGCTTGCTCAGGCGCCCCCCACCTCCGACGACCCACTTAAGATACAGGCACTCCAGAAGCTCTTCGCTGATTCGCAAGTTGCACTTATCTACGGGGCCGCCGGCACGGGCAAGTCAACGATGGTCGGCCTCATCGCCAACTATTTCAACGGCAACGAGAAGCTCTTCCTCGCTCACACGAACCCGGCCGTCGACAACCTCAAGCGTCGGGTCAATGCACAGAAGTCCACCTTTCGCACGATCAACAGCCACATCGGCCGCAACGACGCGACCGACTACGACGTTTTGGTTATCGATGAGTGCAGTACGGTCAGCAATTCCGACCTGCTCAAGGTGCTTGAGCGGACGTCCTTCAAGCTCCTCGTGCTAGTTGGGGACGTTTTCCAGATTGAGTCGATTCAGTTCGGAAACTGGTTTGGGCTTTCCCGGTCGTTCATCCCGAGCACCGCAGTATTCGAACTCGAGACACCTTTCAGGACCAAGAACGCGAATCTCTTGGACCTATGGTCAACTGTTCGTGAGCTGAAGGAAGACATCACGGAGACGCTGGCACGTAACAGCTACTCCACGGTTCTGGATAACTCTCTGTTCACAGCACAGCGAAACGACGAGATCATCCTCTGCCTGAACTACGACGGCCTGTACGGCATCAACAACGTTAACCGGTTCCTCCAGAGCACCAATCCTGGCGCAGCGACCCTTTGGGGTGCTTCAACCTACAAGGTCGGCGACCCAGTGCTGTTCAATGAGACTGATCGGTTCAGGCCGGTCATTTACAACAATCTGAAAGGAAAGATCGTAGCGATCCAGGCGTTCCCTGGTCGGATCCAGTTCGATGTGTCACTCGATCGACCAGTGACCGCCTTCGACGTTGATGGCGTCCAACTTCGGTACGTCCATGACTCCACGGTGCAGTTCGACGTCTATGAGCGTGGCAGCGGCGACGACGATGATGAATCGACGACCGGGTCCGTACCGTTCCAGGTTGCCTACGCGGTATCCATCCACAAGGCACAGGGCCTTGAGTACGACTCGGTGAAGGTCGTGATCACGGACGCCAACGAGGACGACATCTCGCACAACATCTTCTACACAGCGATCACCCGAGCGCGCGAGCATCTCCAGATCTTCTGGACACCTGAGACCGAACATGCCGTCTTGGGCAGCTTGCAGCGGAGTGTCAACAAGAAGGATGTCGGTCTGCTTTCAAGTCGACGTGGACTGACGCAGGCACCGTGATCCGCTGTGTCGACTTGGAGGTGCCGACGGTTTGCTCGATGACGCAACGGAGCTTGCCCAGGCAGTGGATGTCGGGACGGCCGCAGCGGGAGATCCTGGGCAGGATGCCGATGTGTCGCAGCTCCCGGTGAACGGCTTCGTTGTCGTCGCCGTTGTCGCCGAGCAGGGCATCCAGGCGTCTACGGCCGGCGGGACATTGTCGGCCGAGGCCACAGTCTGGTGACGTCGTTGACGTTCATCGCAGCGGCGATCACCTTGAGAGGGCTGCCGTCGCCGTCGCAGATGAGCTGCTGCTTGCTCCAAAAGCAGTTGCTGCCGTTGGCGCTTACACCATGACGAGCGGCTCAAGTGGGCCGGTGGAGACGGTTGTGAGCCACGGAGGTCAGCCTGCGACCAGAGGCAGTGCCGAGCCAGCGAGTCGACATCGGATCAACGACCCACGTTGATCCGCAAGTTCGGAGTACGCTCTGACCCTCGGTAACGGCACGTCCGTGGCGCTCCGAGACCTGGGGTTGGGGACGATGTCGGGAGTGCCATGCAGCTGACCCATGCCGAAGTGATCAACTTTCGCGCCTTGGATCGGGTGGACGTCCGGATTGATCCGAAGGCCACCCTCATCGTCGGGCGCAACAACAGCGGCAAGACTTCGTTCGTCAACCTCTTCGAGAAGTTCTTCGGCGAGGAAGACACGAGGTTCGTCCTGGAGGACTTCTCCACCGGTCGGATCGCAGACATCGAGCAGGCGCGGCAGATCTTCGCCGAGGCCCAGGCGCACGCTGCCCGGGGTGACACTGCGACGAGCGAGGACCTGTTGGCCAAGGCATATGCCCTTGTCCCGGCCATCCGTTTGGTCCTCACGATCGACTACACGGAGGAGGACGATCTCGCTCCCCTTGCGGGTGTGATCCTCGACCTGGACGACGCCTGCTTTCAGGTCAAGATCGCGGCGGCGCTGGAGGCTGCCCGTCCCCATGACTTCCTTTCGGCCTTTTGGACGGCCAGCCAGCGAGCACAGTTCGACCGCGTCAAGTGGCTCCGCAGGAACTTATCGGACTACTTCACCCCAACATATAGAGCGGTCAGCCTTCTGGACGAAAGCGTCCGCAGGGACATCAAACGCGGAGTCGCGGAGTCCATCCTGTCGGTCAAGTTCGTCTACGCGCAGACGAAGATGGATGACACGCCGAGCGACAAAGCCCGCACTTTGTCGAAGACGTTCGAGACCTACTACAAGGTCAACAGCGTGCGAGAAGACCGTCACCAGAGCATCGAGCAGATCGAGACCGCCCTGGCGTCTGCCTCGAAGCAGCTCGATGACAACTACGCCACCCTGTTTGACCCCATCTTCGAGGACCTGCGCTTGTTCGGGGTCGGTACCATCACGCCGGTTCAGAAACCACGCATCGTCTCCTTCATCGAGGCCTCAGGAATCCTCCGCGGGAGCACCCGCATCCAATACCCGTCCGGGGACGATGACTTCCACCTCCCCGAGGGTCACAACGGACTTGGCTACAGCAAGCTGATCTTCACGATCCTCCAGGTCATCAGCTTCCACCAGACCTACGAACGCACCACGCCCAGGCCGGCGCTACAGGTGCTGTTCATCGAGGAACCAGAAGCCCATCTGCATCCTCAGATGCAGGAGACGTTTATCAAGAACATCCAGGACTTCATCGACCGCAAGACGGGATGGAAGGTGCAGGTGGTCATCACCACGCACTCCTCCCATATCGTCGCCAGCAGCGGCTTCCACACCGTGCGCTACTTCGACCGTTCCGAGCCGCAGCTGACGGTCAAAGACCTGTCGACATTCCAGGCCAACGTCAAGGCCACGCCGCAGGGCGACGAGACCCTGCGGTTCCTACGCCAGTACATGGTCCTGCACCGGTGCGACATGTTCTTCGCCGACAAGGTGATCCTAATTGAGGGCACGGCAGAACGCTTGCTCCTGCCCGAAATGGCGAAGCGGTGCGCGAAGGAGCTGCTACACCAGTACGTGTCAGTCATCGAGGTCGGCGACGCCTACGCAGTCCGATTCCGGGAACTGCTCGCCTTCTTGAACGTCAAGACTCTCGTCATCACCGACATCGACTCCGTTTGCTCCAGGCATCGCGTTGCATGCCCTCCTGGCAACGGGCAAACGGTCACCGCGAACTCAACGCTCAAGAACTGGCTACCCGCGAAGTCCAACGTCGCCGAACTTCTCGCCGTCGCCCCGGATGGCAAGGAACAGGGACACGTCCGCGTCGCCTATCAGATCCCCGAGCGAGAGTCGGGAACCTGTGCACGGAGCTTCGAGGACGCCTTCATCATCGCCAACGCAGAACTCCTCGCCCGCAACTACCGCCAACTCGCTCTCAAAACCGCCTTCGTCAAGGAGGCTGGCGCCGACCCCGCTCCCAACGACATCGAAGTCAAGGCCTACGACATCGCCCAGCGTCTCAGCGATCACAAGACCGACTTCGCCTTTGACATCATGCTCCTCAACGACTGGACCGTGCCCCGCTACATCGCGGAGGGACTGCAATGGCTCGCCTAGAAACCCTCGAAGCCGTCGCAGTGGAGTTGGAGGCTCGGCGCAGCTTCCTCGTCGAAGCAGGGGCCGGCGCCGGCAAAACGACCACCCTGGTTCGCGCCCTTCAGCACCTGCTGACACGCCAACGCGCAGACCTCGAGGCGCACGGCCGTCGCATCGCCTGCATCACGTACACAAACGGAGCTAAAAGGAAGATTATCGAACGCATCGCCGCGGACCCCCTCGTCGATGTAGGCACCATCCATGAATTCCTCTGGAGCGCAATCCAGCCCTACCAGCGCGAGCTCTGGCAGCAGATCCTCAAGTACAACAAGGACTTGAAAAAACCTGAAGACCTGGACGAGGTCCCCACGCCCCCCGCCATCGAGTATTCCGACCGCGGGCGCAGGCTGAGTGAGGGGCGCATCTCCCACGACGACGTCATCGCGCTCTCGCACGGGCTCGTCAAGGCCCATCCCAAGCTCATACGGATCATCACCAGCAAGTACCCGGTCATCTTCGTTGACGAGTACCAGGACACCTCGCCCAAGACGATGCAGCTCCTGCTGGACCACCTGGCAGCTGCGGGCCCAGAGAAATGCGTGATCGGACTCTTCGGCGACTCCATGCAGAAGATCTACGAGTCCGGCGTCGGAGCGGTGAAACGACCCGACCTGCTCACCGAGATCACCAAGCACGAGAACTACCGGTGCTCGCCTCCCGTCGTCGAGGTGCTGAACCGGATGCGGCCTGGGCTCATCCAGGATGCGGTCGGCACACAGCAGACAGGCGAGGTTCATCTGTTTCTCAACAGCGGCATCCCGGCCGGTCCAGAACGACTCACCGCTGCGGAAGCAACGCTCGCCCGGAACGGCTGGGCACGGGAGAACAGCAAGTACCTGCTACTCACCCACCGTGGGATCGCAGGCACGCTCGAGTACGCCAACCTCCTCGAACGGTACCGGCAACTGGGCCGTTACGGCCCCGACGACCTCATGGCCCGCGAGGAGCCCTACATCCAGTACCTCACACGCGTCGAGGCCATGTGCGCCGCCTTCCGCAACCACGACCTCGCCGGGCTGACCGACCTGCTGGACGAGGGACGGACACGGATCACCCGCCACGCCCACAAGCGGGCTATCAGCGGGGCCATCCGTGAGCTCGACGCTGTACGCACGACCGGCACCATCGGCGACGTGCTCGACCTCATGGCCGACGGCCACCTCCTCGCCATGCCTGGAAAGCTCAAAGACCTCGAACGCCGAAGAACCGCAGAAGACTTGGATGAGCGTGGCAAGCGACGAGCGGACTTCTCGAACAACATCCGTGACGTGTCCTACCGGGAACTCATCAGCGTCACTCACTTCATAGATGAACTGACACCGTTCTCCACTCAACACGGTGTGAAGGGCGACGAATTCGAGAACGTCGTCGTGGTGATCGACGACCTCGCCTGGAACAGGTACAGCATCGGCAAGATGCTCGCCGGCACCGACAAACCCGACCGTACCGAGCGCTCTCGCAACCTGTTCTACGTTTGCTGCTCGCGGGCCCAGCACGGCCTGGCAGTGGTATTCATCAGCGATCTCCCAGACGGGGCAGAATCCACGCTCCACGACTGGTTTGCTTCAGGCACTATCCATCGCTGAGCCATACCCGAGGGGCTGCCAGCTCACGTCAACACTGGCCGCTACAAGTCGCGCGCCGCCAGCATCGTTCACTCGTTGGGATGACCATCATCGGATCGGCGTCCTCTTTCGGGGATCTCCATCGCACCGCTCTGGCATAAGTGGTGTCCTTGCCGCATGAGTGCGACGACCGGGAGTGAGCTCCGTTCCGATGTGTGCGATCTGGCGGAGCTGGTCACACCGTTCACGGGCGATGCCGACTTCCGCCAGAACTTGGTGCTCGACCCCTCTTGGCCACGACGCTGGCCGACGACCTGGTTGATCGACGGCAGCCAGGTCGTCTGGCCGGTGCGGGATCTGGAGAGCGTGCCGGTACTGGATTCACAGCCGGTCCGCCGGTTCACCTGGCGAGCCCGGCAGCGGAATCGGCCTGGGCTGGAGCCGATGGTCTCGACCGGCAGAAAGCACGGCTTCGAGTCGCTGGAGGAGCGGGCCCTGCTACGGGGGCTGGACTTCGTAAGGGCCCGGGAGGTGCTGCCGCAGCCGTTCCGCCTGGACTTCGAGTACACAGGCGGCCGCTCGGCTCACATCCCGGACTTTCTGGCGCTCATGCCGGACGGCAACTGGCTGTTCGACGTCCGGCCGGCGGAGTTGGTCCAGGACGAGGATGCGGTGAAGTTCGCCGCTACGCGGGAGGTCGCTGCCGCGGCGGGCTGGCGCTACACCGTCGTCGGCGGCTGGCGGCCGCACGTCCAGGGGGTGCTGGACGCGCTGTCCGCCAGGCGCCGCCCCCGCAAGGACCTGCTGGGCCTGCAGCCTCAGCTCTTGGCCGTGGCCGCTGAACGCCTGCGGTCCTTCGCCGAGCTGGTGGGATCGACCGAGTGGCCGGCCCTGGCCCGGGTTGAGGCGGTCCATCTGCTCTGGCACCGGCGCCTGGGAGTGGACCTCGGTTCGCCGCTTCAGAATGGATCCGTCGTCTGGCTCGGGCAGCCGACCGTCCGGGGGCGGTCGTGAGCCGGGCCGCCGTGTTGGTCGCGCCGGGGACGGGACTGCGGCTGGACGATATTGACTGGACGGTCGAGGAGATCGAGCTGCACCTGGGACGGATCGTCCTGGCAGGTCCGGACGGCGAACGCGAACGACGCTCACTCCGCTGGCTGGTGAACCACCCATGCCTGCGGCCAGCGACGGTTGAGGACGGTCCTGCGGTCCCGCGGCAGCCGGTCCTGCTGTCCGACCTGACCGAAGACCAACTGGTGCGGGCTCGGCTGCGGGCGGAGCACGTGCTGGAGGCGGAGACCGGCTATCGCAGCGGGAGCGCGGAGCGGGCTCTGCGACACGAGCCGAGGCCGGGCTTCGACCCGGCGACGACCCTCCTCAAGGACCGCCGCCGGGCCAAGACCCGCGAGATCAAGGAAATGCCGCCCGGGGAGGCGAAGCGGCTGGGGCTTGAGTACCTGAGCTTCCGGACGCTGGAGCGCCTAGGCAGCCGGGAGCCTGGTGAGGACGTCGTGCTGGCCTGTGCGGACGGCCGCTGGACCCGGCGGGGCGGCGGGCACCCGACGGTGACGGAAGAGATCCGGGAGGCAATCTTCGCGGTCCGCACGGAGTTCCTGCGCCGGTCGCGGATGAGCATGATGGCCCGCCACCGGCTGATGTGTCAGTACGTCCACGAGACGTTTCCCGACTTCCCCGCCGGCGACATTCCGGGGCGCAAGACACTGGCACGGGTCTGGCGGGAGTTGTTCGGGCCGGACGGCTCCCGGCAGCGTTATGTCCGCACCGCCGAGATCGCCGAGGCCGGGCGGCGGGTGGTGGTCCACCGGCCCGGACAGGTCGTCGCGCTGGACTCGACGCCGCTGCCGGTGAAGGTCCGCGAGCACGTGTTCGGCGAGGCGGTGTCCGTGGTCCTGTCGCTGGCCCTGGATCTCTACACGCACTCGATCGTCGCGTTTCGCCTCACGCTCGTGTCGGACACGTCGGTGGACATCGCGATGCTGCTGCGGGACGTGATGATGCCGCTGCCGATGCGCGAGGGCTGGGGTGAGGACATGGAGTGGCCTTACCCGGGCGCCCCAGCCACCCTGGTTGCCGAGTTCGCCGGCCACCGGGTTGCGGCCCTGCCGTTCTTCGCACCGGAGACGGTCACCACGGACCACGGCGGCCCCTACAAGAACCACGAGATCGTCGCCGCCGAGGGAGCACTGGGCTGCACGATCCTGCCGGCCCGGACGCTGCGGGCGCACGACAAGTACGCAGTCGAGCGGGCGTTCTCATCCGTCAAGACCCTGCTGCTGGAGCACCTGCTCGGGTTCACCGGCACCGACGTCGCCGACTGCGGCGCGGACCCGGAGGCCGACGCGGTGCTAACGATCGAGCAGATGGAACACCTGATCGCGACCTGGGTTGTGAGGGTCTGGCAGCGGCGTGAGTTGGGCGAGTACGCGCCGAGCTGGGCGCCGGGCGAGAAGCACAGCCCGAACTCGCTCTTCGCGGCCGCGACCGCGCAGGGCGGCCTCGACCTGGAGATCCCCGCGCCGGAGCTCTACTACAAGGTCTTGCGCTCCCACCACGTGATGATCCATCCGAATCGGGGGGTGAAGATCCTCGGGCTCTACTACTACGACCCGGTGCTGGGCGAGGACCGCTTCCGCGGCCCGTCGCCGCGGGGCGGCCGGCGCAAGGGACGGTGGGTTGTCCGCAGTGACCGAAGGGACCGGCGCCAGGTGTTCTTCCAGGACCCGGACGACCCGGAGAAGTGGCACGCCCTGCGCTGGACCGGGCTCCCGCCCGAGGGCGAGGTCCCGGCGTTCTCCGACGTCAATGCCCAAGCTCTCCTCGGCGAGGTCCGCAGGCGCGGGCTGAAGCCGCTCGCGGATGCCGAACTGCTTCCAGTGCTGCTGGAGATCCTCGGTTCAGTGATCCCGGTGGCCGACTGGCCCTCGCAGATGACCAAGCGGGAGAAGACCGCGCGCTCGCGCCAGGCCACCCAGGCCGCGCAGGCCGCCGCCGACCGGCCTGGGCCGCCAGCGCCCGCCATCAGCGAGACCTCGGACGCCAAGGTGGTCCCCTGGCCGCACCAGGCTGCAGGCGTCCAGGCGGCGGTGGATGCCGACCGGCGCCGTCGGCGCGAGGCCGCGGTCACGGGCCGGCCGACGCCGCCGCCCCGCCTCGGCGATTCCTTGCGTCGACGAAATCTGTTCCTGCTGCCGGACGACGACAGCGAAACCGGGGCGACCAGGGAGAACGTGTGAGTGACGGCCCCAGCTCGGCCGAGGTCTTGGCCGAGTTGCTGGAGAACAAGCCGCTCCGCAGGGACACCTTCGAGGGCTGGCAGCAATTCCGCACCACGCGGCATAGGTTCGCACCCGCACCGGTAATCACGATCGACCAGTGGCGGACGATGAGCCCGCGGGACCAGGCGATTCACAACATGCACCGCACCGCAACCCACGTGAACCTGCCCCTGCAGGAGACACCGATGTCACTCAAGGTGTCGCGCCTGGTGAACCGCAGGATCAACAACAACGCGTGGAAGCGGAACTCCTCCACGCTCTCCGGAGTGATGGTCAACGGCCTGGGCTACCACGGCAAGACCGAGACCACGTGTGAGGTCGCCGCCTCTTTCGAGGATCAGTGGCTGGACCTGCACGCCCACGTCAACCCGCGCCGGGACCTTCACGCCCCCGTCGCATACGTCCAGACCCCGGTGACGGCGAAGCCGAAAAGCACCTGCCAGGCGATCCTGGACTTCTTCGGCGCCCCCACGAAGGGTCTGACGCTACCCGAGTTGGTCCGGCAGGTCGCCCAGTCGGTGAAGGACCACGGAGTGCAGGCGCTGATCCTCGACGACATCACCCGCCTGCGGATGCACCGCGCGGACGATCAGGACGTCCTCGACCTCATCCGGGCGTTCATGAGCATCAACGTCACTCTGGTCCTGGTCGGCGTCGACATCCCCGGCTCCGGCTTGCTGCGGGAGGCTACATGGGACGCCCGCCACCGCCAGTGGGTGATGCCACCCTCCGAAAGCGCCCGAACCTTCGGCTTGGAACCCACCCAGACCGAACGGCGCTTCGACCTAGTCGACCTCGACCGCTTCCGCTATACCACTCCCAAGCAGATCCAGGCCTTCCAGGACCACCTCGCCGGCATCGAGGACGGCTTGCGGCTGTTCGACGCGAGACCGGGAATGCTCACGGACGGCACCATGCCCGAATACCTGATGCGCCGCACCGGCGGCGTCGTCGGCCTGCTGACCCGCCTCATCGAGGACGGAGCCCACGAAGCCATCGATAGCGAACGCGAGCTGCTGGACGAGGAGTTGCTGGACGAGATCGTCCTCAGCCTCGACGACCCCAGCCGGGACCCGGATGCCGGCGAGATTCCTGTGATCAACACCGCCATGGCTGCCCCAGCAGCGAACCATCAGCCCGCAGCCCGCAAGCGGGCGCGCAACACCGTTTACGATGACGGCGGCCCACGCGCTGTCGGAGCGACGCTCTGATGCTGGCTCCACTGGACGGACTGCACCCGCTGCCGCGCAGTCTCATCCCGCTGCCCGACGAGAGCCTGCCCGGCTTCATCCTGCGGCTCTCCCACCGCCTCGACCAGGACCCGGGGCGACTCATGCGTCTGGCCGGCCTGACGAACAGCAAGAACACGTCGAACGCCGCGCCGGTGAGACACCTGCTGATGCTGCAACCGGGCCTGCTGGAATCCTTCGCCCGCCTCACGCGGCTGACTACCGACGAGGCCCAGGCGCTGACTCTGCAGCGGTTCATCGGCCGCGATCCCGCGGTCACCGAGGCTCTGAAGCGGCCCGGCGGCAACCGGCACTCCCGCTTGCTGGTCCCGCCCTGGCTGCTGCTGACCTCAAGCCGATACTGCCCCCAGTGCCTCGCGGGCGACGGCAGCGACGTCCAGAACCGCCACGGCGGGCCCTGGAAGCTGCACTGGCGCCTCGCGACCGTCTTCGCCTGCCTGGAACACGGTGTCCTGCTGGAACACCTCTGCCCCTCATGCCGCAACCCCCCGTTCAGCCCTCACAGCTGGGACAGGCGGCGCCTGCTCCTGTCGGCGCTCAGCGCACCCGGACTCCATCCGACTCAGTGCCGCAACGGTGTCCTCGCCAATGCGAAAGCCCATGCCTGCGGCGAACGTCTGGACAGCACCGCCGCCCGCCCACTCACCCCCCAACTCGCTTCACTTCAGGCGAAGATCCTCGACGTCCTGGTGTCAGGAACCGAGCCAGCCGCTGCGGCCAGGATCAGTGACTTGCAGGTCATGGCCGCAATCGTCGCCGGGACCTGGCCGCGCGCCGCCGTCCATGCGCCCTTTGACCTTCCGCCGGGCCTGGACGCGCTGCTGGACCGCCGAGCCGCTGTTGCAACCACCGCGCGATGGGACACTCCACCGGCCGGGCCCGAGGCCACCGCGGCTCTGCTCGGCATGGCCGACGCCCTCCTTGATCAGCCCCGCACCGTCTTTCGGCAAAACCTCGATCGCCTCCTCTCGGCCGCGGTGCCCCAGTCGATCAGCACCTGGGGACAGACCTGGACCCGGCTGAAGGAACAGTGCTCACCTGCGACCCGGCTCGACGTCGAGCACGCCGCTGCCACCTGTATCCCCAAGCCTCCCAGGAAGCGACTGCCCAGGCCCTTCGCCGGTCCCTCATTCCCGGTCGGCAATCGCGGCTACCTGCCTGAACACATCCCCCAACGTCTGCCCGGCAGTTGGATGAGCATCCTGTTCGAGCACGGCGCCGAGAAGTCATGGCAGGACTCGGTCAATGAGACGTTCCGTCGCACGGCGGCCGTCCACCTCGTCCGGGCCGCGACCGGCGATTCGCTGCCGGATGCCGCCAGGCTCCTGGGGATCCCCGCCTCCTGGGTCCACACGTCCGACAACAGGCTGTCCAGCACCTCGCGGGACCACCACCGCCGCCAGGACCAGCAGCAGTCTCTCGCCGAGGCCTTCGAAGTCCTCGCCCGGCACATCGCTGGCCTCCCCAAGCCCGTTGACTACCACCACCGCAGGCTCAACCTCACGCTCTGGCACCTCCGGCCCGACGAATGGCAGGCCGTCCTGGACCGGCTGCCACCCGCCGACAAGGACCACTCGACGGAACCCGGCGGCGAGGTCCATCTCGCGGCATCCGCCCATATCTGGACCGCCGTCACAGGCAGCGAATGGGAGCTTGCCCCCTGCTTCCAGCCTCCCTTGACTACGAACCCGCCGATGATCTTCCAAGGATGGTCCCAACGCGCGGCCCTCGATCACATCCACAATCCGGCGGGGAACCGCTTCTGGAAGGCTCTGCGGAAGATCCTCGACAGCCATGCCCGGCAGCTCGCGCGGAAGATCGACGCATCCACCTGAGCGGTCGTCTCACCCTCCGTAGTCACTATCTGAGAAGACCGCCAACTATCGGTTCCAAAAACCGCCAACTATCACTTCCAACTCGCGCAACCACCTGCACGAACTGCAGCCCCGTCCGCCAACTACGACTTCCAGTCACATCCGGGAGGCCACCGCTACCTCCCTCGGGGACGGGACTTGAGGTTCATCGTGGTCATGCGACCACTGTCGGCGGGGCGCCTCGTGTGACACCACCGGTAACCTGACGCCTGATGCTGAAAACTCGCCAACCTTCATCGACACCCGCCGAGACAGACGAGGAGATCCTGAAGGGCGGTGCCTGGCTGCCGCACGGCTTTCAGCTCGATCCGCACAGCCACGTCCACGGTCAGCTGGTCTACGCCGCCGCCGGCGCCTTGGTCACGACGACGGAGCGCGGCACGTGGGTCGCCCCGGCGGACCGGATCACCTGGACGCCTCCGCGCTTTGCCCACTCGCACCGCTTCTACGGGCGAACCGACGTACGGCTGGTGTCCGTGCCGCTCGACTTGTGCGCCGGGCTCATCGATCACCCCAGCGTCTTCGCGGTGAGCCCGTTGCTGCGCGAGGCCCTTCTGGCGCTCACCGACGAGCCGGAACGGCGGCCCGGCGCCCACCGGCGCCTGCTCGCCGTGATCGTGGACGAGTTGGCCGACGCCGCCGAGACCTCCCTGCACCTTCCCGAAGCGAGCGACGACCGGCTGCGCGCCGCCACCGACCGGCTGCGCGCGGACCCCGCCCGGCCTTCCACCCTGGCCGAGCTGGGCCGGGCGGTGGGGGCCAGCGAGCGCACGCTCAGCCGTCTGTTCCACGCCGAGCTGAGCATGAGCTTCCACCGCTGGCGGACCACCCTGCGCATCCACCACGCTCTGGCGCACCTGACCGACGGGATGACGGTGACGGAGACCGCAGTCGCGTGCGGCTGGTCCAATCCGTCCACCTTCATCGACGCCTTCACCGAGGTCGTCGGCCAGACACCCGGCCGCTACCAGGCTGGTCTCCGCATTCACGGACGCTAGCCGCTGGGCCGTCTGCCCGATGTGTGCTGGTCGAGCGTGCAGTGGGCGTGGCCCGAATCGGCTTGGCGGGTTTCCGGTATCGAGTGTCGACTTGCCGGTGGTCTGGAGTCCGCTGGGTCTTTCACAGTGGACAGCGAGCGAGCGGGCGGCGGCCCCCGACCCCATGGCCGGCGCCGCGATGTACGCGTTCGGCGCGTACCGACCACCGTACGGATCATGAAGGGCCTGAACGCATGACTGAGACACGCGACGACACGGCCGTCGTCATCATCGGGGCCGGCGTCGCCGGTCTGACCCTCGGCAACCTCCTGCTGCGCAACGGCGTCGCCTGCATCGTGCTGGAGAAACACCCTCGCGCCTACGTCGAGAAGCGCCAGCGCGCCGGAACGATCGACACCTTCGGGGTGCGCCTGTTCCGTGACTGGGGCCTGGAGGAAGTCCTGGCGGGCGACCCGATCCCGCACAGCGAGGGCGGCTTCTACATCGACGGCCACGCGATGCCCATCGACGTGGACGAGGACGACAACGAGAGCCTGTACTGCCCGCAGCAGGTCCTGGTGCGCAACCTCACCGACGTCTTTCTCCGCGAAGGCGGTGACCTGCGCTACGAGGCCGCGGACGTCGCTCCGGAGAACCTCGCCGAGGGCCGCCCGGTGGTGCGCTACCGAGACGCCAAGGGCGCGGCGCGGGCCATCGAGTGCGACTTCGTAGCCGGCTGCGACGGCTTCCACGGCGTCTCCCGCCGGTCCATCCCCGCCGCCGCGCTGACCGAGTACTCCCACGAGTGCGGCTACTCCTGGCTCAGTGTCCTGGCCGCCACCGAGACCAAGCCCTCGGGCATGGCGATCCACGAACGGGGCCTGGCCGGGATGATCCCCCGCGGCCCTGAAGCCAGCCGCATCTACCTCCAGTGCGCGGTCGACGACACCCCCGAACGGTGGCCGGACGAGCGCATCTGGAGCGAACTGGAGGCCCGCTTCGGCACGCCGCCCTCGCGCGGGCAGATCCTGTCCAAGCAGATCGTTCCGCTGCGCAGCGTGGTGTTCGACCCGATGAGCTACGGCAGCCTGTACCTCCTGGGCGACGCCGCGCACATCGTGCCGCCGATGAGCGCCAAGGGCATCCACCTCGCTCTGCACGACACCGAGGTCTTCGCCCGTGCGGTGATCCGCCGTGCCACCGAGGGCGACTCCAGCCTCCTCGACAGCTACTCGCAGACCTGCCTGCCGCACATCTGGAACTATCAGGCGTTCGCCACGTGGATCACCGATCTCATGCACAACGCCGGATTCACCGGCTACGAGGGCGAGTTCAAGAAGCAGATCGCCCGCGCCGAACTCCAGCGCCAGTTCACCTCGGAGTCGGCGAACAAGCTGTTCAATGAACTCACAGCCGGAACCAACTAGGCCCCACCTCCTCCTCCGGAACCATGCCGCGTCGTCGTCCTCGTCCGGCTCCGGCGCCTCCGGGTCGCGCAGCGGGCGCAGGGCGCCGGCCGCCGGGGTGGAGGCGGTGAAGCAGTAGCGGCGGAGCAGGTTCTTATCCGGTTGCGGTGCTTGAGCGGGGACGGTCGGGCGATGTCCTCGTCTCGGATCTCGTGGCCCTCGACCCCACGCCTGGCCAGAAGTGTCAACCAAACTCGGCAGACACCGAGTTCGACGCCGCGTACGTCCTGGGGCCGCAGCACCCGCGCCGGAAGCACCCGGCAGCCGATCACCTCCTGGACCTCGACCAGGTGGTGGTTGCGGTAGACACTGCCGTGGTCGGTGGTCACCGTCTCCGGCGCGAAGAACGGTAGGGCCGCGACGCGGTGGCCGACGAACTCCGCCACCACTGCGGCCGGCAGTCCCGGGTAGGGCCACTCCATCTCGCCGTCCCCGTCGGCCCGCATGGGCAGCGGGAGCATCACGTCCCGCAGCACCATCGCGACGTCGACCGATGCGTCCGACACCAGCGTGAGCCGGAAAGCGCAGATGGAGTGGGTGTAGACGTCCAGCGCCGGCGTCAGGTGGACGCGGACCGGGTCGCCGAAGACCCCCTCACGGACCATCACCGGCAAGATCGTCGCGTCCAGCGCGACCACCTGGCCCGGCCTGGTGACCAGCACGTGCCCGTCCTTCTCGGGCAGCGACGCGGAGCGTTCGTAACGCTGCCGACCACGGCCCGGGCCGAACCACTCGTGCCGGACCCGCCTGAGCGTGTCGTAGCTGGGGACCTTGATCTCTTGGCCGGGGAACGTCTCGCGGACGTAGCGGTGGATCATCGTCTCCCGGGTGCGGGCGTCCACCTTGGAGCGGTGGAGCCGGGTCTCCTCCCGGACGGCCAGGATCGCTGCCCGGACCTTCTCCGAGACGCTGGGGTGCCCGCCGCTCTCGCGCAGCCATCGGTCGTCCGCGCAGCCGACCGCTCCGGAACGTCGGAGTTGGCGACACCTTGCTTGCCGAACGATCACCAACCGACAGATACCTCGCTGAATCAGCGACAGTTGTCGTGCTGACCCACCCGGAGAACCGCACGTCGAGTAGTGCGGTTAGCGACAAGTAGCGTGCCGAGTCACACACACTGAGCGACTGCACGACTCGGTGTCCTGTCGCACGGCAGATGGCGGATTCTCACTCGGTCTCATCCGTGTCGTCGGAGTCTCACCGTTCCCGCCACGGTCGCTTGCCGCGTGTACGCGAGGGCCGGAGGTACCGGCGGCTCCGGGCACGAGCAGCAGGCCTCGGCGCTTCAGTGCACCAGGAGTTCGATGGCGGTCTTCAGGCGTTCGAGGTAGAACTCCCGCGTTGCGGCCTGGTGCTTGAGGCCGATCGACGCGCTGATCATCGTCCGCGCGACGGGCGTGGTCACCGGTGGCCTCGAACGAACCCGCGAGGGCTGGGAGTTGCAGTTCGCGACGAACCATCTGGGTCACCTCGCACTCGCCGTCGGCCTGCACGACGCCCTTGCCCTCGGAGCGTCCGACCGCGACGGGGCACGGATCGTCTCGGTCAGTTCGACGGCGCACATGCGTTCCGGCGTCGACTTCGACGACCTCCACTTCGAGCGGCGCGGCTACGACCCGCAGATCGCCTACGCCCGGTCGAAGACGGCGAACTCCCTGTTCGCCGTCGAGGCGACCCGCCTGTGGGCGTCCGACGGCATCGTCGCCAACGCGGTGAACCCCGGCGGCGTCGCGACGGGTCTGCAGCGGAACTTCACCGCGCGGCAGAAGCAGTCGCTCGATGCCGCCGAGGCCGCCGGAGTCTTCACGTACAAAACGGTCCAGCAGGGAGCCGCCACCACCATGGTCGCGGCCGTCGCCCCGCAGTTCGCCCACTCCGGAGGCCACTACCTCGATGACTCGCAGGAGGCCTACACCGTGCCGAACGACGCCGACCTCGCACAACACCCGCACGGCGTCAAGGAATGGGCGCTCGATCCCGCTGCCGCCGAGCGCCTGTGGGCGGTCTCGACCGACCTGCTCGGCACCTGACCCCCCGACACCTCGCGCCCGACTTCCCCAACGGCGACCAGTGGCCTGCGCCGTCTTTCAGGCTGCATGCCGTTGCCGTCGGAACGATTGGGAGAGCCGATCATGATGTGAGGGGCGGAATCAACCGATTCCGCCCCCCGTTCGCCATTCGACCGGCACCCGACCCGGTGAACGCATGCCCACGTACCCGGCCTGGACACGATGGCCCCGGAATTGACCGGGCCGCCGCATCCAGGACCGGGCGGGCGCTGCTCCCAGGTTCCCTCCTAGGTTCCGGCGCAGTTGGTGAACGTTGCCCTGGTCCGTGCGCTGTAGATGCTCGCGCCGCCATTGTTGTCGTACTTGAGGGGCACGGTGATGGTGTCGTCGGCGGTCCAAGGGAAGCCCTGGGCGTCGAACGTGAAGGTTCCGGTGGCCTTGGTGGCCAGTTCGGACAGCGTGACCCACCCGTACTGGCGCGGGGGCACGCTCACGGTCAGCTTGCTGCCCAGCTCCTGCTTGAGGTCCACCGTGGTCGCGCCGCTGATCTCACCGTTGATCGTCAGCTCGACATTGGCGAGACCGATGGTGCCGCCGACCTTCAGGCTTCCCCCCAGCTTGAAGCCGATGGTGTTGCTCCACCCCGTGGTGGTGCTCAGCGAGAACTCCCACGGGATCGTGGTCGAGGTGTCGTTGAACCAGATCGGGGAGACGCACTGCTCCGGCAGCGTGAACGGCGGCGTCTGGCTGCTCGTGGTCCAGGAGCAGGTCGCGGTGTCCTTGTTGCACCGGGCGGCCGCGTAGTCCACGGCCATGTTCCACGCCGTCTGGTAGAGCTCGGCGGGCAGTGTCCACTGCTGGTACGGCGTGTTGTCGCAGCGGTAGGTGTACACCCAGTTGTCGCCGGCGGGCGGAATCTGGACGGTCAGGCAGGAGTTGTCTCCGACCTGGCGGATTCTGAACGCCTTCTGCGCCGATCCGGAGATCGGCTGGAAGTACCACTGCTCGGACGCGCGCCCGTCACACGGCTGTTGCCGCAGCTGGTAGCGGGCGGTGGTCAGGTCCATGCACTTGCCGGTCGTGGCGTTGGCGATGGCGAACCCCGACCCGAGGCTGGTGCCCGTGTTGATGCGCCACGTCGTGGCAGACCCCGGCGCCGAGTTGACGGAGATGGGCGCACTGTCGTCGTAGCTGCCGTCCTGGACGTCCAGCAGCTTGCCGTTGCTGACGTTGGTGAAGGGCAGCTGGATCAGTGCCGTCAGGCTCGTGTCCGCTGGGGGCGCGGCCGCGGCCGGAGCGGCGCCGACCCCCAGGGCCGCGCCCACCATCGCGGCGAGGACGGTCGCCACCTGCCACAACGATCTTCTTTTCCTGGCTACGGTTCTGGCCACACGCGTGGTCCTTTCGCATGTCACTTGTCCGACTTCCAGCCGTTGCACCAGCGGCAGAGCAGCTGGCCGTTCTCAGGGGTTCCGGAACCACCGTTAGCCTTGGGATCCATGTGGTCGACCTGGCGTTCGTCGTTGGACGGCGTCACTCCGCGCTGCGACTTCTGCGGCTGGACGACTTCCCGGCCACACCATTCGCAGAGGTTGATTCCGTTGTACTTGTCCGCGTTGAGCGCGACGACGGTCCTTTTGCCGGCCCGGGTGAAGTCCATCCCGGGCCTGCTGCACGCCGCGTTGTGCACGAGGAGCCGGCTCGACCCGGCCTGGACGTAGTAGGTGTGGATGGTGCTGACGCTGAGGTTGTAGACGGTCGCGTCGGCCACATCGCCGCGGTCGTGGACGGACGCGACCTTCCGCGCCGTGGAACCGGGCGCACCACGGACGACGTCACCGGCTCGGACGTTGCCGGCATCGACCCAGCCACGGTCCTCGATCCAGATGGGGTGGCCGGCGGTGGCGGTGACCGGCGCCGGCTGCGGCCCTTCGAGGCCGATGTCGATCAGGTGCTTCGTACCGTGGCCGGTGATGACGTACGTGACGGGTTCCGTCGCGGTTCGGTCGGTGGCGGGATCGGTGACTCGGACCTGGTCGCCTTCGTGCACGTCACTGATCGGCTTGACGGTGCCGTCGGCCATGACCACCGGGGTGTCGGGGGCGAAGGAGTTGCACTCCTTCTCGACCGCTGCGGCGGCCTTTTCAACGGTTGAGGCTTCTTTGGCCGCGGTCTTGGCGACGGTACTGGCGAGCTTGCCGCCGGGGATCATGCCCAGCGCGTCCATCGCCGCGGCCTGCTTGTTGCCCTGCGCGAGCTGGCCCGCCACGGCCACCCCGGAGGCGACCGTGCCGATCGGCCCCGGCACGAAGGCCACCACTTCCGCCGCGGTGGTGCCGACGCGGACCACCGACTTCCAGCTGAAGGTCCCGGCGAGATCCAGGCCGTTGACCGGGTCCGCGTCAACGTAGTCGTAGTCGTTGGCCGACCCGCCCGGGACCGGGTCGACCTGCAGGAACCGGCCCAGGACCGGGAGGTAGACGCGTGCGCCCATCTCGATCGCCTGCTGGCCGGCCAGGTGCTCCACCGGCCGCTCGTGCTGGCCGAGCCACCCGAAGTCCATGCCGCCGGCAGCGGTGGCGGGGACGGGAATGTCGCTGAAGGCGCCGGTCCCGGGGTCGATGTTCTGGCCGTAGGGGTCGTAGAGGCGGATGTCACCGGTGCGGGCGGCGGTGCCGTCGGCGGTGAACAGCACGTCTCCGTGGATGTTCGGGTAGGACCAGTTGGTGGTGACGGCCTTGTCGTAGTTCTTGGTCAGCAGCACGCCACCCGGCAGCGGCACGATGCGCTGCAGCAGGCCGCCGTCCTTGTCCAGGACGAGGTCCGCGCTATCGTGCTTGGAGCTGTAGGAGTAGCGGGTGGTCCCGTTCTTCGAGCCGTCGGCGGCGCCGGTGACGGTACGGGCCGTCAGCCTGTCGGCCGGGTCCCTGGTGTACGAGATCGCGGTACCCGACGCGGTCGTGGTCTGGATGTGCCGCCTGGCGGAGTCGTAGCCCAGGGTGTCGTCCCCGAGTTTGACCGTGTCCCCGTGGGCGTCGTAGGCGAGGGCCAGGGTGAGGCCGCCGCTGGCGGAGGTCAGCCGGTCGGCGCCGTCGTAGCAGTAGGTGGTGGTGACCGCAGGGGCGCCGTTGAGGCTGTCGGTGGATGCGGTGCGGTTGGTGTTCGCCCCGGCCGCCACCGCTGGCCCGCAGCCGTCGGCCGGGTCGAACCGGTAGGTGAGCCGGTGGTGCGGGACGGTCGCCGCGACGAGTCGGCCCGCGGTGTCGTAGGTGTAGGAGTAGGTCGCGGAGGTCTTCCCGTCCGCCGTGACCACGTCGTCGGTGACGCGGTTGTCGCGGGAGCGGGTCACCGTGTCGACCACGGTGGCGCCGGCGGTGGTCCACGTCAATGCCGTGGGCTTGCCGGAGTCGTTGCGTGTCAGCGAGTCGAGGCGGGACCCGTTGCCGTAGGTGACAGAGGCCAGTTCGGCCGCGGCGGTGTAGGCGGGGGTGGCGACGCTGGTCCCGTCCACCTTGACGTTGGTCAGCTGGTTGGCGTCGTTCCAGGCGTAGGACACGGTGCTGGACACGCCCTTGACCGTGGTGGTGTCGGTGGTCAGCCGGCCCACCTGGTCGTAGGTGGACCTGGAGGTGACGCCGTTGGCGTCCGTGTAGCCGACCTCCTGGCCCAGCAGGTCGATCACCGTGGTGATCGAGCCGTTCTCGTCGGTCACCTTCGCCGTCAGCGGGTCGCCGCCGGCGGCGTAGTCGGTGGTGACGGTGCGTGCGGGCTTGTCCCAGAAGGCCGGGATGCTCTTCTTGACCGCCCGGCCGCGTACGTCGTAACTCGTGCAGGTCCACGCTTCGTCGTTGACGCGTTCGGCGACGGCTCGGCCGGCCTCGTCGTACACCGTCTCGCCGGTGAGCGCTGCCCCGTTGCCCGGTTTGGCGGCGGTGGCGGTCCTGGCCATACCGCCCTGGTTGGCGGCCGGGGCGTTCGGGTCGCAGGGATTGGCGCGGGTCTCGGTGTCGCCGTAATAGGTGGTGGTGTTGCGCTTGTCGGGGTTGGCGATGTCACCGGCGGGCATGGCCGTGGTCATCTTGCGGAGGTAGCCGACGCCCGGCCGCTCGTAGGTGGTGCGGGAGGTCAGGCCCAGTCCGCCGGGATCGGCCGTCGTGGAGACGACGAGCCCGTACACCGGGTCGATCCCCGCCGCAGGGTCGGAGTAGCTGGTCGCACCGCGCTTGGACGGCGCCCGCTCCTTGTCGCCGCCGGAGGTGTCCTCGGTGGTCGTACCCGTCGACCAGCCGTAGCGGGGCGCGAGGTTCGCCCCCGGCACCGGGGTCGGGGCGCCGGTGCCGGGCGGGGTCCAGGTGAAGGCCAGCGCCCCGGTCGTGCCGGAGCGGTTGTAGTAGTCGACCCGGACGCGGTGCCGACTGCCGGCCGTGGTGTTGGTGTACGTCCCGGTGACCGCGGTGCTGGGCTTGTCGCTCCAGCTGTCGACGGTCAGCACGTCGTCCACCCACAGGCGGACGCCGTCGACCGCCGTGAACCCGAGGCCGTAGTCCCCGGCGGCGGGGAACTGGACCTCGCCGGTGAATCGGCCCGACCAGCCACCGGAGTTCGCCACCGGCGGGCTCGCGCCCCACGACCGCGACAGCGCCCCGTCGCCCGCGCCGACCCCGGTGGCGAACACCGTCGGCACACCCGCCAGCTCCGGGTTGTCGTAGAAGGCGGCGGACAGCCCCGCCAGCCCCTCGTCGTAGGTGGTGTGGGTGTGCGGCATCTTCCCCGCGCACGCGGGCGTCGGGGTCCGGCCGGTGAAGCAGGACGTCGGCGCGGGCCCGTACTTGTCGACCGGGCGGTCGGCGTGGTCGTAGACCGTGGTGGAGCGCCGGCCGGCGCTGTCGACGGAGGCAGTGGCCTGGTCCTTGGTGTTCCACTCCGCGGCGATGCTCGCCCCGGTGAAGTCGGTGGTGACCAGGGTGCGGCCTGCGTCGTCGTAGGTCACGGTGCGCGAGCGGGTCGAGTCGTACACCCCGGCCAGCGCCACGGTGGCCTGTTTGCGTTCGAGGTAGTACTGGTAGAAGTGCTCGGCTCGCATCCCGGCCGTACGGCCGTCCGGGGCCGGTGCCAGCACCTGTACCGCGCGCAGGGTGGGCGGTTCCTTGGGGTCCTCGATCACGGAGTCGTAGCCGATCACCGTGCAGGCGGCGGCGGTGTCACCGGTGTTGGTGCACCCGTTCTCCGCGGACGGGGCCTGGTGCGCCACCCAGTCGTACGCCAGGCTTCCCCGGACGGTGGCCAGCGGCCCGATGCTGTCCAGGGCCTTCTGCTTCTCCAACTCGTTGTCCCCGGCCTCGTCGTAGCGCTGCTTCGCCGAGGCCCTGCCCACGTAGTCGAAGTCCTGCATCACCGCGCCGGGGTTCTCGACCCGGGCCAGGGTGCCCATCTGGTACCAGAGCCGGGTCTCGCTGCCGTCCCAGTACCGAATCCGGCACAGCATCTGCGGCGGTGCCGGGTCGGAGCCCGGCGGACGGGCGACTCCGCCGTAACAGCCGTCGCTGCCGTCGGTGTTGTAGAAGAGCTGGTGCGACCGGCCGGAGACCGGGTCCTTGATCTGCGTCAGCCGCGGTGGCGTCCCGCTGTAGACGTACTGCAGTGCGGCCGGCTTCTTGCCGTCCAGCACCGACTCCACCGCCGCCAGCGTGCCGTCGGGGTTGAACAGCGACACGGTGTCGCCTTCGGTGAGCGTGATCCGGCCCGAGGTGTCGAAGGCGAGCACACCGTCCTCGCCCGCCGGCGGCGTGTAGCCGGCTGTGGAGGCCTTGGCCCAGGTGTGCTTGCCGCCGGCTCCGTCGGTGAGCACCACCGAGCCGTCCAGCATCTCGGCGCGGCTGTAGCCGCTGGACTGCGCCGACAGCGTCCAACCCGCCGGGAGCGCCTGCGCATCCGAGGAGAACAGCCACTGCGTCGGCACGATCCTCGGCTCCAGGGTGTGTACGCGCTGGGTGTCCGGGCCGGTGCTGCTCTTGGCCCACAGCACCATGCGCGGACGCTGGTCGGAGTGGTGGTACAGCTCGACGCGCAGCGGCACCAGCTGACCGGCCTTCAGCGCGATCTCCTGGGCCTGGTGCGGGCCGGGCAGGAGGAAGTCGTCGCCGGGGTCGGCGGGGCCGGGGTTGTCGTAGACCAGCTTGTCGCCCAGCCAGACCCGGGCGCCGTCGGTGTGCGAGCCGGCGAACCGGAAGTCCCCGGTGACCGGGGCCTTGAACTGGCCCTCCCAGCGGACGACGAACCAGTTCTTGTCCAGGGCGGGCGGCATCGGGTTGTCGCGCCACGGCTGGTTGTCCGGGTTGCCGGTCCACGGGATGCCCCAGTCCAGGTTGACCTGGGACTCTCCGCGCACCATCACGGGGGTCGTGTCCGGGGTGCCCGCGTGCCGGGAGTCGTTGAAGTAGGAGGCGCGCACACCGTGCGGGGCGCCCTCGCGGGAGTTGTAGGCGAGGTTCACGCCCGCCGATCCGCCGACGGTCCGGAACGCCGGGCCGGCGGCCTCGACGTGCGCGTTGCCGTTGAACAGGTTCACCGTCACCGGGCCCAGGTGGTCCGTCGGTGCCGGGCCCGGGTCGCCGACCCGCTGGTTGACGGTGAAGTGCCCGACCCACTGCGGCGGGGTCGCGGTCGTCGCGCCGGACATCGCGGTGGCCGCCGTCCAGGTGTAGCGCGCGCCGTCGTGCAGCACGTGCTTGGGGACGGTCCACTGCGGCTGGTCGAGGCACCCGGAGTCCACCACACTGCCCGAACGGCCGTCGAACCCGGTGGAGATCTTGAAGCAGTACAGGACACCGTCACCGGCCGGGGCCACCTGCAGCGCCGGCGTCTCCGTACCCACGACAGCACCGTCGACCGGGGAGACCAGGCTGGTCTGCGGCGCCGCCGGGGCCGCGGCGCGCGCCGATCCGCGCGCGCCGAACCGCGGATGCTCGCCGGTCGCCAAGGGCGCGAAGTCGGCCTCCGGCTGCTTCGCTTCGGCCTGCGGCTTCCGCTCGGCCGCCGACGGGACCGACAGGATCGGCAGATCCCGCGGCACCGTCCTCGACGCCGAGGACGCCCGCGCCGATGCCGACGGCATGCCTGCCGCCTGGACCGTCGAAGCCACCAACACCGTCGCCACCGCGAACACGATCCACCGCAACCACGACCGCGCGGACAACCGCGCTGTGCCGGCACCTCCGGACAAGGCCCCTCCAACGCCGTCGACGTCCGCCGGGACCCGTGACACGGCAGGACGCGGGTCCACTCCCTTCCACTCCTGGGTGGAAGGCATGGGCGAGGACTGAAATCCTCCGCGACCGAAGGGCCCTGGGGAACAGGTGCTGTACACCTTGGCCGGAATCACCGAACCGCCTGGCCTCCAAACGGAACGCCCGCCGCATGGACCGGCCGTCACCGCCGCGCCGTCCTGTCAGGGACATGCTCAAGAGCACGCCGCCGGGCACCTCCAAGCGGAGCCGTGGAACTGCCCCGCGCACGTGCCCCACTTGGCCGGAACCGTACGGCCAGGGATCTGGCCGACGAAACGAACCGGCCCGTGGAACAGAAGCGGCAGGGGCCGGCAGTCGGTTGTGCGGTACGCGAGCAGGCGGACCGACCCGGGCGCCGGGAATTCGCTGGGCCCGCGGCCCGCCGTTGACTAGCCTCGGCGCCATGACCTGGCTTCCCGCTGACTTCGTGCACCCCCTCCACGTCCCGCTCCCCGGCGGCGCGCACCACCTGCGCCCGATCCGCGAGGCCGACGCACCCCTCGACTACCCCGCCGTGACAGGCTCGCGCGAGCACCTGTGGAGCATCTTCGGCCCGGCCTGGGGCTGGCCCGCCGAGACGCTGACGTACGAGTCGAACCGCATCGACCTGCTGCGGCACGAGAAGGAGATCGCCGCCCACCAGTCCTTCAACTACGCCCTGTTCGACACCGCCGAGACCGCGGTCCACGGCTGCGTCTACATCGACCCGCCCGAGCGCACCGGGGCGGACGCCGAGGTGTCCTGGTGGGTGGTGGCCGATCTCGTCGGCAGCGAGGTGGAGCGGGCGCTGGACGCGCTCGTCCCGCAGTGGATCGCCGCCGACTGGCCCTTCCGCAGCCCCCGCCACCTGGGCCGCGACATCGCCTGGGAGGACTGGAAGGCCCTGCCCGCCGTCTGACGCGCACGCCCCGCTCGCGCCCGGCGCCAACCGGTCAGTTTTCGAGAAGCGCCCGGGCCGGGTGCGCGCCTAGCGTTGCAGTCATGAACGAGATCACCATCCACTGGTCCTTCCTCCCCCACACCGACCCCGAGGCCTCGCTCGCCTTCTACCGGGACCTCCTCGGCTTCGAGGTCCGCCAGGACGTCGGCGGCGGCCCGATGCGCTGGATCACCGTCGGCCCGGCCGGGCAGCCCGGCGTGTCGGTGGTGCTGGAGCCGCCGGCGGCCGACCCGGGCGTCACGGAGGACGAGCGCCGCCTGATCACCGAGATGATGGCCAAGGGCACGTACGCCCGGCTCGTCCTCGCCACCCCGGACCTGGACGGCGTCTTCGACCGGCTCAAGTCCGGCGGCGCCGAGATCGTCCAGGAGCCGACCACGCAGCCGTACGGTGTGCGAGACTGCGCTTTCCGTGACCCGGCGGGGAACATGATCCGCTTCAACGAGGTCCGCTGAAGGCTCCTCCTTCCCGCCCCTCCTCGCGCACCGAACGAGGAGGGGCGGCCCCGCCCGATGAGTACGAGACGGAGAGAGACCACCGCATGGCCAGGAAGACGGACGCGCCGCAGCCCGAGCCGCACATCGCCGACAGCCACGACCTGATCCGGGTGCACGGCGCCCGCGAGAACAACCTCAAGGACGTCGCCGTCGACATCCCCAAGCGCCGCCTGACGGTGTTCACGGGCGTCTCCGGCTCCGGCAAGAGCTCGCTGGTCTTCGACACCATCGCCGCCGAGTCCCAGCGGCTGATCAACGAGACCTACAGCGCCTTCGTCCAGGGCTTCATGCCCTCCCTCGCCCGCCCCGAGGTCGACGTCCTGGAGGGCCTGACCACCGCGATCATCGTCGACCAGCAGCGGATGGCCGCCGACCCGCGCTCCACCGTCGGCACCGCCACCGACGCCAACGCGATGCTGCGCATCCTCTTCAGCCGACTCGGCGACCCGCACCTGGGCTCCCCCAAGGCGTACTCCTTCAACGTGCCCTCGATCAGCGGCGCCGGCGCCGTCACCGTCGAGCGCGGCGGCAGGACCGTCAAGGAGCGCCGCAGCTTCAGCATCACCGGCGGCATGTGCCCGCGCTGCGAGGGCCGGGGCACCGTCACCGACATCGACCTCACCCAGCTGTACGACGACACCAAGTCGATCGCCGAGGGCGCGTTCACCATCCCCGGCTGGAAGACCGACAGCTGGTGGACGGTCGGCGTCTACGCCAACTCCGGCTTCCTGGACCCGGACAAGCCGATCCGGAAGTTCACCAAGAAGGAGATGCAGGACTTCCTCCACCGGGAGCCCACCAAGGTCAAGGTCAACGGCGTCAACCTCACCTACGAGGGCCTGATCCCCAAGCTCCAGAAGTCCATGCTCTCCAAGGACAAGGACGCCCTGCAGCCGCACATCCGCGCCTTCGTCGAGCGCGCCGTCACCTTCGCCGTCTGCCCCGACTGCGAGGGCACCCGGCTGAGCGCGCCCGCCCGCGCCTCCAAGGTCGCCGGCATCAGCATCGCCGACGCCTGCACCATGCAGATCAGCGATCTCGCCGACTGGGTACGGAAGTTGGACGAGCCGACGGTCGCGCCGCTGCTCACCACCCTGCGCCACACCCTGGACTCCTTCGTGGAGATCGGCCTCGGCTACCTCTCCCTCGACCGCCCCTCCGGCACCCTCTCCGGCGGCGAGGCGCAGCGCGTCAAGATGATCCGCCACCTCGGCTCGGCCCTCACCGACACCACGTACGTCTTCGACGAGCCCACCACCGGCCTGCACCCGCACGACATCAGCCGGATGAACGACCTGCTGCTGCGCCTGCGCGACAAGGGCAACACCGTGCTGGTCGTCGAGCACAAGCCGCAGACCATCGCGATCGCCGACCACGTCGTCGACCTCGGCCCGGGCGCGGGCACGGCGGGCGGGTCCGTCTGCTTCGAGGGCAGCGTGGACGGGCTGCGCGCCAGCGACACCGTCACCGGCCGCCACCTCGCGGACCGTACGGCGCTGCGCGCGGCCGTGCGCAGGCCGACCGGGAAGCTGGAGATCCGGGGTGCGAGCAGCCACAACCTGCGGGACGTGGACGTGGACGTGCCGCTGGGCGTGCTGACGGTGGTCACCGGGGTGGCGGGCTCGGGCAAGAGCTCCCTGATCCACAGCTCGCTGTGTCGACCGTCGGGGGCTGCCTCCGAGGGCGTGGTCTCCGTCGACCAGACGGCGATCAAGGGCTCCCGGCGCAGCAACCCGGCGACGTACACGGGCCTGCTGGAGCCGATCCGCAAGGCCTTCGCCAAGGCCAACGGCGTCAAGCCCGCCCTGTTCAGCGCCAACTCCGAGGGCGCCTGCCCGACCTGCAACGGCGCGGGCGTGGTCTACACCGACCTGGCGATGATGGCCGGGGTGGCCACCACCTGCGAGGACTGCGAGGGCCGCCGTTACCAGGCGTCCGTGCTGGAGTACCACCTCGGCGGGCGGGACATCAGCGAGGTGCTGGCGATGCCGGTCGCGGAGGCGGAGGCCTTCTTCGGCTCCGGCGAGGCGCACCTGCCGGCCGCCCACCGCATCCTGGAGCGCCTGGCGGACGTGGGCCTGGGCTACCTGACCCTCGGGCAGCCGCTCACCACCCTCTCGGGCGGCGAGCGCCAGCGGCTCAAGCTCGCGACCCACATGGCGGACAAGGGCGGGGTGTACGTCCTGGACGAGCCGACCACCGGGCTTCACCTGGCGGATGTGGAGCAACTCCTGGGCCTGCTGGACCGGTTGGTGGACTCGGGCAAGTCGGTGATCGTGATCGAGCACCACCTGGCGGTGATGGCGCACGCCGACTGGATCATCGACCTGGGCCCGGGCGCGGGGCACGACGGCGGGCGGGTCGTCTTCGAGGGCACCCCGGCCGAGCTGGTCGCCGCCCGCTCGACGCTGACCGGGGAGCACCTGGCCGACTACGTGGGCTGAACCGGCCCAACGCTGAACCGGCCCAACGCCGAGCCGGCCCAACGCTGATTCAGCCCAGCGCGAGGCTCATCCGCAGGGTGACGGTCGCCGGGTCCAGCACGAACGGCTGGGCGTCGCCGGTGAACGCGAAGCCGCGCCGCCGGTAGAAGGCGGCGGCGCGGTCGTTGGCCTCGTGCACCCGGAGCACCATGCGGTCCTTGCCCTCGGCGCGGGCCCAGTCCAGGACGCCGTCGAGCAGCGCGTCCGTCGCCCCGCGCTCGCGGCCGCGGTGCCCGGGGGCCACCCAGACGCCGATCAGCACGGCGGTCTCGGGCTCCTCGGGGTGCGGGAGGGTCAGCATCGTGCCGACCCACTCGCCGCCGTCGCCGTCCACCGCCACCAGGCCGACCCGGCCGGGGCCGTTCACGGCGGCGGCGCGGTCGCGCCACTCGCTCTCGGGGTGGCCGAGCGCCGCCTCGTGGGTCTCGACGAAGGCCATCGGCGTGTCGAGGAGCTGCTCCAGCCGTACGGCCTTCAGGCGCTCCCAGTCCCCCGCGCCGATCCGCTCGATCCGGTACCCCATGTGCTGCGCCCCCGAAATGTGCCCGGACCCGCCGGTGGTCACCGACGGGTCCGGGCAGCATAACCGCAGCTCAGGTCACGGCTTGAGGCGGACCACCTGCGGGTCGTGGTCGCTGGCCTGCTTGGCGAACTCGGCGTTGATGTGCACCACGTCGTACTTGGCATAGCCCAGCTCGGGGCTGACCAGGATGTGGTCGAGCACCTGCGAGTTGCCCTGGTAGACGTACGAGTACTGCTCCTTCTCGGGCAGCTCGTTCACCAGGTCGCGCAGCACGCCGTCCTTGGTGAGGGCGGCCAGGGCGGGCGAGAACTGGTAGTCGTTGAAGTCGCCGAGGGAGACGACCTTGGCCTCCTTGTCGGCGGCCAGCAGCTTGGCGACGAAGGCCTGCTCGACGGTGGCCTGCTTGAGCCGCTGCACCTCGGAGCCGCGGGTGGGGGCCTGGAAGCGGCTGTCGATGCCCTGGTCGCCGCCCTTGCTGTTGAAGTGGTTGGCGATCACGAAGACCTTCTTGCCGCGGAAGGAGAACTGCCCGACCAGGGGCTTGCGGCTGTTGGTCCAGGCCTCGTCGCCGGGCTCGATCCGCCCGGGCGAGGCGGTGAGCGCGGTGGTGGCGCCGGTTCCGGTGACGCCCACGGCGGTGGTGGCGGTGCCGCCGGGGATGTCGGTGAAGGAGACGCGCTGGGGGTTGAACAGGAAGACCTGGCGGATGTTGCCGCCGGGCTCCCCGCCGTCCTTGCCGTCCTCGGGGTCGATCGAGCGCCAGTCGTACGCGGGGCCGCCGGCGGCCTTGATCGCCTCGACGAACTTGGCGACGGTCCTGCTCGCGCCGACCGTACCGTCGTTCTTGCTGCCGTTGTCGTCCTGGATCTCCTCCAGGGCGACGACGTCGGGCGAGCGCAGGTTGGTCACCACGCCCTGGGCCAGCTCGGCGAACTTGGCGTCGGGGTTGGTGGCGGCCAGGTTCTCCACGTTGTAGGTGGCGATGGTGAGTTCGCGCTCGCCGGCCTGGGCGGTGACCTCGCGCTGGAGGTGGTTGTCCTGGAGGGCGCCGAGCGTCCCGGCGACGAGGGTGTAGCCGCCGAACTGGTTGTAGTCCAGCGGGCCGGTGGTGGCGCCGGTCAGCACGTCGCCGACGTTGGCCACGGGGAAGGGCTGCTGGGTGACGGGCGCCTGCTGCTGCACCATCAGGCGGCCGACGTTGGGCTCGCGGTACGACTCGTACAGCAGCCCGCCGCGCTGGCTGCGCTGGTCCTGGCGGTCGGCGGCGACCCACAGCTCGTTGTACTTGTCGGTGGCCTGGACGACCCGCACGTCCTTGACCTGGACGAGCATGCCCTCCAGGGACTCGTAGAAGTCCAGGGCGTACTTCTCCGGGTTCAGCGCGACGGAGTCGACGCTGCCGTCCGCCGCCGCGGGCGGGGCGTAGGTGCCGGGGATGTTGCGGGTGTCGACCACGACCGGGGCGGGCAGCGGGTTCCCTGCGGAGAGCACCGTGACGGCGGGGCCGGTGATCTCGGTGATGGACTGCGAGCCGCCCGCGAAGTTCGGGTAGTACTCGGTGACCTTGCCGCTGACCAGCACCGAGTCGCCGACCTTCACGGTCGGGTTGGAGCCGGTGTAGACGAAGACGCCCTCGCTGGTCGCCGGGTCCGCGTCCGGGTTCGGGTCCTGCAGCCAGAAGCCCTTGACGCTGCCGTACGCCCGCACACCCGTGACGACACCGGGCACCCCGACGACCGGCTTCCCGGCCTGCGGGGATATCCGGGTGGTGCCCTGGATGTCGTGGATGCGCAGCGGCCCGGCCTCCGTCGGCGCGGGCACGGCGGCGCCGGCCGCCCCGGCGACGGGAAGCGGCACGAGCACCAGCGAGGCGGCCACGGTGGCCGACAGGAGGCTGGCGCGCAGCAGGACGGCTCTACGGGGGCGGGGAGCGGAGGCGGTGGACACCGGTGCGGGACTCCTAGTCGTCGACGGGCCGCGCAGTGCGAGGATGCGCGCTACCCGCGTCAAGATCGACGGAGGACGACCGAACTCCCCCGCCGGGCCCACAACTTACGCGCGTAGAAAATGCCCCGACAAGACCCCGCGCATGAACTCCTCGTTCCCGCCCCATGACCCGTTGTTTGCCCGACTCCCAGCTTTCTCCCAGGAATTCCCCACCCCGTCGGCCTCCTTCCAGAATTCCCCCAGCCCCACCCGGTTCACGGCAGCCCGCACACGCGGGTCAGGCGTCGATGCAGACCGCGGCCGAGGTGAAGAAGACGCCGATCTCGAAGCCGGCGGCGAGGGCGGCGAGCATGACGGCCAGTTCGCCGACGACCTCGGCCGCGCCGCCGGCTGCGGCGACCAGGCCGCCCGAGGAGGCGACCAGCTCCGAGAGGCGCTTCCAGGCGGCGTCGCCGAGCTTCTTCGAGGCGAACCCGAGGGCGAACTTCACCTTCCCGTCGAGCTGGGAGTACCAGGCCGTGGCCGCCTTGACCGCCGCGAAGGCCTGGTCCTTGCTGCCGTTGTACGCCTGGAGGCCCGCGTTCCTGAGGAAGTCGCCGACATCGGTCTGCTTGCTCTCCATGCAACTGGTGAACGAGTCCCAATCGGACATCGTGCCGCTCCTTCCTTCAGGCGGTGGACGATTCGCCGGACTCACCGCTGCCGCCGCCGCCCGACTCGTTCATGGCGACCTGGAGGCTGGCCTGCCCGTCGCTGACCATCGCCGTCAGGCCGAGACCGGCCTGGGCCGCGATCCCGAGCAGCGGGCCGCCGGGAAGGCCGAGTGACGCGCCGGAGTCGTCCGTCGCGGACGAGAGGTCCACGCCGGACTGGGAGATGACGTCGAGCGTCTGCTTGCTGCTGTCGTCGAGCGAGCCCAGGAAGTCGCTCAGTGCGGACAGTTGGTTCTGCACGTCGTCGCTGCTGCCCATCGCGGAGCCGTCGATCGTCGTGCCGGTGCGTTGGGAGAGGTCCTGGGCGAAGGCTTGTTGGAAGTCCATCGTGAGCCTCTGGAGGGTGTGAGGGTTCAGGAGTGCGCGCTCCCGCCAGATCGGCTCCTTCCAGGCTATCCGCCCTCCGGGGCCCCGTCCTGCCGGTGGGGGCGGGGGGTCAGAGGGCCTCGATGCGGTTCACGATCTGCTCGCAGAGTTCGTGGGTGCGCAGGGCGTCGTGGGCGTCGAGGGGCTTTCCGGTGCGGACGGCGTCGAGGAAGGAGTGGACGCACTGCTCGATGCCGCGCTGGCGGGCGACGGGGACCCAGTCGCCGCGGCGGCGGACGGTGGGCTGGCCGCGGTGGTCGATCACCTCGGCGAGGTTGTGGACCTCGCGCTTGGAGTCGGCGCCGGAGACCTGGAGGACCTCCTCGGTGGAGCCGGAGAGGCGGTTCATGATGCCGAGGGCGGTGAAGCCGTCGCCGCCGAGGGTGAGGACGAGGTGTTCGACGAGGCCGTCGCGGACGCGGGCGCGGACGTCGACGTGCTCGATCTCGCCGGGGGCGAGGAAGCGCAGGGTGTCGACGACGTGGATGAAGTCGTCGAAGACGAGCGTGCGGGCGGCCTCCGGCAGGCCCTCGCGGTTCTTCTGCAGGACGATCAGGTCGCGCGGGCGCTCCAGGGCCTGGGCGTAGCCGGGCGCGTGGCGCCGGTTGAAGCCGACCATGAGCGAACGGCCGGTGCGGTCGGCCAGGTTGACCAGCTTCTGGGCGCCTTCGAGGTCGTAGGCGAGCGGCTTGTCCACGTACACGTCCACCCCGGCGCCCAGCAGTTCCTCGACGATCGGGACGTGCTGGGAGGTGGCGGCGTGCACGAAGGCGGCGCGGATGCCGCTGCCGATCAGCTCGGCCAGGTCGGTGAACCGCCGCTCGGGGCCGACCCGGTAGGCGTCGCCGATGCGGGCGAGCTTGGCCGCGTCCCGGGTCATCAGGCGCAGGTCGATGCCCGGCATGGCGCCGAACACCGGCAGGTAGGCCTTCTGCGCGATGTCCCCGAGCCCGATCACGCCGATCGGGAGCGGGGCGTCGGGGGCGGTGCTGGTCGGGCCGGTCGGGTTGGTCGGGCTGGTCGGGCGCATGAAGTCTCCGTACGGGCTGCGGGGCGTCGGCCGTCCCCACCCTATGCGCGCGGGGTCAGGCCGCCAGCAGGGACTCCGCGATGCCCCGGGCGCGCCAGGCCGCGTCCGGGGTGCCCTCCCGCAGGGCGGTGACGATGGCGCCGTCCATGAGAAGTGCGAACTCCCGGGCGCGGGAGGAGGGTTCGGTGATTCCGGCCTCGCGCATCAGCTGCTCGACGAGCTCGACGACGCGGTCCTTGTGCAGGGCGGCCATCCGTCGGGGCGGGCTGGCGCGGTCGGCGATCTCGGTCATGGTGGTGATGGCGACGCAGCCCCGGTAGTCGGGGGCGGCGAAGCGTTCGGCCAGCGCGTCGAAGACGTTCAGCGGGTGGCCGCCGTGGGCCGCGACCCGCTCGGAGAGCCAGGCGCGCCAGCGGGCGTCGCGGCCTTCGAGGACGGCCGTCACCAGGGCCTCCTTGGAGGCGAAGTGACGGTAGAACGAGGCCCGGCCCACACCGGACTCGGAGAGGATGCGCTCCACTCCCACCGCGTGGATCCCGTAGGCGTAGAAGAGGGACTCGGCGGTGGCCAGCAGGCGCGCCCGTGCGTTGACTGCCATGCGGACGATCCTAACCGCCCTTGACGCCAAACGGCACCGGTCGGTACCGTCCTCTCGGTCGGAACCGATCGGTACCGTTTCGCGGGCAGGCTTCGCGGACACACCGGAGGTCACGACCGCCCCACGATCCTGCGGCTGCACGGCCGCCCTTGCCGGGACGCCCCGCCGAGCACGAACGGCGGCGCCGCCCGGTTCGGGACGCCGTGCAGCCGCACAAGCCGTACAGCCCGTACATTCCGTACGACCCGTCTACGCCCCCTCGGCCGCCGCCTCCGCGAGGGCGTCGAGGACGGGCCGGATCAGCGGGTGCCCGGCGGCGCCCGTACGGACGGCGGCGAAGACGCGGCGGGTGGCGAGGTCGCTGTCGAGGGGGCGGACGGCCACGCGGGCGAGGTCGACGCCGCGCAGGGCGGAGCGCGGGACGAGGGCCACGCCCGCACCCGCCGAGGCGAGGGCGACGACGGCGCGGAAGTCGTCCGAGGAGTGCAGCAGCCGGGGCTGGAACCCGGCGTGCTCGCAGGCGAGCAGCACCACGTCGTGGCAGGGGTTGCCGGGGTAGGGCCCGATCCAGGGCTCGTCCGCCAAGGCGGCGACGGCCAGCGGGCCGGCCTCCCCGGCCAGCGGGTGGTCCAGCGGCAGGACGGCCTCGAAGGGCTCGGCGTACAGCGGCACCCTGGTCAGCCGGGCGTCGTCGGCGCGCGGGGCGCCCCGGTACTCGACGGCCACCGCGAGGTCGGCCCGCCCGTCCAGGACCATGGGCAGGCTGGCGTCCCCCTCCGCGTCCTGCACCTTGAGCCGCACGCCGGGCGCCCGCTCGGCGAGCAGCCCGATCGCGGGGGCGAGGACGTGGGAGATGCCGGTGGCGAAGGAGGCGACGGTGACCTCCCCGGCCGCTCCCCCGCTGTACGCGGCGAGGTCGGCCTCGGCCCGCTCCAGCTGGGCGAGCACGGCGTCGGCGTGGCCGAGCAGGATCTCCCCGGCGGCCGTCAGCCGTACGCCCCGGCCCTCGCGGGCGAGGAGGTGGTGCCCGGTCTCCTGCTCCAGGGCGGCCAGCTGCTGGGAGACGGCGGAGGGGGTCAGGTACAGGGCGGCCGCCGCGGCGGTCACCGTGCGGTGGTCCGCCACGGCCCGCAGGGTCCGCAGCCGTCGAGCGTCGATCACGCATCAATTCTGCCAGCGCGGCGGAGCCCTCCCGGCGGGGTGCCGAAGTCCGTCCACGCCGCTGTCGTATTTCCGGACGAGATCCTTCGACTTTGTCCGTACATGCGTTGACGCCCGTGGCCGGACGGCGCTTGGCTCGTGCCCGATCCGGGTCCGGGGGGCAGCTCCGGGCCCGGCGACGTCGTCAGGGGAGGAAGAATGATCACCGCACGTTCCCGCCGCCGGCTGGCCCGTACCGCCTGCGTCCTGGCCGCGGTCGTCGTGGCGGGCGCCGCGATGCCCGCCGCCGAGGCCCGCCCGCCGAAGGGGCGGACGGCCCGGGTGAGCGAGGGCTTCAAGGGCGAGCAGCTGAACGGGGCCTCGAACGCGCTCGGGCTGAGCGCGGACGGCCGCTCGGCGCTGTTCTCCTCGACGGCCACCGACCTGCTACCCACCAAGGGCACGCCGAACGCCGAGGAGGTCTACGTCCGGGACCTGCGCAACGGCCACATCGAGCGGGTCAGCGTCGCCGACGACGGCTCGGCGCTGAACGCCGCCACCTCGGACGCCTCGATCAGCGCCGACGGCCGGTACGTGGCATTCAGCACCCCGGCGACCGACGTGGTGCCCGGCCAGGCCAAGCACGCGAGCGACGTCTTCGTCCGCGACCGCTGGACGGGCCGCACCGAGCTGGTCAGCGCGGGCGTCCTCGCCACCACCGACGACGAGACCATCCGCAGCGCCGACAACCCGACGCTGAGCGCGGACGGCCGCTACGTCGCCTACGCCTCCAACCGCACGGACCTGGCCACCAGCATCCACCGCGGCAAGATCAACATCTACGTCGCCGACCGCTGGACGCACACCACCCGCCTGGTCACCACCGGCCTCGACGGCACCGGCGCCGACAGCCACTCCTACCGTCCGACGATCAGCTGGGACGGCGGCACGGTCGGCTTCGTCTCCCGCGCCTACAACCTCGTCCCCCAGACCCCTGCGGCGGCGGCCGAAGCCTCCGACGCCGAACTGGCCGGCCCGCGCTTCTACCCGTACTACGTCTGGACCGCCGCCGACGGCCGCACCGTCGAGGCGAGCCTCGACGAGACCGGCGCCCGGCGCGGCGTCGGCCTGATGGACGCCCGGATCAGCCCCGACGGCCGCTACGCCCTCTACGGCCTGCCGACCTACGGCGTCGACCCGCACCCCGGCTCCCACGGCATCCGGATGGACGTCTACGCCCACGAGCTGGCCACCGGCAAGGTCACCGTGGTCAGCACCTACCTGCCCGGCCCCGCCTCGACGCAGGGCTCCTACGACCCGGTGATGACCGCCGACGGCCGGTGGATCTACTTCGACTCCTACTCGGACGCCATCGTCCCCGGCGACACCAACCAGGCCGCCGACGTCTTCCGCCGCGAGGTCGCGACCGGCCGCCTGGAGCGCGTCAGCCTGACCCCGGACGGCGGCCAGGCCACCGCGAGCTCGTACCAGCCCTTCGTCGACGCCACCGGCGACACCGTCCTGTTCGACGCCGTCGGCGGCAGCATCGTGCCGGGCGACGACAACACCCTCACCAACGTGTTCCGCCGCGTTCTCTGACCCCTGGTACGGGAGTCGCGCCGAGCCCCGGAGCGGCCCGACTCCCGTACGGAATACGGTGGTTGACGTATTTTCAACTCCTCCCCAGGGCTGCGGTTGACCACCCGCACCGCCCGGCGATTGGCTCTCCCCGGTGCCCGCCGTCCGGAACCGGCGGGCCGTTCCGGGGAGGACACTCCGTCATGCAGCATCCCGCCAAGCGCCGCTTCGCCGGCCCCGCCGGCGCCCTCGCGGCAGCCGCCGCACTCGCCCTGACCGCCGCCCCCGCGCAGGCGGACCAGGGGCTGCGCCCGCTCCACACCGTCCAGGTCAGCGTCGGTGTCGGCGGCGCCAAACCCAACGGCCAGTCCCAGTCGGGGGCCGTCAGCGCCGACGGCCGCTACGCGCTGTTCACCTCCGCCGCGACCGACCTCGTCGCCCAGCCGTCGACGTCACAGGGCGGCACGGACGCGTACGTCCGGGACCTGGACACCAACCGCACCGAGCGGGTCAGCCTCGCCGACGACGGCTCCGCTCTGGGCGGCACGTC
Organism: Kitasatospora sp. NPDC101183; assembly: GCF_044767945.1. NCBI lineage: Bacteria > Bacillati > Actinomycetota > Actinomycetes > Kitasatosporales > Streptomycetaceae > Kitasatospora > Kitasatospora sp. NPDC101183. The sequence goes on along the minus strand of NZ_JBIWOW010000005.1, from coordinate 310,278 downwards.
CAGCGGCACGGCGATCAGCGCCGACGGCCGCTTCGTCGCCTTCGAGACCGACGCCCCGGGCGTCGTCCCCGGCGCCCCCGCCCCCGGCCGGGTGAACGTCTACGTCCGCGACCGCCGGACCGGGCACACCGACCTGGTCAGCGCCCCGCACGGCGCCCCCGACACCGACCTCGGCCACTACGCCTGGGCGGCGTCCATCAGCGCCGACGGCCGCTACGTCGCCTACGTCTCCGACCGCACCGACCTCGTCGGCCCCGCGAAGGCGGCGGGCGAGCAGCTCACCACGCCGAACCACGACTCCACCGTCTACCTCACCGACCGCTGGACGCACACCACCCGGGTCGTCTCCGCCACCGCCGCCGGCACGGCCGCCAGGGGCGAGTCCGTCAACGCGACGATCAGCGCGGACGGCCGCTACGTCGGCTTCAGCTCGAACGCCCCCGACCTGTTCATCCCCGGCGCCCCGCACCGCACCGCCACCACACCGCAGTTGAGCCTCGGCCAGATGATCCAGGGCACCTACTACGTCTACGACACGACGACCCGCGCCATCGTCCCGACCAGCTACGACACCAGCGGCCAGGTCACCACCGGGGCGACCCTGGACGCGACGCTCAGCCCGAGCGGGCGCTACGTGGTCTACGGGCTGTCCGTGCCCGTCGGCGCCCCCGACAGCGGCCAGTACGAGAACCAGATCTTCGCCCGGGACCTGAAGAAGGGCACCCTGATCCCGCTCACCGCCGGCCTGCCCGGCACCGTCTCCACCGCCGGCTCCGACAGCCCCCAGGTCACCGCCGACGACCACTGGGTGTACTTCGACTCCTTCGCCACCAACCTGGTGCCCGGCCCGAAGCAGCACGACCGCTTCGACGTCTACCGCTACGACCTGAACACCGGCCGCGTCGAGCGGATCACCGACGCCCCGGACGGCTCGCCGGGCAACGGCGACTCCGACCTCCCGCACGTGGACGCGCACGGGCGCACCGTGCTGTTCGAGTCGACCAGCCGCAACCTCGTCCCCGGGCAGAACGGCCCGGCCGAGCCCTCGAACATCCAGGTCTTCGCGAAGCACTGACGGCGCGGCGGCCCCTCCGGGAACCGCGAACGGGGGTGGGACGACGGGCGGGCCGTCGTCCCACCCCCGAAGCGGGAGGGTGGGGCAGGTGGTCTGTGGGCCGTGCGGCGCGGGCGGGATGGCGCCCGCGACGCACGGCGGTCCTTGAGCCCGTGGGCGCGGTCCGGTTCCGAGCGGACCGTGCCCACGGGCGGCTCGTGGGGCTACTTCTCCAGGGCCAGGGCGTCCCGGGCGTCGATGAAGGCCGCGACGGCGCGCTCGACGTCCTCGGTGGAGTGCGCCGCCGACAGCTGCACCCGGATGCGGGCCTGGCCGTGCGGCACCACCGGGTAGGAGAAGCCGATCACGTACACCCCGCGCTCCAGCAGAAGCTCGGCGAGCCGGCCCGCCTCGGCCGCGTCGCCGATCATCACCGGGGCGATCGGGTGGTCGCCGGGCAGGATCTCGAACCCGGCCTCGGTCATCTTCGAACGGAACAGCGCCGTGTTGGCCGCCAGCTTCTCGCGCAGCTCGTTGGAGTTCTCGACCAGGTCGAGCACCTTCAGCGAGGCGGCCGCGATCACCGGGGCGAGCGAGTTCGAGAACAGGTACGGGCGGGAGCGCTGGCGCAGCAGGGCGACGATCTCGCGGCGGGCGGCGACGTAGCCGCCGGAGGCGCCGCCGAGCGCCTTGCCGAGGGTGCCGGTGATGACGTCGACGCGGTCCATCACGCCGTGCAGCTCCGGGGTGCCCCGGCCGCCGGCGCCGACGAAGCCGACGGCGTGCGAGTCGTCGACCATGACCATCGCGTCGTAGCGGTCGGCGAGGTCGCAGATCTCGCGCAGCGGGGCGACGTAGCCGTCCATGGAGAACACGCCGTCGGTGACGATCAGGCGGCGGCGGGCGTCCTGGGTGTCCTGGAGCTGCTTCTCCAGGTCGGCCATGTCGCGGTTGGCGTAGCGGTGGCGGCGGGCCTTGCTGAGGCGGATGCCGTCGATGATGCTCGCGTGGTTGAGCGCGTCGGAGATGACGGCGTCCTCCGCGCCCAGCAGGGTCTCGAACACGCCGCCGTTGGCGTCGAAGCACGAGGAGTAGAGGATGGTGTCCTCCTGGCCGAGGAAGGCCGACAGGCGCTCCTCCAGCTCCTTGTGCACGTCCTGGGTGCCGCAGATGAAGCGGACGGAGGCCATGCCGTAGCCCCAGCGGTCCAGGGCGTCCTTGGCCGCGTCCAGCACCTCCTGGTTGTCGGCCAGGCCCAGGTAGTTGTTGGCGCAGAAGTTGAGCACCTCGCCGGGCCTGCCACCGCCGGTGACGGTGACGGCCGCGCTCTGCGGGGTGCCGATCACCCGCTCGGGCTTGAACAGGCCGGCCTCGCGGATCTCGTCGAGGGTGGCCGCGACGTCGGCGCGCACGTTGTCGAACACGGAAGGCTCCTAGCGGTCGGCGGGGGTGGCTCAGGCGGTCCAGTCGAGGATGATCTTGCCGCAGTTGCCGCCGGCGGCGTCGGCGAAGGCGTCCTCGAAGTCGTCCGCGGCGTAGCGGCCGGTGATCACCGGGCTGAGGTCCAGGCCGCCCTCCAGCAGGACGGACATCGCGTACCAGGTCTCGAACATCTCGCGGCCGTAGATGCCCTTGATGGTGATCATCGAGGTGACGACGCGCGCCCAGTCCACCGCGAAGTCGTCGGCGGGCAAGCCGAGCATGGCGATCTTCCCGCCGTGCGTCATGTTGGCGATCATCGACTGCATCGCCTCGGGGCGGCCGGACATCTCCAGGCCGACGTCGAAGCCCTCGCGCAGGCCCAGCTTCTGCTGGCCCTCCTCGATGGTGTGCTGGGAGACGTCCAGCGCCAGCGTCACGCCGACCTTGCGGGCCAGGTCGAGGCGGTACGGGGAGACGTCGGTGATCATCACGTTGCGCGCGCCGGCGTGCCGGGCGACGGCGGCGGCCATGATGCCGATCGGGCCGGCGCCGGTGACCAGCACGTCCTCGCCGACCAGCGGGAAGGACAGCGCGGTGTGCACGGCGTTGCCGAAGGGGTCGAAGATCGCGGCCACGTCCAGGTCGACCGGCACCCGGTGCACCCAGACGTTGGAGGCGGGCAGGGCCACGTACTCGGCAAACGCGCCGTCGCGGTTGACGCCCAGGCCGATGGTGTTGCGGCACAGGTGGCGGCGGCCGGCCAGGCAGTTGCGGCACTTGCCGCAGACCAGGTGGCCCTCGCCGGAGACGAGGTCGCCGATCGCGATGTCCGCGACGCCGGCGCCGAGCTCGGCGACCTCGCCGACGAACTCGTGGCCGATCGTCATCGGCGTCCTGATGGTCTGCTGCGCCCAGCCGTCCCACGTGCGGATGTGCAGGTCGGTGCCGCAGATGCCCGTGCGCAGCACCTTGATCAGCACCTCGCCGGGGCCGATCTCGGGCTTGGGGACGTCGATCATCCAGAGACCGGGCTCGGCCTTCTGCTTGACGAGTGCCTTCACGGGCGACGGCTCCTGACGTGCGGATCTGGTACGGGCTGCGCGGGTGGGGCGAGGCCGAGGGGCCCGGTTCGGCCGTTCTCGACGGACGATCTCCGGGCAGGCAGAAATCTGCCTGGTGAGAGGGGGTGCGGTCCATCGAGGAATTCTTAAGGCCGGTCACAGCTGAGCTGAACGATCGTGCCCGAGCCCGCCCCCGCCACGGCTGCGGCGCGATCGGCGCTCACCCGTCCGGCGGAGCGCACGCCCCTCGGCGCGACACCAACCGCTGGTCGGCCGGCGGTACTTGACAGCCGGGCGCCACCCGGGTCGGGCCACTCGGGTGGGCCGCGATCCGTTCGGTCCAGCCCGCGCGCGACCGGCGCGCGGCCCCGGCACGGCGGTGCTTACGGTGGCGACGCTCCCCCCACGTCCCCGTGGAGCGACGCTCCGGGGCCGTCCGCCAAGGGGGCCTTCGCCCCGGAGAGGCACCTCGACCGATGACCAACACCACGCGCACCTCCCGTACGACCCGCGCGGGCCGCGCCGCCTGCGCCGCCCTGGCGGTGGCCGGGCTGCTCACCACGGCCGCCTGTTCCGGCGGGTCGGACTCCGCCACGACCTCCGGCGGCGGCGCCGTGGTCACAGGGGCTCCGGCCGCGCTCAGCCCGTCCGCCTCGGGGTTCGGCTCGTCCGGCTCCCCCTCCGCGTCCGCCTCCGGCGGCGTCGTGGCGCTCACGCCCGACGTGACGGCCAAGCTGGACTCCGCGATCCAGCAGACGATGACCCAGGCCGGCGTCCCCGGCGTGATCGTCGGCTACACCACCCCGGACGGCAGCTACCGGAAGGCGTTCGGGCTGGCCGACCCCACCGCCAGGACGCCCATGACCACCGACCTGTACACCCGGATCGGCAGCGTCACCAAGACCCTCACCGCCACCGCCGTCCTGCGGCTGGTCGACCAGGGGAAGATGGGCCTGGACGACCCGATCAGCAAGTACGTCCCGAACGTCCCGAACGGCGACGGGATCACCCTGCGCGAACTCGGCGACATGCGCAGCGGCCTGTTCAACTACAGCCAGGACCCGGACTTCGACCAGGCGCTGCTCGGCGACCCGACGCGCCCGTTCACCCCGGACCAGCTGCTCGCGTACTCCTTCAAGCACCCGGCCAACTTCCCGCCGAACAGCAAGTTCGAGTACTCCAACACCAACGCCATCCTGCTCGGCCTGGCGGTCGAGAAGGTCAGCGGCCAGTCGCTCGCCGACTTCGTCAAGGCCCAGGTGTTCGACCCCGCCGGGATGAAGAGTTCGGTCTTCCCGACCGACGCCTCCTTCCCCTCCCCGCACGCCAGCGGCGTCACCAACCAGACGCCCAACGGCTCGGTCACCGACGCCACCAACTGGGACCCGTCCTGGGGCTGGGCGGCCGGCGCCGCGATCTCCAACCTCGCCGACCTGCAGACCTGGTCCAAGGTGCTGGCCACCGGGGCGCCGCTGCTCAACCCGGCGACCCAGGCGGAGCGGCTCAAGGGCCAGGGCGCCGGGCTGCCCGAACTCGAGTACGCCTTCGGGGTGTTCAAGACCCACGGGTGGATCGGGCACAACGGCTCGCTGCCCGGCTACCAGACCGTCGTGGTCTACCTCCCGGCGGCGCAGGCGTCGCTGGTCATCATGACCAACACCGACATCTCGTACCAGGGTTCGGAGCCGTCGACACTGCTCGCCAGGGCGATCACCCAGATCGTCTCGCCGAACAACGTCTACACGCTGCCGACGGCCGCCGAGACCGGCTCGCCCACGGCGCCCGGGTCCCCGTCCGCGTCGCCGTCCGCCGCGCCGTCCGGTTCGCCGTCCGTGAGCCCACCCCTGACGCCCGCGCCCTCCGGCTCCGCCACGCTGCACGTCTCCGAGGGGGACGACTCCTGAGGGGCCCGCACGCCTCGAACGGCCCGAACCGGCCTACCGGTTCGGGCCGTTCGGCGTTCGGACCGTTCGGCGTTTCGGACCGTTCGGCGTTTCGGGCCGTTCGGCGTTTCGGGCCGTTCAGCGCGGGGTCAGATCCCCAGGACCCGCGCCAGGTCGTACGAGACCGGCTCCTCCAGCTGCGCGTACGTGCAGCTCTCCGGCGCCCGGTCCGGCCGCCAGCGGCGGAACTGCGCCGTGTGCCGGAAGCGGGTGCCCTCCATGTGGTCGTACGCGACCTCGATCACCCGCTCCGGGCGCAGCGCGATCCAGGAGAGGTCCTTGCCGCCCGTCCAGCGGCTGACGGCCCCGGGCAGTCGGCCCTCGGCGTGCGCGGACTCCTCCGCCCAGGCGCCCCAGGGGTGCGCCGCGAGGTCGTCCGTCCTCAACGGGGCCAGCTCCTCGGCGAGTTCGGCGCGGCGGGCCATCGAGAAGGCGGCGCAGACGCCGACGTGCTGGAGCTTGTCCTGGTCGTCGAAGATACCGAGCAGCAGGGAGCCGACCACCGGGCCGCTCTTGTGCTCGCGGTAGCCGGCGACCACGCAGTCGGCCGTGCGCTCGTGCTTGATCTTGAACATCGTCCGCTCCCCCGGCCGGTACGGCTGGTCCAGCGGCTTGGCCACGATGCCGTCCAGCCCGGCGCCCTCGTACTCGGCGAACCAGGTCTGCGCCAGCTCGCGGTCGGTGGAGGCGGGGGCGGTGAACACCGGGTCGGCCGCGTCGGCCAGCGCCCGTTCCAGGGCCGGGCGGCGGTGCGAGAGCGGCTCGCCCAGGAGGGAGTCGTCGCCGAGGGCGAGCAGGTCGAAGGCGACGAAGGAGGCCGGGGTCTGCTCGGCGAGCAGCCGCACCCGGCTGGCGGCCGGGTGGATGCGCTCCAGCAGCTCCTCGAAGCGCAGCCGCCCGTCCCGGGCGATCACCACCTCGCCGTCCAGCACGCACCGTTCGGGCAGCTCGCGCCGGAAGGCCTCGACCAGTTCGGGGAAGTACCTGGTCAGCGACTTGCCGGTGCGGCTGCCGAGCTCGATCTCGTCGCCGTCGCGGAACACGATGCTGCGGAAGCCGTCCCACTTGGCCTCGTACTGCATCCCCGGCGGGATCTTCGCCACCGACTTGGCGAGCATCGGCGACACCGGCGGCATCACGGGCAGGTCCATGCCCCCGATCCTCGCCCGCATCGCCCCGGGGCGCGCGCCGGGCGCGGCGCGCTTAGCGTGAGACGCATGGGCGCTGCCGTGGAACTGGAAGTCGCCGGGCGGACCGTCCGGCTGTCGAACCCCGACAAGGTCTACTACCCCGAGCGCGGCTTCACCAAGATGGACGTCGCCCAGTACTACCTGGCCGTGGCGGACGGCGTGCTGCGCGGGCTGCGGGAGCGGCCGACCACGCTGCAGCGGTTCCCCGACGGCGTGGACGGCGAGTTCTTCTACCAGAAGCGCGCGCCCAAGGGCCTGCCGGACTGGCTGCCCACCGCCCGCATCGCCTTCCCCAGCGGGCGCTCCGCCGACGAGATCTGCCCGACCGAGCCGGCCGCCGTGCTGTGGGCCGCCAACCTGGGCTGCCTCACCTTCCACCCCTGGCCGGTGCGGCGCTCCGACACCGAGCACGTCGACGAGCTGCGCATCGACCTCGACCCGCAGCCCGGCACCGACTTCCACGACGCCGCCCGTGTGGCGCACGAACTGCGGGCGCTGCTGGCCGAGTTCGGGTTGCGCGGCTGGCCCAAGTCCTCCGGCGGTCGCGGGGTGCACGTGTACGTGCCGCTGGTGCCCGAGTGGACGTTCATCGACGGGCGGCACGCGGTGATCGCCCTCGGGCGGGCGCTGGAGCAGCGGATGCCGGGGGCGGTCACCACCGCGTGGTGGAAGGAGGAGCGGGGGGAGAGGATCTTCGTCGACTACAACCAGATGGCCCGGGACCGCACCATCGCCTCCGCGTACTCGCTGCGCGCCCGCCCGCGCGCCACCGCCTCCACCCCGCTGCGCTGGGAGGAGCTGGACGACGCCTCGCCGGAGGACTTCGACCTGCGGACGGTGCCCGCGCGGTTCGCCGAACTCGGGGACCTGAACGCGGAGATGGAGGAGCACGCCTTCCGGCTGGAGGGGCTGCTGGAGCTGTACGAGAAGCAGGTCCGCGACGAGGGGTTCGGCGAACTCCCCTACCCGCCCGACCATCCGAAGGCGGCGGGCGAGCCTCCCCGGGTGCAGCCGAGCCGGGCGCGGAAGGCGGAGGGTTAGGCTACGACCGATCATGTGACCGGCGAAGGGGTGGGGCATGCGGGGGCTGGCGGAGATCCTGGCGGACGCGGCGGGCGGGGTCTTCCCGCCGCCGGACGGGTCGGTGACGGTGGTGGCGCAGCCCTCGCCGCGCGACGTCGGGGTGCTGGCGTTCGCGGCGCACGCCGTCGTCTTCGCGGACTTCGCCGACTCCGTCGACGAGGGCCCGGAATGGGTGGAGAAGACGCTGGCCGCCGTCCCGGGCGACCCGCTGGCCGCGCCGCTGTGCCCGCCGTTCCTGACCGCGCTGGCCGGGCGCACGGGCCTCGTCGTCGGCGCCGTCGACCTGCTCACCTGCGCCGACCGCCTGCCGGGCGGGCCGCCGCCGGCGCTCACCGAGGTGCTCGACCGGGAGCACCCCCGGGTGGTGCGGGCCCTCGCCTACCGCGAGGACGTGCGGGTGTTCGCGGCGGAGGGCGGCGTGCTCGTCCTCGGCCGGGGCCTCGCCGGGCGCTGGGAGGCCGCGATCGAGGTCGACCCGCACGCCCGGGGCCGGGGCCTGGGCCGGGCCCTCGCCACGGCCGCCCGGCATCTGGTGCCGGAGGGCGCGGTGGTCTGGGCCCAGCAGGCGCCGGGCAACGCGCCCAGCGTCCGCGCCTTCCAGGCGGCGGGTTACCGCCCGGTCGGCGCGGAGGTGCTGCTGTCCCCCGAGGGGGCGTGATCGTCCGTCAGTGGGCTCAGCGAGCTCAGTGGGCCCAGTGGGCTCGGTGGGCTCAGCGAGCTCAGTGGGCGACGATCTGGAGGTTCCCGACCTGGCCGACCGTGCCGCCCACGTAGAAGGTGTGGCCGTCGGGGCCGAGCGCCAGGCCGGTGAGGATGTCCTCGTCGAGGTTGCCCGCGCCGTCGGCGGGGACGGGCGCGCCGGTGGCGGTGTCGAGGGCGAGCACGGAGGCGGTGCCCGCGCCGAGGTTGGTGTCGGCGAGGTACAGGCGGGTGCCGTCCGCGCTGACCTGCGGGTTCTCCAGGGAGTCTCCGCCGGTGGCGGGGCTGAAGGTGGCGGTCACGGTGTCGGTGGCCGGGTTGATGATCGTGCTGGCGCCGCTACCGAGCTCGGCCAGGCCGAACAGGCGCTTGCCGTCGGGGGTGAAGGCGAGGTTGTAGTCCAGGTTCGAGGCGGTGCCCTGGACGGTGCCGGCCACGGCGGGCGCGGTGGCGGCGGCCGTCACGTGGACCACGCCCTGGCTGCTGCCCACGTACACGTCGCCGGTGCCCGGGCGGGCCGCGGGGGCGCCGACGTAGGGGGCCGGGACCTGGACGGAGACGGTGAAGGCCTGCTGGGCGGTGCTGAACGCCAGGATGCGGCTCTGGCCGTTCTGCCGGTAGGCGGTCGGGCCGCTCTGGGAGACGTACAGGGTGGCGCCGTCCGGGCTGAACGCCAGGCCGGAGGTCGAGCCCGCGATCCAGCCGGCGGGGCGCGGCTGGTCGGGCAGCGTGAGGGTGGCGGTCAGGGTCAGGGTGGCGGTGTCCACCACGCTGAGGCGCCGGCCGTCCAGCACGTACAGGCGCTTGCCGTCCGGGCTGAGCGCCGGGTGGGCGCCCCACTGCAGCGTGCCGAGCGCCAGGCGGGCGGTGACGGCCCCGCTCTGGGTGTCCACGATCTTGACGGTCGAGGTGTTGTCGGCCTCGGTCACCGCCACATAGGCCTTCGCCCCGTCGGGGCTGACCACCGGCGCGACACCCCGCGCACCGACGGCGACGGTCGCCTCGGCCCCGGCCACGGGCGCGTCGGCCGACGCGGCGGTGGCGGCGGTGGTGCCGGCGAGAACGAGCAGAACTGCCGCAGCGGCGGCGAGACGGGTCGTGCGGGACATCGTTTTCCCCCTGGTGGACCGTACGGAACGGCGGTGCCCTGGCGCGGGCCGCACGAAGGACGCATCGCCCCCGAACCACCGGCGGCCTCAACTCCCCCACACGCACCACGCGTTGCAGCACCGGAGGCAGGCTAGCCGATACGGGTGGCGATCTGATCAACATACGGGCGAGCAATCGATGACACCTGCCCTCCGGGTGCCCGGTCTCCGAACCCCGACCCGACCCGTCCCGCCCCCTCAGTAGGAGGTGCGGCGCGGCAGCCCGTGCTCGTCGCGGAGATCGTTCTCCGTGGTGTAGTTCTCCCCGAGCTGGTTGATGAGGAAGCTGGTCGCCTCCGGCCGGCCGCTGTCGAGGCCCACGGTCTCCAGTTCCTCGACCCCGGCCCCGAGCGCGTGCGTGAGACCGAGCCCTCGCTGGTTGTGCAGGGCGTGGGTCAGTTCGTGCCCGTAGGTGATGAACGCCGGTGTCACCGGGTCCTGGGGCCTGCGTCCGGTCACCTGGTCCCCGCGCCCGGGGACGCTGTCGTGGTAGTTCTGCTCCAGGGACATCGTGCTGGCCTCCGGCGTCCCCGGCACGAGGCCGCCGTTCTGGAGGAGGGCACGGCCCAGGCTGTCGTCCACCGGACCCACCTGAGCGTCGTCGTGATACGTCCCCGGCGCCATGCCGAGGGCTGCGCCGACCCTCGCCAGACGGCCGGAGTCGATGGCGCTGATGCTCACCCCGGGCGCACCCGCGTTGCCGCCGACCAGCCCCTGGAGCAGACCGCGCCCCATCGGCCGGGACATCAGCCGGGCGTTCATGGAGTGCACGGACGTCCTGAACTCCGGCGTCGTCGGATGACCCCCTTCTCCCAGGTCCGTCACGCTGATGCCGGTGTTGGTGCTGAGCCGGGTCCAGGTCATCCGGGCGTTCGCCTCGGCGTCGTCGTCGGCGAGACCGGTCATGAAGGGCTGAAGGGCGTTCTCGACGACGAACGCGATGTACCTGTGGTGTTCCTGCTGGATCTCGTCCATCACGGCCGCCATCAGGTTCCTGGCCTCGTCGTTCGCGTTGGCGTTGGCGGTGAACCAGGCGTAGACCTCGTGTTCGAGGGTGTCGAGCGCCCCGCCCCAGGCGTCGGCCGCCTCCTGCGCCCGCTCGGGCTCCTGGTGGGTCGACCTGATGGCGGCCAGGCGACCTCGGAAGCCCCGGACCTGGTTCTGCACACGGAACCGGGCCATCATGCGCTGGACGGGGGCCGCCCCCGCCCCGGTCACCGGGCCGGAGCGGTGGCCCTGCCCGGCGCGCTGGACCATCCCCACCACCGCCGTGTTCCCCGCGGTCCGCTGGAGCGACAGAAGGCCCTCCCGCGACCGTGACTCCCTCGGCGGGGCCTGCTTCTGCCGCTCACCCGGTGCCACGGCCCTGCGGTGTTCCTGCGTCATGGGGGGTGCCGCCTCTCAGCCGGACAAGGGCCACCCCCATCCCAGCCGACCACGCGCCCCCGGGGGAAGGAACCGAAGGGCAGCCCCGGGGGCACTGCACACTGCCCGGCCCGGGCAGGCGCCGTCAGGAGCGGGGCACCCCGTTTCCGGCCCGCGCCCTCCCCGTACGGGAGGGACGCGGGCCGGAAGCCGGCGCGCGGGGACGGCGATGGCCTACTCCCGCGCGCCCTCCGGGGCCAGGGCGGCGACGGTGTGCACGGCGAAGGCGATCTGCTCCTCCGTGAGGTCCCCCCGGGCGGTGAGGCGCAGGCGGGAGATGCCGTCCGGCACGGACGGGGGGCGGAAGCAGCCGACGGCCAGTCCCGCCCGGCGGCAGTCCGCGGCCCAGGCGACGGCGGCCTCGGGGCCGGGGGCGCGGACGGAGACGACGGCCGCGTCCGGCTCGCAGGCGCGCAGTCCGGCGGCCGTCAGGGCGCCCGCGAGGGTGCGGGAGATCTCGAGGACGCGGTCGGCCCGCTGGGGCTCCGCCCGCAGCAGCCGCAGGGCGCCGAGGGCCGCGCCGACGGCGGCCGGGGCGAGTCCGGTGTCGAAGATGAAGGTGCGCGCCGTCTCGGTGAGGTGCCGGATGACCCGGCGCGGGCCGAGGACGGCGCCGCCCTGGGAGCCGAGCGACTTCGACAGGGTCACCGTCGCGACGGTGTCCGGCGCCCCCGCCAGCCCGGCCGCCGCGAGCGCCCCCGAACCGCCGGGGCCGAGGACGCCCAGCCCGTGCGCGTCGTCCACGAGCAGCGCGGCGCCGTGCGCCCGGGCGGCGGCGGAGAGGCCGCGCAGCGGGGCCGCGTCGCCGTCCACCGAGAAGACGGAGTCGCTGACGACCAGCGCCCGCCGCTTCGAGCGCCCGGCGAGGGCCTCGCGGACGGCCTCCGGCGCGGCGTGCGGGGCGCGGTGGACCTCGGCGCGGGAGAGGCGGCAGCCGTCGATGAGGGAGGCGTGGTTGTACGCGTCGGAGACGATCAGCGTGTCCGCGCCGGCGAGCGCGGTGACCGCCGCGAGGTTGGCCGTGTACCCGGAGGAGAAGACGAGCGCCGCCTCCGCGCCGCAGAACGCGGCCAGTTCCTCCTCCAGTTCGGTGTGCAGCGCCGTCGTCCCGGTGACCAGCCGCGAGCCGGTGGCGCCGCCGCCCCACCGCAGGGCGGCCTCGGCGGCGGCCCCGGTGACGGCGGGGTGGCGGGTCAGCCCCAGGTAGTCGTTGCCCGCGAGGTCCAGCACCGGGTCCTTCTCCTCCCGGCTGCGCAGCGTCCGGGTCAGGCCGGCCCCGGCCCGCTGCGCGGCGGTCTCGTCGAGCCAGTCGAAGACCTGCGCGGGGGCGGTGGGGGCGTCGGGGGTGAGGGAGTGCACCATGCCCGGCACTCTGGCACGGGCCGCGAGAACGGGGCAATGTGCGGCTGGGCACAAGCTCCGGCCGCGGCTCGGAGCGGAGCGGCCCCCCACCGCCCCCACCTGACCCAACCGCTGACCCAACCGCTGACCCAACCGCTGCCCCGCCCGCTGACCCGCCCGCCCGGCCCCGGGCTTTGCCGGGGGCGGCGGCGAGCAGGCAAGATAGCCCGGTGACCCTCCTTGACCTGATGCCGAAGCCCGCCACGCCCGACGCGCTGTACGAGACGTTCGCCGCCTGGGTGGAGGAGCGGGGGATCTCGCTGTACCCGGCGCAGGAGGAGGCGCTGATCGAGCTGGTCTCCGGGAACAACGTGATCCTGGCGACGCCGACCGGCTCGGGCAAGTCCCTGGTGGCGGCCGGCGCGCACTTCGCGGCGCTGGCCGAGGGGCAGCGCACGTTCTACACCGCGCCGATCAAGGCCCTGGTGTCGGAGAAGTTCTTCGACCTGGTGAAGATGTTCGGCACCGAGCAGGTCGGCATGATGACGGGCGACGCGAGCGTCAACCCGACCGCGCCGATCATCTGCTGCACGGCCGAGGTGCTCGCCCAGATCGCGCTGCGCGACGGCGCGAAGGCCGACGTCGGCCAGGTGGTCATGGACGAGTTCCACTTCTACGCGGAGCCGGACCGCGGCTGGGCCTGGCAGATCCCGATCCTCGAGCTGCCGCAGGCGCAGTTCCTGCTGATGTCGGCCACGCTCGGCGACGTCCGCCGCTTCGAGGAGGACCTGACCCGCCGTACGGGCCGTCCGACCACCGTGGTGCGCAACTCGACGCGCCCGGTGCCGCTGTTCTACGAGTACCGCCGCACCACCATGCACGACACGCTGGAGGAGCTGCTGCAGAGCGGCCAGGCGCCGGTCTACGTCGTGCACTTCACGCAGAAGGAGGCGGTGGACCGGGCGCAGTCGCTGATGAGCATCAACATGTGCTCGAAGGCGGAGAAGGACGCGATCGCCGACCTGATCGGCGGCTTCCGCTTCACCACCAAGTTCGGCCGCAACCTGTCCCGTTTCGTGCGCCACGGCATCGGCGTGCACCACGCGGGCATGCTGCCCAAGTACCGCCGCCTCGTCGAACGCCTCGCCCAGGCGGGCCTGTTGAAGGTCATCTGCGGCACGGACACCCTCGGCGTCGGCGTCAACGTGCCGATCCGCACGGTGCTGTTCACCGCCCTGTCCAAGTACGACGGCCAGCGCGTGCGCATCCTGCGCGCCCGTGAGTTCCACCAGATCGCCGGCCGCGCGGGCCGGGCCGGCTTCGACACCGTCGGCCAGGTCGTCGCGCAGGCGCCGGAGCACGTGATCGAGAACGACAAGGCGATCGCCAAGGCCGGGGACGACCCCAAGAAGAAGCGCAAGGTGGTGCGCAAGAAGGCCCCGGAGGGCTTCGTCGGCTGGACGGAGGAGACCTTCGAGAAGCTGATCGCCGCCGACCCGGAGCCGCTGGTCTCCCGCTTCAAGGTCAGCCACGCGATGCTGCTGTCGGTCATCGGCCGCCCGGGCAACGCCTTCGAGGCGATGCGCAAGCTGCTGACGGACAACCACGAGGACAAGTCCTCCCAGCGCCGCCACATCCGCACCGCCATCGCCATCTACCGCTCCCTGCTGGAGGGCGGCGTGGTCGAGCGGCTGCCGGAGCCGGACGCCGAGGGCCGGATCGTGCGCCTGACCCTGGACCTCCAGGAGAACTTCGCGCTCAACCAGCCGCTGTCCACCTTCGCGCTGGCCTCCTTCGAGCTGCTCGACCCGACCTCCCCCACGTACGCGCTGGACGTCATCTCCGTCGTCGAGGCGACGCTGGACGACCCGCGCCAGATCCTCGCCGCCCAGCAGAACAAGGCGCGCGGCGAGGCCGTCGCCGAGATGAAGCGCGACGGCATCGAGTACGAGGAGCGCATGGAGCGGCTCCAGGACGTCACGTACGAGAAGCCGCTGGAGGAGCTGCTCACCCACGCGTACGAGGTGTACCGCCGGGCGCACCCGTGGATCGGCGACCACGAGCTCCGGCCGAAGTCCGTCGTGCGGGACCTGTACGAGCGGGCGATGACCTTCTCGGACTACGTCGGCTTCTACGAGCTGGCGCGCACCGAGGGCATCGTGCTGCGCTACCTGGCGGGCGCGTTCAAGGCGCTGGAGCAGACCGTCCCCGAGGACGTGAAGACGGACGAGCTCAAGGACGTCATCGCCTGGCTCGGCGAGCTGGTGCGCCAGGTCGACTCCAGCCTGCTGGACGAGTGGGAGCAGCTGGCCAACCCGAGCGAGGCGGCCACCGCCGAGGTCACCCTGGAGGACAAGACCGCGCCGGTCACCGCGAACGCGCGGGCCTTCCGGGTGCTGGTGCGCAACGAGATGTTCCGCCGCGTGGAGCTGTGCGCCCTGGAGCACTGGGCCGAACTCGGCACGCTGGACGGCGAGTACGGCTGGGACGCGGACCGCTGGGCGGACGCGATGGACGGCTACTGGGACGAGTACGACGACCTGGGGACCGGGCCGAACGCGCGCGGCCCGAAGATGCTGATCATCGAGGAGGAGGACTCCGCCTGGAAGGTCCGCCAGATCTTCGACGACCCGGAGGGCGACCACGACTGGGGCATCAGCGCCGAGGTCGACCTGTACGGCTCGGACGAGGAGGGGCGGGCCGTCGTGCGGGTCACGGCGGTGGACCGGCTCGGGGGCTGATCACGTCCTGTACCAAGTCCTGATCACGTCCTGTACCAAGTCCTGATCACGTCCTGATCACGTCGCAAGGGGCCCAACCGAGTTGGGCCCCTTCGCCGTTCCCGTGCCGCCGTCCCTACATCCAGACGAACTGCGAGCCCGCCGCGTAGGACAGCGCCCGGTTGGCCTCGTCCAGGGACTGCTCCGCACTCGGCCCGGAGGCGGTGGGCGTCGGGCTGCCGGGCGTGCCGCTGGGCGTCGGGCTGCTGCCGGCGCCGGGCGTGCGGCCGTCGCCGACGCGCGAGCTGGTGACGGTCACGTAGTGCCCGACGGCCTCGATCCGCGAGGGCGTCTCGGGCTCCTTCCCGCCGGTGCCGCTCGGCGCGGGCGCGGGCAGGGCGTCCGGGAGGATGAAGGTGAGCGAGCCGGGCTTCTCCCGCAGCCGGTCGGCGGCCCGGGCGGCGGCGCCCTGGTCGCCGAAGCGCAGCAGGGTGACGGTGCTGAGCACCGGGCGGTCCTGGCCGCTGAAGTTGACCATCAGGTACGCCTGGCAGCCGCTGTTGCGCAGCACCTCCTGCGCGCGGTCCTGGAGCGCTTCGCCGCAGTTGAGGCCCTGCCGGGCGCCGTTGCGCTTGGCCTTGTAGCCGCCCACCTCGACCACGCGCTGGGCGGGGAAGAAGTTGTCGACGTTCAGGCCCTCGGGGTCGGTGGTCGGCGGCGCGGCGCCGACGACGGGGGGCGTCTTGGTCGCGTCCTTGTGGGACGGGCCGAGGCCGGGTATGTAGTCGCCGGGCATCGGGCGGGTGATGATCCAGCCGCCGGCCGCGACCACGCCGAGCACCACGACCCAGCCCACGGCCTTCCGGGGCGTCAGCCGCCCGCCGAGCCCGGCCCCCCGGCCGATCCTCCGCTTCACCGTCTCTTCGCCGTCTCCCGAGGTCGGGGTGCGCTCCCCCTGCGTGGTCATGGCGCAGATTCTAAGCACCCGCCGTGTGGCCTGGACCACGGGGTCGGTGGTTGTGGATCACCGCTCGCCGCGCTATTGCGTACCGATCGGTAAGCTCGGTGTCCGTCCCCCGTCAAGCGTGTGACCAGCGGCGACGCCGTGAGCTTCGACACTGTGGCAAGTGGCACATCCTTCCACGGATCTTCTGGCGGGTTTCCTCTGGCGAACCT
Organism: Kitasatospora sp. NPDC101183; assembly: GCF_044767945.1. Classification (NCBI taxonomy): domain Bacteria; kingdom Bacillati; phylum Actinomycetota; class Actinomycetes; order Kitasatosporales; family Streptomycetaceae; genus Kitasatospora; species Kitasatospora sp. NPDC101183. The sequence continues at coordinate 294,016 of NZ_JBIWOW010000005.1, read as the reverse complement.
CGATCGCCAGCGGGCAGGATCGCCCCATGGATCTGCTCTCTACCCTCACCGACAAGGGCCTGCGCGGCGAAGCCCCGACCCGCGAGGAGGCGCTGGCCGTCCTCGCCACCACCGACGACGACCTCATGGACGTCGTCGCCGCGGCCGGCAAGGTCCGCCGCCGCTGGTTCGGCCGCCGGGTCAAGCTCAACTACCTGGTGAACCTCAAGAGCGGCCTCTGCCCCGAGGACTGCTCGTACTGTTCGCAGCGGCTGGGTTCCAAGGCCGAGATCCTCAAGTACACCTGGCTCAAGCCGGACGCGGCCGCCGAGGCCGCCAAGGCCGGTGTCGCCGGCGGCGCCAAGCGCGTCTGCCTGGTCGCCAGCGGGCGCGGCCCGACGGACCGCGACATCGACCGGGTCACCGACACCATGGCCGCCATCCGCGAGGCCGACCCCGAGGTCGAGCTGTGCGTCTGCCTGGGCCTGCTCTCCGACAACCAGGCCGAGCGCCTGAAGGCGGCCGGCGCCGACGCGTACAACCACAACCTCAACACCTCCGAGGCCACCTACGGCGACATCACCACCACCCACACCTACGCGGACCGGGTGGACACGGTGCAGAAGGCGCACGGCGCCGGCCTGTCCGCCTGCTCCGGCCTGATCGCGGGCATGGGCGAGAGCGACGAGGACCTCGTCGACGTGGTGTTCGCGCTGCGGGAGCTGGGCTCGGACTCCGTGCCCGTCAACTTCCTCATCCCCTTCGAGGGCACCCCGCTGGCCCAGGAGTGGCACCTCAGCCCGCAGCGCTGCCTGCGCATCCTGGCGATGGTCCGCTTCGTCAACCCGGACACCGAGGTGCGCATCGCGGGCGGGCGGGAGCTGCACCTGCGCACGCTGCAGCCGCTGGGGCTGCACATCGCCAACTCGATCTTCCTGGGCGACTACCTGACGAGCGAGGGTCAGGCCGGGCACGCGGACCTGGACATGATCCGGGACGCCGGGTTCGAGGTCGAGGGCGCGGGCGAGGCGACGCTGCCGAGGCACCGGTCGGACGTGGCCGCGGCTTCGTCGTGCGGGACCTCGGAGTCCGCTTGCGGCAGTGGCGGCGGGTGCGGGCCGTGCGGTGGGCACTCCTCGGCTGTGGCCGCGGCCTCCTCCGCGTCCCCCACTGAGCCCCACGCCGACCAGGTGAAGCTCCGCCAGCGCGGCGCCGGCACCGAGCTCGCCCCCAACGCCTGATCCCTTCCCCTCCGGAGAACCGCCCCGCATGCTTGCCACCGACACCCTCCTCGCCCTCGACCGCGCCCACGTCTGGCACCCGTACGGGCCGATGCCCGGCACGGTCACGCCGTACGTGGTCGAGTCCGCCTCGGGCGTACGGCTGCGCCTGGCCGAGCCCGTCGCGGGCGGGCAGCGGGAGCTCGTCGACGGCATGTCCTCCTGGTGGGCGGCCATCCACGGCTACCGGCACCCGGTGCTGGACGAGGCCGTGCGCGAGCAGCTGGGGCGGATGAGCCACGTCATGTTCGGCGGGCTCACCCACGAGCCCGCCGTCCGGCTGGCGGCGCGGCTCGTGGAGATCACGCCGGAGCCGCTGCGGCACGTCTTCCTCGCCGACTCGGGGTCGGTGGCCGTGGAGGTGGCGCTGAAGATGTGCCTCCAGTACTGGCAGTCGGTGGGGCGTCCGGAGAAGCGGCGGCTGCTCACCTGGCGCGGCGGGTACCACGGGGACACCTTCCACCCGATGTCGGTGTGCGACCCTGAGGGCGGGATGCACCACCTGTGGGGCGGGGTGCTGCCGGGGCAGCTGTTCGCCCCCGAGCCGCCTTCCTCCTACGACGCCGAGTACGCCGCGCAGTTCGAGGAGTTGATGGCCCGTCACGCCGACGAGCTGGCCGCCGTCATCGTCGAACCGGTGGTGCAGGGCGCGGGCGGAATGCGGTTCCACTCGCCCGAGTACCTGCGGATGCTGCGCGAACTCTGTGACCGGTACGGGGTGTTGCTCGTCTTCGACGAGATCGCCACCGGCTTCGGCCGCAGCGGCGCCCTGTTCGCCGCCGACCACGCGGGCGTCTCCCCGGACGTGATGTGCCTGGGCAAGGCCCTCACCGGCGGGTACCTGACGCTGGCCGCGACCCTGTGCACGGCGGAGGTCGCGGACGGGATCAGCCGGGGCGAGATGCCGGTCCTGGCGCACGGGCCGACGTTCATGGGCAACCCGCTGGCCTGCGCGGTGGCGCTCGCCTCGGTGGACCTGCTGCTCGGGCAGGACTGGGCCGTCGAGGTCAAGCGCATCGAGGCCGGGCTGTCGGCCGGGCTCGCAGGAGCCGTGGGGCTGGAGGGAGTTCAGGACGTACGGGTCCAAGGCGCCATCGGGGTCGTGCAGTTGGACCACCCGGTGAACATGGCCGCCGCCACGGAGGCGGCGGCGCGGGAGGGCGTGTGGCTGCGGCCCTTCCGGGACCTCGTCTACACCATGCCGCCGTACGTCTGCACGGACGAGGACGTGGCGCGCATCGCCGCCGCCGTGACCGCCGCGGCGGTGGCGGGATGAGCGGCGCGCGCGTCCTCTTCGTGACGGGGACCAACACGGACGTGGGCAAGACCGTCGCCACGGCCGCCGTCGCCTCCGCCGCCCTCAGGGCCGGGCAGCGCGTGGCCGTGCTCAAGCCCGGGCAGACGGGCGTCGCGCCCGGCGAGCCGGGGGACGCGGCCGAGGTCCGTCGGCTGGCGGGCGAGGCGACGTACGTCGAACTCGCCCGCTACCCCGAGCCGTTGGCGCCCGACACGGCCGCGCGGCGGTCGGGGCTGCCGTTCCTCTCTCCCGCTTCGATCGCCTCCGCCGTCCTCGACCTGGCCGCCACGCACGACCTCGTCCTGGTCGAGGGCGCGGGCGGGCTGCTCGTCCGCTACGACGACGAGGGCCGCACGCTGGCCGACCACGCGCGGGCCACCGTCACGCTGGGGCAGCCGGTGGAGGTGCTGCTGGTCGCCTCGGCCGGGCTCGGCACGCTCAACATCGTCTCCCTCACGGCGGAGGCGCTGGAGGCCCGGGGGCTCCCCCTCACGGGCGTCCTGGTCGGCTCCTGGCCCGCCGAGCCGGGGCTCGCGGAGTGCTGCAACCTCGCGGACCTGCCGCGTTCGGCGGGCGCCCCGCTGCTCGGCGCCCTTCCCGAACGGGCCGTCTCCGCCCCGGACTTCGGCGCGCTCGCCCTCGCCTCCCTCTCCCCCGAGCTGGGCGGACACTGGGACGCCGAGCAGTTCGCGAAGCTCCACTCGAAGGTGTGAAGCAGGGCCAGAATTCGTCCATGGTGGCCTGAAGCTGCGTACGGTTCGACCCATGACAGACGGGCTGACCATGGACGAGGCCCTGCGGGCCTTGGCCGCCCTGGAGGCGGCGTGGAAGGACGACGACGAGGCGCTCGCCGCCCTGGCGACCTGCGGCGCCGAGGAGCGCGGGCTCCCCGCACTGATCGCCGCCTACGGCGAGCACGCGATGGACACCTTGATGGCGCTCGCCTTCGGGCTGCGCGCCACCATGAGCGAGGAGGAGATGGTGGACCTGTCCGACGCGGTCAGCTCCAACATCGGCGCCCGGATGAGCGCCCTCCTCACCCGCACCCTCAAGGCCTGGGGCACGGCCGCGGAGGCCGACGACCTGCGGGTGGCGAAGGTCATCGCCCACACCGTGATCGACGCCATGAGGGCTGTGACGGAAGACCCCTCCAAGACCGAGGTCCTGCCCCTCCTCGCCACCTTCCGCACCTACGCCCTCAACGGCGCCTGAGCGCCACCCACAATCCGCGCGGGCTTCGACCGTCCTCGAAGCCCGCGCTTCGCCACGTCGGCGTCAGCGGCTGATCGGGCCGGCCGCCGAGAACTCCTGGCCGCCGGGCCGCTGGTAGCCCGACTCCAGCTCCGTGCCGTCCTTGTCGACGACCACGTAGTCCATGAGGACCTTGAACGGGTCGCCGTCCTCGTAGAGCCAGACGGTGATGCAGCCGTCCCTGACGTAGGTGTCGAACCAGACATCGACGCCCTTCGCCTCGGAGCGGAGGACGAGGGCCTCGTCCGGCTTCAACCAGTAGTCCTCGCAGAGCGGTTCGATGAAGAGGCACAGGGGCTCGGTGCCGTGGTTCTTGACCGGCATGGTGCTGCGGCCCACTGGTTCTCCATCGGTTCGACGCTCCTCGACGCCCTCAGCGTAGCCGTGAGGCGAACGCCCGTGCGGCGGCGAGGTCGTCGCTGTTCGGGCGGTGCTTGTGGATGCCGCCGAGCAGCTTGAACGGGCCCCAGGTGTCGAGGGCACGGCAGTCGAAGCTGCCGACCACCTCGAAGCCCTTGCCCGCGAGGCGCCGGGCGAGCGGGCGGGTGTACGGCACGGCGAAGCCGCTCGTCGCGAACACGAACGCCTTGTTGTCCGTCTGCGGAAGCCCCTCGACGAACTCCCGCAGGCTCGGGTGCAGCCTGGCGTAGTACACCCCCGACCCGAACCCCACGAGATCGGCACCCGTGAGGTCCGCCTCCTCCGGGGAAACCACCTGCGCGCCCAGCACCTGGGCCATGGCGTCGGCGATCCGACGGGTGTTGCCGTGCGACACGGAGGCGCACACGATGACGGTCTTCATCTGGACGGTCCCTTCCTTCGCTGGTGCAGGTAGGACCGTGCAACGATGCCAGGTGTGACATCCGAGCGGGGGAAGGCAGCAACACCATGACCGACCAGGCACTCACGCTGTTGCGGACGGCCGGCGCCGAGACCATCGACCACCCCGGCGGCACCCTGCTGGCCCACCTCGTACGGGTCAGCGCCCTCCTCGACTCCTGGGGCGCCCGCCCGGCCCTGGTCTCGGCCGGGCTGTGCCACGCCTTCTACGGCACCGACGGCTTCGCCACCCACCTCCTGCCGCTTTCCCGTCGGGCCGAGCTGGTGGGGGCCATCGGCGAGGAGGCGGAGGAGCTGGTCCACGCGTACGCCTCCTGCGACCGTGAGGCCTCGTACCGCACCCTCGCCGTGGACGGTTCCGAGTTCACCGACCGCTTCACCGGCGAGCGGCTCCGGCCAACTGCCCAGCAGCGCCGCGACTTCGCGGAGCTCACGGCCGCCAACGAACTGGACATCGCGGCTGTCAGCCCCGAGATGCGGGCCCGCTACGGCCCCGCGCTGCTCGAACTGTTCACTGGCTGGCGGCCGTTGCTGTCCGAGCCCGCATGGGAGCACTGCCGCAAGGTGCTGGGCTGATCGGGCTGCGCAGGAAGTCGGCCGGGCCGACTTCCTGCGCAGACTAGCCTCCGTCCATGAGCGGCTTCAGACCCCATCAACAGGCGATCCTCGACACCACGGACTGGGCGCGCGTTGCCACACTGAACGGAACCGGCGAATCGCTGCCCGGCGAGCTGGAACGCTTTCTCCGCCCCGACCCGGATGTTCTGCGAAGCCACCACTCCGGTGGCACTGTTCGTGGCCGCCGTCCTCGCCGACATCGACGAGTTGGGATACGTCGCCACCCTGACTGAGTTGCTCGAATGGCTCGGCTGCACCGCCGACGACGCCGACGATCTCAACCTCGCGATAGCGGAGCAACCCCCACCGGGTCACGAGACGTGGGTTTGCATGGCCCTGCGCGCATTCCGAGACCAGCGACCGACGCTCTTCGCTGCTGTCCGCCCATTTCTCGACCACCCAGTCCCGGAAGTCCGGGAGTTGGCCGTTGTCACGATGCTCCCCCTCTCGGAGCACCCCGACCTCGCCTCTCATCGAGGCGAGGTCATCGACCACTCGCACCGGCTTCTGGCCTCCAGCACCCACCGCCGTAGACGAGACCGCGTCCTGGGCGCGTTGAAGGACGTGGGACACGACACCAGCACCCTGGAGAACGCATCCGACATCGAGGCCCGCGAGCGCCGAGCCCGGTTCTGGGCCAACTCCGGCTCCGGGCCGCGCTATTCGGAAAGCCCGCCGTTCTGAATTCTTGGCGCGGGCTTCGAGCGTGCTCGAAGCCCGCGCTGTCACCTCGGTACCTTCATCCAGCCAGCGGCGAGCGCGAATCCGCCCGTTGAGGAGCCGAGGAAGACGAGGGCGAACACCAGCGTGCTGGCGGTGGGGGAAATGTCCTCGGGTATCGCGAGGAAGACGAGGCTCGCGAGGACGAAACTCCCGGCGGTGATGGTGCCGGCGGCGACTACGGTCGCATACCGCGCCGGAGGACGACGACCAGCCGTTCGATGACGTCCGGCCGGGCGGCCCCGAGGTCGATCAGGATGACGCCGGTGGCTTTCGCCGAGCGCCAGTCGATCCCGAGCGACGGGAGTTTGATATTCGCGGCGCTCAGGACGGCCTGGAGGTCGTCGAGGATGTCGGCGGCGGCGCGACGGTCCTCGGTCGTGGTCTTGTCGATCATGCTGTTCATGGGGCATCTCACTGTTCGGTGGTGGAGATCCAGCGCGCGTCCGTGTCCCATTCGACGCCACCGCCGAGGGGGCGGAGGTAGACGCGGCCCTGCTGCCAGCCCATGAAGGCGCCCCACCGGCCGGAGCGGACGTCGAAGACGGACTCCCCGAGGATGAAGGGGCGGTAGGGGTGGGAGGGCGGCGCCACCCGCCTCGCGGGCGGCGCCGCCGGGGCGATGGCGTCCGCGCTCAGGCGGGATTCGGGGACGGCGTCGCCGCACTGCGCGCACCGGCAGGGCGGGAAATTCCGCCGCAAAATCAGGCTTTCAGTAGATTGACTGTTCGTCATATCTACAACCTCCGAAAGTCGAACTGTCGAGCAGCGTCTATCTGTCGCTAACTCCTCACCAAGAGTCGCGAATTACGGCTAGCATCGGAAGGGCTTCACTTTGACAGCCAGTGATGTGGAATGACGTGATCACTATGCCTCAGCAGGAAATTGACCTCGCATCATCTCCGAACGTCGCGATCGGCGCTCAACTCCGCCGGTTCCGCAAGGCCAAGGGCTACACACAGATCGAGCTCGGGGAGTTGATCCACTACAGCGACTCGCTGATCTCCCTCATCGAGACCGGCCAGCGACCCGCCCCGCTGACCCTTCTTCGGCGGGCCGACAAGGTGCTCGACACGTGTGGGGCGCTTGAACTCCTGTACTGGAGCACGAAGGGCAGCACTCTCATCGGCGGATTCCTCGCCTACATCGAGCACGAGACCAAGGCCACCGCTCTCAAGATCTTCGAGTTGAACGTCGTCCCTGGACTGCTCCAGACCCGTGCCTACGCCTCCGCGCTCATCGCCGCAGCAGCTCGGCGAGGCGAGATCCCCGAGGACAAGGTCGACGAACGCCTGAACGTTCGCATGGCACGGCAGGCACTGCTGTATCGAGAGCCCGCCCCGTCCGTCCACGTCATCATGGATGAGAGTTGCCTGCGGACCGTCGGCGGCCCCTTCGTCATGACCGAACAGCTCCGGTGGCTTCAGAGCATGGCCGGCCTCCCGAACGTCACGCTTCAAATCGCACCGGCCAGTCTCGGCGAAAACCTCCCGGCGACTTGGCCGTTCACGCTTCTGACCTCGCCCAACGAGACGTGGATGGCATACCTGGAAACCATCCAGCGCGGCTACGTCGAGCGCGATGATCAGAGCGAAGTCCGTTCCCTCTCCACCCGTTACGATTGGCTCCAGGTCCAAGCCCTCTCATGCGCGGAAACCCTGGCGCTCATCCGCAACCGGCTGAAGGAGTTCCACACCATGTTCCCCATCACGGCCACCAAGCCCAACTCCTGGATGAAGTCGTCCTACAGCAACGGTGGTGGCCAGTGCATCGAGATCGCCCCCGGCCTCCCGGGTATCCTCCCCGTCCGTGACAGCAAGGACCCCGAGGGCCCTCAACTCACCTTCGGCACCGACGCCTGGAACTCCTTCATCGCCGGCCTGAAGTCCGGAGACTTCGATACCGTCTGATCCCTGCAACTCCGCGTCGGCGGACCCCCGCCCTCAGTCCAGCGCCGCCGGCGCGTCAACCAGCAATCGCCCCTCGCGCGCCCCGGCGGAGCAGTGCGGAGGCCACGGTGTGCAGTTCGCCCCAGGCGTGCGGCCGACCGGCCGTCGCAGCGGCGGGGTCGGCCCGCGGACCGACCCCGGCGGCGATCGTCGTAGCCGCCCTCTTCAGATCCCCGACTGCGGGGCGACGCCGGAGCTCGTCACCAGCGGCCGTGCACCTGCGCCCGGATCCGCTGGTCGTACAGCTCGCGCACGGCGGCCAGGGTGGCCGACGGCAGCGGGGCGAGGTCGGCGGCGGCCGCGTTGGCCCGGGCCTGGGTCGCGTTGCGGGCGCCGGGGATCACCGTCGTCACCCCCGGCTGCTGGGTGACCCAGCGCAGGGCCGTCTGGGCCGCGCTCGCCCCCTCGGGCGCGAGCGCGGCGAACCGCGCCGCCGCCTCGACACCGGTCGCGAAGTCCACCCCGGAGAAGGTCTCCCCCTGGTCGAAGGACTCGCCGTGGCGGTTGAAGGTGCGGTGGTCGTCCGGGGCGAAGACGGTGTTCTCGGTGTAGCGGCCCGACAGCAGCCCCGAGGCCAGCGGCACCCGCACGAGGATCCCCACCCCGGCCGCCTCGGCGGCGGGCAGCACCTGCTCCAGCGGCTTCAGCCGGAAGGCGTTCAGGATGATCTGGACGCTCGCGACGCCCGGTCGCGCGATCGCGGTCATCGCCTCGGCGCAGGTCTCCACGCTCACCCCGTAGGCGGCGATGCGCTCCTCCGCCACCAGGGTGTCCAGCGCATCGAACACCTCGTCCGAGGAGTAGACGGGCGTGGGCGGGCAGTGCAGCTGCACCAGGTCGAGCCGCTCCACCCCCAGGTTGTCCCGTGAACGGTCGGCCCAGGCCCGGAAGTTCGCCAGGGTGTAGTGCTCGGGGCGCTGCTCGACCCGACGGCCGAACTTGGTGGCGACGAACACCTCGGCGTCCGGGCGCGACTTCAGGAAGCGGCCGATCAGCTGCTCGCTGCGGCCGTCCCCGTAGACGTCGGCGGTGTCGACGAGCGTCACACCGGCCTCCACCGAGGCCTCCAGTACGGCGAGGGCGTCCTCCTCCCGGACGTCACCCCAGCCCGCTCCGAGCTGCCAGGTGCCGAGTCCGACGATCGATACGGGGCGGCCGGTCCGGCCGAGTACGCGCTGTTCCATGGAGCGACCCTCTCACGCGCCGAACCCCCCGCACCATGGCCGCCGCCGGGGCACGCCCGCGGCGGGCATGCCCTCGCCTCCGCTCCCGACCCCGGCCGGACTCATCTCCAGCCCCCTCCACTTCCGCACCGACGTCGCCCCCTGCGGGCAGGACCTCTCGGAGGAACGGGCGGACGCCGTCCACACCGACGCCACGGTCCTCTACGGATTCACCCGGCTGCACACTGTCGAGTCACGAAGCACGAGAGAACGGCCGCTGCGTATGAGCGACTCACGCCCGCCCGGGCCCGACGCGGGTTCCGCGACATCCGCAGAATCGCAGCGGCGGCCCAAAACCCGAGCCGAGCCCTGCCCGGTCGGCGAACAGGATGCGGGCATGGAGCTTTCCTGGGACCTGCTGCGCCCCGTGATGTCCGTGCCGTACCTGCCGACGCTCGGGCCCGTGCACCCTGACGCGCTCGGCGGCGACCTGCTCGACGCCATCGTTCAGGTCGCTGCCACCGGCGGGTTCCTCCCACACGACAAGGACCGCCGCTGGTCGGGCCGGAAGGACGAACGCCTCCTCGTCGGCGACGTCCGCCAGGACGGCCGCCGCACGCTGCTTCCCACCCTGACCGGCCGCGGCGTCCTGCGCGTCCACCTCTACGGCGCCGACGAGCACCGCCCCGAGGCCACGGAGGCGGCCGCCAAGCTTGCCGCCGTCCACGGCGCCACCACGGCCCGCGTGGTCCGGTTCCGGGCCGAGCCCGACCCCGTGGCCGCCTCCACCCGCGTCCAGCTCCGCACCTTCGACCAGCCGGCCCCGCCGGTCGGCGGGATCGAGTGTCTGGACGCCCGGCCCCAGCCCGTGCGCGCCACCTTCGCCGTGTTCGCCGAGGAACTCGCCGACGAGGGCTTCGCCTTCCTGCGCTCCCGCATCGACAGCGTCGGCCCCGTCCTGACCGCCGTCCGCGACGAGCGGGTGGTGGGCGCCATCGGCCCGATGGAGACCATGGCCGACCCGATCGGCAAGGCCCGGCTACTGCCGCAGTACTTCGGCGTGCTGCCCGAGTACCGTGGCCAAGGCCTGGGCCGCCTGCTGTGGCGCGCGGCCATGCACTGGGGCGCTGTCAACGGCGCCGACTACCAACTCCTGCAGACCACCGCCGACGGCGCCTCCGACCGGCTCTGCCAGGCGGAAGGGCTTTCCGACCTCGGCTTCGTCTGCGCTACGACGCTATGAGCCCGTCGCGCCGGCACGTTCCCGAGCGTCCAGGAGGGCACCGTGTTGACCTCTGCCGGCCTCGGGGCCAGGATCGCCGGGCGTGTCACGGCCTCGCCCGGGAGCAGGAAGTCGGCCGGGCCGACTTCCTGCGCATCCCCCGCCGTGCCGTCTGCTCAGTCCTGCTTGAGGCAGCGCTTCAGCTCGTCGAGTTCGTAGAAGTGGCTGTTCTTGGCGACAGGCGTGCAGGACGCCTTGAACGCCGTCTCCTTCTCGTTGTAGAGCATGCGCACCAGGTAGGTGGCCGACTGCCCCTCAACCGGTGTGCCGGCGAACAGGTCCCACTGGATGTTCGCGGCCATCGGCGAGACCTCCGCTCCGCGCCACGGGTTGTTGCCATAGGCGTACGGCTCGCCGGGCTCGGCGGGTTCGGTGCTGCCGGGCAGGCCCATCAGGGCGGCGAGGGGTTCGATCTCCTCCGCGTGGGTGAATCGCAGCACCGCGCCGTTCGGGCTGGCGCCGGTGGCCTTGGCGGTGGCCTGGGCCAGCAGGTCGTCGAGGAGGACGCCCGCCATCCGGTAGGTGATCGTGCGGCCGCTGAAGGCGGGGCCCTTCTGGTAGAACTCCTCGGCGTCGTCGAGGTAGGCGAACCACTGGGCGTCGCGTCGCGTGAGGTACGGGGTGAGGTCGACGTCCGGGGCTTCCACCGCCAGGTCGGGGGCGGCGCTGTAGAGCTGGTACAGCGCGCGGGCGAACGTGACCTGCTCCTCGTCGGAGAGCGTCGCGGCGTAGTCGTCCCGGAACAGGCGCGAGACGACGTGGCGCGCGGCCTCGGTGGTGCGGGGGTCGCCGTCGATCTCCGCGAGGACGGCGGCGAGGTCCGGGTCGTTCTTCACGTACGCCTGGTAGTCGGCGTTCTGCGGCTGCTTGTGGAAGTACAGCAGGTTCTTGTCGGTGACGGGCGCCTCGATCAGGCCGGCCAGTGCCGGATCGCCCGACGCCAGACCGCCCGTGAACGCGTTGGCACTGGCCACCGCGCGCGTCACGCCGGACGTCTCCACCACGATCGGCTCGTGCCGGGAGGCGATGTCCGCGAACAGGCCCGGCAGTCGCTGCTCCATGCGCAGTGCGGTCTGCCGGTGCTCATCGGCGCCCCGGGCGGACAGGTTGCCGTAGCCGAGCTTGGTGGCGGCGGCCAGCAGCGACTGCACCTGGGGTCCCAACTCGGCGCCGAGATCGGTGAGTTCGTCCTGATCCTGGGCCTTGCTCAGGGCGGCGAGCACGGTGGCGCCGTCTCCGCCGTCCGTCATGGCGCGGGAGCCGTGACGGGCGACGTTCTCGGTGAAGACCGGCGTGAAGCCCTTCGGCGCCTTCTCGTACGTGCCGGGCCTGCCCTGCGGGGCGTACGGGGTCTTGGTGCCGTAGAGGTCGCGCCGGGCGTGTGAGGCGCCGGACAGGTCCCGCGCGGAGGCGGTGCCCGCGGTGAACAGTGCGCCCGCGGCGAGGGTGACGGCCACGGCCGCGGACAGGGGTACGGTTCGCTTCACGAAGATCCTTGGGATCGAGGGTAGTTACCGGTTAGTAGTTTCGCTCGGTGCAAGGTTCCTCGGCCAGGGGAAGGCTTTCCGGCGATATGTCATGGCCGGGATGAAGACTCGTTGAACACTCCCCGCGGGACCGTGCCGACGTGATGTGATGGACAGCGTGAAGTGTTCGCGCAACGCGGCCGGCCTCGGGGCCAGGATCGCCGGGCGTGTCACGGCCTCGCCCGTCTTCGTCGCCGTCGCTCCCCACGTCGTCCCCGCCCTCGACCGGACGGTCCACCGGCTCACCGGCGGACGGAAGATGCTGCTCACGCTGGTTCGCCCCCGGGAGGGCCTGGTCCTGACCAGTACGGGCGCCAGGTCCGGACTCCTCCGGGAGACGCCGCTCGCCTGCACCTTCGACGGGGGCACCGGTACGTGGCTGCTCGTCGGGAGCAACTTCGCCAAGCCGGGACACCCCGCCTGGAGCGCGAACCTGCGCAAGCACCCGCAGGCCGTCATCTCCTGGCGGGGCGAGCGGATCGAGGTGACCGCCGCCCAGCTCACGGGCGAGCGGCGCGAGCAGGCGTGGGCGCAGCTCACCGCCTTCCGGTTCCTGCTCGACGCCTACCAGCGCCGAACCGCACGGGAGCTCCGGGTGTTCCGACTCACCCGCCGCCCCACGGCTACACCTCCGCCCGCTCCGTGAGGCTCGCCGTCAGGAGGACGTAGCCCAGGTCCCCGCCCTCCGCAGCGGCGGCCAAGGCCTGGACCGCCTCTTCAAGGGCGAGCACGGTCTCCTCCCCGATCGTCTTCTCCAGGACGGGCCGGTTTCCTGCCATACGGTCGAGCAGAGCACGGTAGGTCGCGCTGATCTCCGTACCGATGCCGCGCGCCTCGTGGATCGTGAACCCGGCGTCGGCGAGGAGGCCCTCGTACGCACCGGCCTCCTCGCAGGCGAGGAGGCCGAGGAGTTGGGCGGCCCCGGGCGTCGGCGCCTCCAGGGGGCGGCGCTGGGTGAGGTCGGCGACGGCCAGCCTCGCGCCCGGGCGCAGCACGCGGGCGATCTCGCGCAGGGCCTGCCGCTTGTCCGCGACGTGGAAGAGGCTCTCCAGGACCATCGCGGCATCGAAGGTCCGCTCGGGGAACGGCAACCGCACCACGTCCGCGACGCGGAAGGAGACACCGGGCGCGGCCCCGGCCTGCTCCGCCTGCCGCGCGCTGAGCGTGACGCCGGTGACCGCGACCCCGCTGGTCCGGGCGAGGCGGCGTGCCGGGCCGCCCGTGCCGCAGCCGACGTCGAGGACGTGGCATCCGCGCGGCGCGTCGAGGGCGGCGATGACGAGGTCCGTGAGGTGGTCCTGGGCCTGTTCGAGGTTCGTGCTCCCGGGCCAGTAGCCCATATGCAGCCGGGAGCCGAGGAGGGCGTCGACGACGTCGGTGTTGTCGTAGAACGCGGCGACGGCCGTGGAGGTGGGTGTGCCGGGCATCTGCGTCTCCCTGGGCGGGCATGCGGTGGGCATGCGGCGGGCGTGCGGTGGACGTGCGGTCAGGCGGCCGGTGCCGGGGCGACGGTCATGCGCAGCCCGGTCGGCTGGAGGGTGGCGAACAGGCGCGTCTCGCCGACCGTCGCTCCGGGCGCGTGGCGCAGGCTCCAGCGGGTGACGAGTTCGGCGGCGATCTCGCGCATCCCGGTCCAGGCGAAGGCGTCGCCGAGGCACTTGCGGTTGCCGTCCCCGAAGGGGATGAAGACGAACCGGTCGCGGCCGGTCTCGCGGCCGGGCAGCCAGCGGTCGGGGTCGAAGGCGGAGGCGTCGTCGAAGACCTGCGGGTCGCGGTGCAGGGCCGAGAGGCTGAACAGGAGTTCCGTACCGGCGGGCAGGTGCACTCCGCCGAGTTCGACGTCCGTTCGGGCACGGCGCATCAGGACCCAGTTGGGCGTGTGCAGCCGGAGCACCTCGCTGAGCAGGCGGTCGAGGATCTCCGCCTGGCCGGTGTCTCCGTCGGCGGCCCGGAGTTCGGCGCGTAACTGCCGTTCCCAGTCAGGGTGTTGGGCGAGTTCGTGGAGGAGCCAGGACAGGGTGGTGGCCATCGTCTCGGTGCCGGCGATCAGGACGGAGATCGCCTCGTCGCAGGTCTGGGCGAGCGGCTGCGACGGGGCGCGGCCGGCGCCGGCGGGGCAGAGGGTGGCGAAGAGGTCCCGGCGGTCGTTGCCGGGGTCCTGCCGGGTGCGGGCGCCGGCCCGGGCCATGTCGGCGACGATGGTGTTCAGGTCCTCGACGGCCCGGTTGAAGCGCCGGTTCGACGGGATCGGCAGGCGCTCCAGGGCCGTTCCGGGGGTCATGAACCGCACCATGATCCCGCCGAGGAGGATCTTCATGATCCGGTGGAGCCTGTCGAGGGTCGCGGGGGCGGGGTCCGTGGCGAAGAAGGAGCGGATGATCAGCGTCAGGGAGATCCGGTGCATCTCGTCGAGGACGTCGACGCTCTGCCCCTCCCGCCACCGGCCGATGCGCGCGGCGGCGCAGGCGGCGGCCGTGGCGCGCCACGCGGGGGCGTCGCCGCGGCGGAAGGCGGGCTGGACGAGCCGGCGCTGCTGGAGGTGGAGCGGCTCCTCCGAGAAGAGGACGCCGTTGCCCATGATCGTGCGGGCCTTGTCGAAGGCGGCGCCCTTCTCGTACCGGCGGGCGTCGGTGACGAGGACCTGATGGAGCAGCGCGGGCGAGTTGACGAGGTACATCGTCATCGGGCCGGCGTCGATCCGGACCAGCGGGCCGACGGGTTGCAGGGAGGTGATGAACCTCATCGGGTTCCGCATGAACGGCACGAGGTGCCCGAGGGCCGGCAGGCGTCCCGGCGCGACGGGGACGGTGGCGAGGGCGCGCGGCGGTGCGCCCGGTGGGGCGGTGGCGGGCGGGTCGTCGTCGTTCGGCGCGGGCCGGTGCTGGGTCACGTCTCCCCCAGGGGGTTCGGTGGTGCGGTGGTCAGCGGGTGGCGTCCGGTCGGGGGCGCGTACGGGTGGCCAGCCTGCGCAGGTCCAGCGCGGGGCCGGGAGCGGGGTGCTGCGCGGGTGCGGCGGCGTACCGGGAACTGGTGCGTTCCCAGTGGTCGTTGCCGACCATGGAGTCCCGGAGCATGAGGACGTACCGGCGCACGCTCTCCTCCCCGCCCTCGGGCAGGCAGCGGCCGACGCTCAGAGCCTCCTCCTCCAGGGCGGTGAACCGGCGGACGAGGCCCTGGGTGCGCTCCACCGCCTCGGCGAGGGACTCCTGCCGGGTCATGCCGAGGTCGTGCTCCAGGAGGAGCAGCAGGTTACTGTGGCCGGTCTGCCCGCCGGCCTCCTTCTCCACGGAGGCGACGTCGTTGCTGATGCTCACGATGTCGGCCGCGGTGTCGCGCAGGTCGTTGAGGGCCTGGCTGTACCAGGCGAGCGCCGGGACCTCGAAGCCGCTGACCCGCTCGCACAGGTCGTTGACGACGTAGGCGCTGGTCGAGCGGCGGCGGCGCCACAGGTGGGCCTCGACGCCGCCGGGGGCCACCTGGCCGGTGCGGATCTGGGACTCGGTCAGGTACACCGCGAGGTACTGGCACCAGTTCGCCGCCGTCCGGGCCGTCCAGTTCGGCGACATCCCCCGGCAGTAGCGCTGCCAGATGTCGGCGAACGCGGAGATCGCCGGGTGGTCGAGGCCGCTCCCGGTGTGGAGTTCGGCCACGAAGCGGGAGAGGATCTCGGCGACGGCCTGCGGGCGGGCGCCCAGCGCCCCGTCGAACTGGTCGTCGAACGGGGTGAAGTACCAGCCCATCAGATCGGCCGCGAGGAACAGGCCCTCCTCGGAGGCCTCGGGGTAGAAGTAGGCCGCCACCTCGGCGAGTTGCCATCCCAGGTACTGCGGGAGCGCCTCGGGGGCGAGCAGGCCGCCCGCGATCATCCAGTCGACGTTGTGCTCGCGGGCGGCGGCCAGGTGCGGGCTGACCCGGAGGTCCCAGGGGAGCGCGAAGTCGATGTCCTGGGGCACGGTCGCTCCTCGGCTCGGTGGCGGACGGGCCGGGAGGCGCCCGGGCGCTCGCCCGCGTCACCCTCCCGGGGTGCGAGGCGAGCATGCCCACCGATGAGGCTTGACATGCACACAACTTATCGGGCCGGGCAACGGAAACCCGGACCGCCCGACCGGGAACCCGCGCGCACGGACGGCACCGCCGCGAATGCCGACGACGCGGCCGGGGAACCCGCCATCGGATTGTCGAGCCGTCACGGCACCGAGACGCTGGACCCGAAGTCGAAGGTGCCCGACTCCCCGGGACCGACCGTGCCGTTGACCGGGCCGGTGCAGTCGTCGTTGCCGAAGACGGTGACGATCTGGTCGGTCTGGTTGTCGACCTCCGTCGGCCAGCCCGGGGAGTTGTAGCAGCCGGACGGGTCCTGGATGGCCTGGCCGTTGAGGATGATCGCGCCGGAGGCCGCGTTGGCGCTGGTGATGGTGGTCAGGCAGAGGGCGGCGGCGGTCAGGGCGATGCCGAACGCGTGGAGGACTCGCTTCAAGGGGTTCTCCCGGTGCTGGTGAGGGTGGGTGGCGAGGTCGCCGCGTCAGTGCTTCCCCGCCCGCCGACCGGCTATCCCGCGTCCGGGTGGACCACTACAACCCGCCCCTGCCCCCGGAGTGGGAAGTCGGCCGGGCCGACTTCCCACGCGGCCTACCGCTCGGGCTGGCGGACGTACGGGGTCGTGGTGCTCAGGATCGCGAAGCCGAGGCGCTGAAGGATCGGGCGGCTCTGGTCGGTGGCGTCGACCTGGAGGTAGCGGTAGCCCAACTCGGCCGCCTGCCGCGCCCGGTGGGCGACCACGGCGCGGTAGATGCCCCGCCCGCGCCAGGCGGGCACGGTGCCGCCGCCCCAGAGGCCGGCGAAGTCCGTGTCCGGGTTCAGCTCCATCCGGGCCGAGCACACGGGCTCGTCCCCCGCCATCGCCACGACCATGCTGACCGTCTCCGGGCTCTCGGCGAGCTGGTCGAGCAGCCGCCGCCGCAGCCGGGCGCCGCTGGTGCCGAAGGCCTGCTCGTGGACCTCCACGACGAGGTCCACCCCGGCCGCGTCGGTCGCCGGGCGCAGCCGGACGCCCTCGGGCAGCTCGACGGCGGCGGGCAGGCCGTCAACCCGGGCCACCATCACCGCCTCCTCCGGCTCGGCCGTGAACCCGGCCGCGAGCAGCCGCCGCCCGAGGTCCCCCGGCCGGTCGTGCCCGTACGCCTTCCACTCGAACTCCAGCCCCAGCGCGCCGAAGTACCGCACCTGCGCCGCGATCGCCGCATCCGCCGTACCCTCGTCGAGCCCCGACCAGAGCACCCCGTTCCAGCCGCGCTCCCCGCCGACGAACCGCACCACGCCGCCCTCACGCTCGACCCGGCCCCCGGGGCCGTCGGCCGTCACGCCGTACCGCAGCTGCCGGTCGAACAGGGCGAGCACCTCGTCATGATCCATCCGCACACCCCAGCACGGGGCGGGCGGCCGTGTCACGGGGTTTTCCGCCGCCCCGAGCCGTCGTACGTTGGGGCGGCGGCGCTGGCACCGAGGGCGGGGGTCACATGGGCTACGCGGAGTTCGACACTGCCGGTCTGCCGCCGGAGCACCGGTTCGAGTGGTGGCGCGGGATCGTGGAGGGCGGCGTGGCGCCGACCCGGATCAGCAGCGACTGCGGCGCCGCCTTCTCCGGCCACGCCGGGTTCCTGCTGCTCGGCGACGTCCAGGTGACCACCATGGCGTTCTCCCCGCTGCGGTCGGAGCGCTCCGCGCAGCTCGTACGGCGTTCCGACCCCGAGACGCTGGAACTCGCCCTGATCCTGGAGGGCTCCCTGCACGTCGCCCAGGACCGGAACGAGACCCACCTGTCGGCCGGCGACTGCGCGTTGTGGACGTCGTCCCGCCCGTACCGCGGTCGCACCGCCGGGAGCGCGGAGGGCGGCCGCTCCCGCGCCGTCATCCTGCACCTGCCCCACGCGCTGCTCCCCCTCCCGGCCAAGGGGGTCGCGGAGTTGTGCGCCCGCCGGATCCCGGCCTCCTCGGGGTTGGCCCGCGTCTTCGCCGGATTCCTCCGGTCCGTCGTCCAGGAGGCGGCCGCCCTGGACGAGGCCGGGTGCCGCCGCCTCGGTGCGGTGAGCCTCGACCTGGCGACCGGGGTGCTGGCCGAGCGGATCGGCGCGCAGGAGCGGCTCCCCGCCGAGACCCGGCACCAGCTCCTGCTGGCCTCCGTCGACACCTTCATCGACGACAACCTCGCCGATCCGCGCCTCGACGTCGGCGCCGTGGCCGCGCGGCACGGCATCTCCGTGCGGCTGCTGCACCACCTGTTCAGCGGTCGGACGGAGACGGTGTCGGCCAGCATCCGCCGCCGCCGGCTCGAACGGTGCCTCGCCGACCTCGGGGAGCCGTCCCTGCGGTCCCTGCCGGTGCACGCCGTCGCGGCCCGGTGGGGCCTGGGGAGTGCGGCGGGGTTCAACCGCGCCTTCCGCGCGGCGTACGGCATCACGCCCGGGGAGCACCGCCGCCTCGCGCTGGGGCCGGCCGGCGCTCCGGGCGGCCGTTGACGGTCGGTTCCCGCCGCCTGCGCGCACGGTCAACGAACCGTGCGCAGGAGGCCGATGACGTCCCTCGCGCCGCGACACAGACTGAGGGTGCACCGCTTCCTTCCCGGTGGCCCCGGCGCCGAGCGCGCCGGGGCCACGACCGAACGAGAGGTGATCATGAAGACGAGGCAGGGCATCCTCATGGCCGTCGTAGCCGTCGCGCTGGCGGTCGGACCGTTCGCCCCAGCGGCGGGCGCGGCGCCGTCGGCCGGCTCCGTCACCGCGAGCACTTCGGCGCCCCCGGCCGGCGGCCGCGTCGCCTACGACCCGACGGCGAAGCCGGGCTCCCGGGCGAACCCGATCGTCGCGCGGGAGCGGACGGACCTCGCCGGCTGCGGCGACGCCGGTCTGTACTGGTGCAGGGTCTGGTCCGCCGGGCCGGGCTGGGTCAAGCTCGGCACGTTCCTCGGCTCCGGCCACCACGAGTGGGCCACCGCGCAGGGCATCGCCCCCGGCCACGAGTACCAGGTCTACATGGACCGGAGCTGGGACGGCGGCCGCAACTGGGACGGTCGGCTGAACGTCTCGTACAACGAACTCCGGTGGTCCGAGGCGGTCTACGACGGCCCGCCCTACAGCACCCGGGCCTGTCTGTGGGACGTGACCGACCAGATCCTCTACTGCGGCTCCTGGCACTGACCCGGCCACGGGTAGCCGGTCCGTGGCCGGGCCCCGGACCGGCTACCCGCCGCAGGTCCCGTCCGTGGCCGGGAGGCGGCCCGTCGTCAGGTAGCGGGTGACGGTGGGGTCGACGCAGGAGGGGCCGTTGACGACGACGCCGTGGCCCTCGCCGCCCGTGACGGTGAGGAGGCGGGAGCCGT
The DNA here is from genome assembly GCF_044767945.1 of Kitasatospora sp. NPDC101183. Lineage (NCBI taxonomy): Bacteria > Bacillati > Actinomycetota > Actinomycetes > Kitasatosporales > Streptomycetaceae > Kitasatospora > Kitasatospora sp. NPDC101183. The sequence continues at coordinate 274,736 of NZ_JBIWOW010000005.1, read as the reverse complement.
GGAGGGCGCGGCGCATGCCCTGGGCCATGGCGAGGGGGGTCTTGGGGTCCCACTGGTTCTGGACGATCAGGGCGTTGACGTCGTTGTCGACGACGGTCGCCGGTTCGAGGGCGGGCTTCCAGAAGGCGCAGGGCTGGATGTTGGCGCCCAGGTCGCCGGCGAGGGGGCGGGTGGCGCGGTCGCGGACGGCGTCGCGGCGGTACTGCTCGGGGTCGCGCGGCCAGCTGCGGGTGTCGCCGCAGAAGACGGACCAGGCGACGGCGGCCGCGTTGTCGGACAGGGAGCCGGTCTCCAGGGCCGGGGCGGCGGGGCCGCCCTCGGCCGAGGCCTTGAGGGCGACGATCCAGGGGGTGACCTCCGCGGGCTGGACGAAGGCGGCGTACGTGGAGCGGATGGCGTCGCCGGTGAGCGTGCCGCCCGTGGTGGGGACGGGCGTGCGGTCGGCGCGGGCGATCAGCGCCCAGTACGTCTGCCGGACCTGCGCCCCGGTCGCGCCCAGGTGGTACGTGGTGTCGCGGGCCGCGGCCCACTCCGTCCAGCGGGTGAAGGCGAGTTCGGCCGCCTCCGACCAGCCGCGGAAGACGCCGCGCCAGGCGAGCGTCGGGTCGACGGCGCTGTCGAGCACGAACCGGTCGGCGCGCTGGGGGAACATCTGGGTGTAGACGGCGCCCAGGTACGTGCCGTACGAGTACCCGAAGTAGGAGATCCGCTTCTCCCCCAGGGCGGCGCGGACGACGTCCATGTCGCGGGCGGTGTTGCGGGTGGTGATGTACGGCAGCACGTCCCCCGCCTTGGCGCGGCACTTGTCGGCCACCGTCCGGGCCCACTCCACGTCCTTGGCGAACGTCCCTGCCGCGTAAGGGTGTTGGAAGCTCCGCTCGGCCTCGGTGAGATCGCAGGCGACGGGCGAGCTCCGCCCGACCCCGCGCGGGTCGAAGCCGATCAGGTCGAAGCGCGCCCGCACCTCCGGCGCCAGCACGGTCTCCATGTCCACGGGCATGGTCAGCCCGGGGTCGCCCGGGCCGCCGGGGTTCATCAGCAGCACGCCGTGGCGGTCCTTCGCGCTGCCCGCCTTGACCCGGGAGACCGCGATGTCGATCGTCCGGCCCGAGGGGGCCCCGTAGTCCAGCGGGACCTTGACCTTCGCGCACTCGAGGGCGGCCGGCTGGCCCACGTCGCAGCGCTCCCAGTGGAGTTGCTGCTGGGCGTACACCCGGAGCGGTTCGTCGACGGAGGACGCCGCGGGGGACTCCGCGAAGGCCGTCGCGGGGGTGAGCGCCGCCAGCACGGTCGCCACCGCCCCGACCGCCCCCACTGCCGTTGCGGAAGTTCGCCTGTCACGCAGAACCATGCCAGTCCCCTGTACAGAATCGGTGCCTCGGAATGCCTCCAGTCTCCGGGCCGCCGGGCCCACGCCGCGTACGGCCGACGGATGGGCTCGCGCTCCGACTTGCGGCGTACGGCGAGGCCCTTTCGTGGGCCTGAGGTCCCACCCGGGGCTCAGGGTTGAGGCATGCTCGGGGCATGAGCGGAGAGTTCGAATCGCTGGCGAAGGCCCTCGTCGCGTACCGGGAGAGCCAGGGTCTCTCGGTGCAGGAGGTCGCCCACCGCGCCGAGTTGAGCATGGCGACCATCCGGTGCTTCGAGCGCGAGACCGGACGCACGCCCACCCCCTTCGTGGCCGAGCGGTTCGAGGTGATCCTCGGCCTCCCTCCGGGCACCATCCCGTCGGAGCCCAACGGCGGTGGGCCCGAACCCTCGTAGGGTCCGGGCCCACCGGGGCGACCGTCGGATCAGCCGATCTTGAGCCACGGGCTGAAGCCGCCGCCCGGGGCGCCCTGGCCGGTGCCGACGATGTCGGCGCCGTTGGAGACGTACACGGCGACCGTGCCGTCCTGGGCGAGGATCACGCTCGGGTCGCTCGCGACGCCGCCGGTGTCCCCGATCTGCACCCAGGGGAGGAACCCGCTGCCCGGGGCCGTCTGGTTGGTGCCCAGGATCGTGGTCGCCGAGGTGCGGGCGTAGAGGGCCACCCGGCCGTCCGCCGTCTGGATCACGGCCGGCTTGCCGGTGAGGTTCCCGGTGTTGGACAGCTGGAGCCACTTCCCCGACGGCGCACCGGGCGCCGCCTGGTCCGTCCCGACGATGTCCGCGCCGTTCGAGACGTACACGGCGACGTTCCCGCCGCTGCCGAGCAGCACCGTCGGGTCACTGGCGACGCCGCCGGTGTCGCCGATCTGCGTCCAGGCGCCGAAGGCCCCGTGCGGAGCGTCCTGGATGCTGCTCAGGATCGTCGTGGCGGAGGTGCGGGCGTAGAGGGAGACCCGGCCGTCCGAGCCCTGGATGACGGCCGGCTTGCCGGTCAGGTTCCCGGTGTTGGACAGCTGGAGCCACTTCCCCGACGGCGCACCGGGCGTCGCCTGGTCCGTCCCGACGATGTCCGCGCCGTTCGAGACGTAGACGGCCACGCCGCCGTCCCTGGTCAGCAGGACGGTCGGGTCGCTGGCGACGCCGCCGGTGTCCCCGATCTGCGTCCAGGCGCCGAAGCCGCCGTGCGGAGCGTCCTGGATGCTGCTGACGATCGTGGTCACGGAGGTGCGGGCGTAGAGGGCGATCCGCCCGTCCGCCACCTGGACCACCGTCGGCCGGCCCACCAGGTTGCCGCCGCCGTACAGCGTGAGCCAGGGGCCGAAACCGCCGCGCACCACGCTCTGGTTGGTGCCGTACAGGTTGCCGTCCGCGCCGATGCTGTAGAGCGCGATGGTGCCGTCCGGGGCCTGGAGCGCGCTGACCGACTGGTACTGGGTGGCGTTCGGGACGGTGAAGGAGCCGCCCTGGTAGGCGTGGTTCTGGCCGTCGATCTCGCTGGCGATCATCGAGACGGTGTAGGCGCCGGCGGGCAGGGCCGACGTGTTCAGCGCGTATGGGTAGTTGGTGGCGCCCCCGCCGGCGCGCACCTCGCTGCGGTAGCCGTTCGGGCCGGTGACGACGTAGTCGAGCCAGTTGATGACGCCGCTCTGGGTCGGGTGCGAGGTCAGGTTGAGCGTGCCGGAGACGGTCTGGCCCGAATTGAAGCCCCAGAGCAGGACGTTGAAGCCGGAGGGGATCGCGGGGGCGACGGTGCCCATCCGGTAGTAGCCGATGTTGCCGGTCGGCGGGGTCCAGGTGTGGCGGCGGACGATGCCGTCGCCGCCCCAGTTGGCGTCGACGACCTCGAAGGTGCCGTTGTGGTAGTTGGTGAGGACGATGGCGGTGTGCATCTTGTCGGTGCTGTCGTAGGTGCCCATCTGGATGATGTCGCCCTTGACGGCGGTGGCGGCCGTGACGGCGACGCCGCCCACGTCGGTGTAGCTCTTCTGGTAGTTCCCGTTGGGGTCGACGGGGTACTGGCTGCGCCCGCTCACCATCGAGACGACGCAGTTGACGAACTGCTTGCACTGGTCGCCGCCGGGCCGCCCGGCGTCGGCGCAGGCCGAGGTGCCCGAGCCGACCGGGTTGCCGCCGGAGTCCGTCCGGTAGTAGGCGAGGGCCTTGTCGGCCAGGGCGGCGTTGTCGTACGAGCCGACGGCGTGGGCGGGGGCGACGGTCATCAGCGGCGTGACGAGGGCGCCGACGCAGGCGGTGACGAGGCCGGCGAAGGAGAGGCGGCGGGCGGCGGTGGCGAGCTTCACGGGAGTCTCCGGGGAAGTGGGCACAGCACGTCAGGAAAGGTGGATCGCGGCCGCGTAGCGGTGGGCGGTGCCCGCCGAGAGGGCGTGGGAGAGCAGGCGTTCGGCGTTGGCGACGGCGTGGGCGCGGTCGTCGGCGCGGAGGAAGAGCATCACGGCGATGCCGTCCGGGGCCGGCGTGGCGCGGACGTGTTCGAGGCCGTGCTCGGGGGCGGCGTGCGCCCACAGGATGTCCTCGACGATCCGTGCGGCGGCGGTCGTGGGCGGCGTGCCGCCGGCGTCCACGACGGTGACCCGGACGGTGAGCACGGCGGTCAGACCCGGGCCGGGGCCGGGGTCGGCGCCGGACCGTCCCAGCCGATGCCCGCTGGGGTGGGGGTGGGGGTGGGGTTCGGGCCGTCCCAGCCGATGCCGGACGGGGTAACGGTGGAGGTCGGGGCCGGGGCCGGGGTCGGCGTCGGGCCGTCCCAGCCGATGCCGGAGGGGGCCTTGCCCGCGAGGACGGTGGTCGGGCCGTCCCAGCCGATACCGGACGGCCCGTCGGAGGCGAGCGCGGCAGTGGCGGCGGGCGCCAGGGCGCCGGACAGGGCGACGGCGGCGACGGTGGTGGCGAGCATGCGGGCGATCTTGGACATGGCGGTCCCCCCGGACGGCGTGGGTAGTGGTGTGGTCGAGCCGCTGCCGGGACGTTCGAGCGTCCGGCCGGCTGCCCCGGGAGGCCTTCCGGCGGTTGTTTCCGCCGCCCTCCCGGTGACCACAATCCTGCTCGCCGCCGACCCGCCCCGGAAGGCGGGAAGCCCTTCAGCAAGCGGCCTGGCCGCATCAGGACGCTCCCCCGCCCGGGCAGGGGTCCGCTTGTGGAGCCGTCAGCCTGGCTGGGATGATTCCGCCGTGCCGTACGACAGTACGACGCGTTCGAATGTCGCACCGGGGGGCTGCGCACATGCAGGACATGTTGGACATGCTCGGGTTGGACGGCGCCGCCGAAGCCGTCTACCGGGCCATGCTCGCCGATCCTCGGGGAGGGGTGGACGAGCTCTGCGCGCGGCTCGCCCTCACCGAGGCCGCCGTACGGGAGGCGCTGGACCGGCTCGCCGACCTCCAGCTGCTGCGCGCGTCCCGGGAGGCGCCGGACCTCCTGCTGCCGGTGAGCCCGGAGCTCGGGCTGGAGCTGATCCTGCACCGCCAGGAGCAGGAACTACTCCGCCGCCAACGGGAGTTGGAGATCGGCAGGGCGGTCGCCGCCCGGGCCATCGCGGAGTACGCCGATCTGCGGCCGAACACCCCGACCGAGAACGCCGAGCGGCTGGTCGGCCTGGACGCCGTCCAGGCGAAGCTGGAGGTCCTCGCCCGGGGCGTCACCGGCGAGTGCCTGGCGGTGATGCCCGGCGGTGCGCAGTCCCGGGCCAGCCTGGAGGCGTCGCGGCCGCTGGACGAGGCGGCGATGCGGCGCGGGGTGGCGCTGCTGACGCTCTACCAGGACAGCGCCCGGCACGACCCGGCCACGCTCGCGTACGCGCGCTGGATGACCGAGGAGACGGGGCTGGTCCGCACCTGCCCGACGCTGCCGCCCCGGATGCTGGTGTTCGACCGCGAGATCGCCGTCGTCCCGATCGACCCGGCGAACACCCGGCTCGGCGCCCTGTGCACCCGCGAGCCGGGGATCGTCGCCTCGCTGGTCGCGCTCTTCGAGCGGACCTGGCAGGACGCCGTCCCGCTCGGCACCGACCGGCCCAAGGACGCCGGGACGGGCCTGAGCGACACCGAGCGGGAGCTCCTGCGGCTGCTCGCCTCCGGCCTGACGGACGAGGCCGCCGGCCGCAACCTCGGTATCTCGGCCCGCAGCGTCCGGCGCCAGATGGCCGGGCTGATGGAGCGGCTGGAGGCGTCGAGCCGCTTCGAGGCGGGCCTCAAGGCGGCGCAGCGCGGCTGGCTCTGAGCGCGGGGGCCTACCGGCCGGCCCCCGCCACCCGCGCGTCGTGGACCCGCCCCGCGACCCGCGCGTTGTGGACCCGCAGGCGGACGGCGGCCGAGCGCAGCAGCGGCACGGGCACGCCCAGCGCCTCCGCCCGTGCCACCAGGTCCCCGAAGATCTGCTCCGCCTCGACGGGGAAGCCCGCGCCGTAGTCCCGGAACAGCGAGGAGGTGTGCTCGGACCCCTGCGCGGTGAGCTGCTCCCGCGTCCGGGCCTGCACGGCCTCCGGGACGGGGTACCCGGCGGCCGCCGCGACGGAGGCGGCCTCGGCGATCACGGCCTCGGCCAGCGCCGTGCCGCCGGGCGCGGCCGCGACCTCGCCGACCGTGCCGCCGCCCAGGACGTTGACGCCGCCGAGGCTCGCGATGAACGCCCACTTCGACCACATGGCGGCGTCGATCGCGTCGGTGAGCGTGGCGCCGAACCCGGCGCCGGACAGCGCCGCGTGGACGCCCTCGACGCGCCCGTCCGTACGGCCGCCGCGCACGCCGTAGGTGAGGCTGCCCATGTCCGCGAGGACGGCCACGTCCCCCTGCTCGTCCAGCGTGGCGACGACCATGGCGACCCCGCCGAGCACCGCCTCCTCGCCGAACCGCTCGACCAGGGCGTCGATCTGCCGCAGGCCGTTGAGCATCGGCACGATGCGGGTGTCCGGCCCGACCGCCGGCGCGATGTCCTCCACCGCCGAGGCCAGCCCGGACTCCTTGACGCCCAGCAGGATCACGTCGTACGGGCCGTCGATCCGCGCCGCGGCGACCAGGTGCGGCCTGGTCACCGTCTCCTCGCCGCGCCCGACGATCCGCAGGCCCCGCTCGCGCAGCACCCGGGCGCGGCCCTCCCGGACCAGGAACGTGACGTCCCGCCCGGCGGCGTCGAGCCGCCCGCCGAAGAAGCCCCCGGTGGCGCCGGCCCCCACGATCAGAATCCGCATCATGCCCCTTCCACGGTCGCGCTGTTCCAGCGAGAACCGTGCCGTGGCGTGGATCATTCCGCCCGGCCCGCCCGGCGGGCGCCCCCTGCTGCGAGGATGGTGCGGCCCCGCACCACACACGCCCCTGTCGCAGAGAGGCCGCGCCCTTGACCGCCCGCGAGTCCCGCGAGTCCCGCGCCGCCCTGCTGAGCCGACTGCTGCCGGACGACCGACCCGACCAACTCCCCGTACAGCAGGGGCAGTTCCACACCGTCGTGATCGGCGCGGACCGCGTCGTCCGCCTGCCCCGCACCCCGGCGGCGGCCGCGCGGCTGCCCGGCGGAGCCGACGCGCTGCGCCTCCTCGCCGCGCTCGACCTCGGCGTCCGCACGCCCGAGCCGCTCGCCGAGGGCAGCGGCGAGCAGCCGTACCTCGTCCTCACCCGGCTCCCCGGCGAGCCGCTCCCGCCGGAGGCGCTCGACGACGACCGCGTGGCCGAGTCCGCAGCGGCGCAGGTCGCGGCGCTGCTCGGCGCGCTGTCCCGCACCGGCCGCGACGGCGCCGTACGGGCCCAACTGCCAGCGGCCCAGGCCCCGTCGCGGCGGTGGCGGGAGTTCGCCGAGGGCGTGCGCGCGGAACTGTTCCCGCTGCTCTCCGACGGCGGGCGCCTGCGGGCCGAGCGGGAGCTCGCGGCGCTCGACGGCATCCCCGATCGCACCGACGCCCTGGTGCACGGCGACCTCGGCCCCGAGAACCTCCTCTGGGAGCGGGCGCACGGCCTGCCCCGCCTCGCCGGGGTCCTGGACTGGGACGACGTCGCGCTCGGCGACCGTGCCGAGGACCTCGCGGCCGTCGGCGCGGGCTACGGCGACGGCTTCCTGCGCCGGGTCCTCGCCCTGGGCGGCGCCCCGGACAGCACGCTCGCCACCCGTGTCTCGGCGATCCGCGGCACCTTCGCCCTCCAGCAGGCGCTCTGCGCCCTGCGCGACGGCGACACGGACGAGCTCGCGGACGGCCTGGCCGGCTACCGCTGAGGCGCGTCCTTCCGCGTAGTGCGACTTAGCGCGACCGCCGTGAGCGACCACGCCCGACGACTGGGGCCGCCCCCTCCCCAATGGCGGAGATCGGCTACGTCCGACCCCCGGCACGTGGGAGAGTCGTGGCCATGCCCGTCACCCCCCTCGGCCCCACCCGCCGCACCCTGGCCGCCCTCGCCGTCCTGCTCGCCGCCGCGACGGCCCTCACCGCCTGCGGCGAGCAGCGCACCACGGCGACGGCCGGGCCCGCCGACCCCGCGACGGCCGGGCCCGCCGAGGCCACCCCGTACGTCGACCCCGGCATCGTCGACGGGGCGCCGCACAACCGCGACAACCTGGCCTACCGCCGCGCGAAGGAGATCACCCCGGCCCAGACGGCGGACGCCAAGCGCGAGGCCGACAGGATCGAGCCGGTGCTCAAGAGGCTCTGGGAGCAGGGCTCCTGGACGCCCGAGGTGGTGCGCTCCCAACTGATCGCCCTCGGCTACCAGGTGGAGCGCACCGGCCCGAACGGCGAGATCCTCGGCGGCACCCTCGACGTCCGGGCGATGGACTCCCGCTTCGAGACCGACCACTACGTCACCCCGCCCGGCGCCCGGATCGGCCTGCGCGTCCACCCCGACACCTGCGTCTCCGCCTCGGTCGACCCGTCCACGTACGCGGTCTCGGTCAACGGCACCTACCCGGAGACCGGCAGCTGCTTCCAACCGCCGTACGGCCACTGAGCCAGGCCGCTACGGCCGACGCCCCCGGAAGGTGCGGCGCAGGTCGTCCACCCAGGCCTCGGGGTTCTCCCAGGGGATGAAGTGGCCGCCCCGCTCATGGGCGTTGACGTTCACATGGTTGAACCAGGCCGCCTGCGGGCCCGCGAGGAACGCCTCGACGCGTTCGGCGGCGGTGCGGATGCCGGGCGGGTTCTCGTACGCGACCAGCGTCACGCCCACCGGGGCCTCCACGGCCGGGGTGCGATCGTGCGAGCGAGTCCAGGGGTAGCGGTTGGCATTGGCGTAGTAACGCACGGATGTGGCAATGGAGTTGTTCACCCAGAAGATGGTGGCGTGAGTGAGCAGGTCGTCCCTGGTGAAGACGGACTCGACATCGCCCCCGTCGTCGCTCCACGCGTGCCAGCGCTCCAGCAGCCAGGCGAGCAACCCGGCCGGCGAGTCGCTCAGCCCGTGGGACAGGGTGGCGCCGTCGAGCATGTGCACCGCGACGTGCGGGGCGAAGCGGTGGTCCAACTCCGCGATCCTCGCCCGCACTTCCTCCGACTGCCCCTCGACGAGCGGCATGGCGCGGGCGAAGTTCCAGGCTCGCTGGCCGTTGAAGAAGTCCAGCGGCAGCCCGGAGCCGATGTGGATGCCGTACAGCTCGTCCGCGTACTTGTGGCCGAGCTGACTGGTCACCACCCCGCCGACGTCGCAGCCGCCCGCCGCGTACCGGCGGTACCCCAGCACCTCCGTCATCAGGACGTGCCAAAGGTCCGACACCTTCCAGAAGTTGACGTCCGGGAACCCCCTGAGCGGCCCCGGGAACCCGAACCCCGGCAGAGAGGGCACGATCACCTCGAACGCGTCCGCCGGATCACCCCCGAACGCCCCCGGGTCAGCGAGCGGGTCGATCACCTTCGACCAGTGCCAGAACGTCCACGGCCACCCGTGCGTGAGGATCAACGGCACCGGCCGGGGGCCCTTCCCCGCCTTCCGCAGGAAGTGCACGGGCACCCCCGCGACCTCCACCTCGTAGTGCTCGTACGCGTTGATCGCCGCCTCGGCCCTGCGCCAGTCGAACCCGTCCCGCCAGTACGCCACCAACTCCGCCAGGTACCCCGCCGGCACCCCGTACGCCCAGTCCTCGTTCCCCTCCTCCACCGCCCCCCTCGTCAACCCCAACCGCACCCGCAAATCCTCGAGCACCCCCTCCCCCACCCGGATCGGCCTCGGCTCCAACGGAAACGCCTGCGGGTCGGCCATCACTCGACTTCCTTCCGTGCCACGGGGAATCGCGATCCCCGCCAGTCTCCCAAAAGATTTCTCCGTCAGGAGACCCCGGAGCCGCCCGGAACGGCCCCGTAGGCACCCCTGGTGAGGCCGGGGCCGCTCGCCGGGGCGGGGCCGGGACGGCGGCGGCGAGGGCCTCCGGGGAGGGGCCGACGGGCCCCGTTCCATCGATCGCCACATAGGCCCTGACCTGGTGTTTTCCCAGAACTCGCCTAGGCTGTGCGGGAGTTCCACCAATCCTTGGGAGGGATCGTCATGAGCAGCGAATCCACCGGCTACGGGCCTACCGACATCGAGGTGCTGACGGGCCGGGAGGCCGTACGGAAGCGGCCCGGGATGTACATCGGCTCGACGGGCGAACGCGGCCTGTGCCACATGGTGTTCGAGATCGCGGAGCGCGCGGTGAACGAGGTCCTCGCCGGCCGCGCGAGCCGGGTGGACATCACCCTCACCCCGGACGGCGGGGTGAGGGTCGCCGACGACGGGCCCGGCGATCCCGAGCTCGGCGACCGCCTGACGACCCTGGGGGCCGTGCCGGGCCCCCGAGGCCGCGTCGACGTACCGCTCGGGTACGTCGGCGTCGGGCCCTTCGTCGTCAACGTCCTGTCGAGCCGCCTGACCGCCGAGGTCCACGGCGAGCGCGTCCAGGCGTACGAACGCGGCATCGCCGTCACCCCGCCCGCCGCAACGGGCCCGGCAGCCGGCCAGGGGACGGCCATCACCTTCCACCCCGACCCGGAGGTCTTCGACGGGACGGCGCTCCCCTTCGACACCCTCGCCGAGCGCTTCGACGAACTCACCTACCTCAACCGCGCGTTGGACATGACCCTGACCGACCTGCGCACCGAGGGCGAGCCTCGCTCTCTCCGCTTCCACCACCCCGACGGCGTCCGCGAACTGGTCGCCACCCTGGACGGCGAGGACACCGACATCCTCGCCTGCGAACGGGAGGACCCGCGCATGGGGGGCATGATGGAACTGGCCCTGCGCCGACGCGACTCCGGCGAGCCCCGCATCCGCGGCTTCGCCAACAGCCGTGCCACGTACGACGGTTCGCACGAGGCCGGCTTCCGTGCAGGCGTCGCGGCCGCCCTGACCGCCTACGCGCGGGCACACCGCCTGCTGCCGGAGACTGCCCCCGACATCGACCCCGAGCGCGCGACCGAGGGCCTGACGGCCGTCGTCTCGGTGAAGCTGGACGCCCCCGAGTTCCAGGGTTCCACCCGCGATGTGCTCGGCAACGCCGCCGCCCGCGCCTGTGTGGAGGAGGCCGTCCGGGAGTGCCTCGCGGGGTGGTTGGAGGAGCGTCCGGAGTGGGCCTCGGGGTGGGTGCGGCGGGTGGGGTGAGGGTCAGTCCTTCGGGGGGCGGCCGCAGACGATGTCGTAGTCCTTTCCGGCGTTGGCGCACCAGAGTTTCTTGACGTCCGGGCCGGTGTCGTAGCGGGAGAGGCCGCGGTTGGGCGGGCTGCAGGGTTCCTTGCCCTTGAGGGGGGAGTACTTGGGGCAGTCCCCGTTCTCCAGTTGAAGGAGGTGGGCGCGCAGGGCGTCGAGGCCCATGTCCTCGACGCCCGGGTTGGTGGAGGGCATGAAGCGGTTGGCGGACCAGGAGCCGCCCATCGCCCCGAACAGGGCGACGGCGCAGACGAGTCCGGCCGCCAGCTGGGCCGTCGCGCGCGGGGTGACCGGCAGAAGACGCGCGCCGCGCTCGTGGGCGAGCATCACGCCGAGGACGGCCAGGACGATCAGGCAGTAGAAGATGATCCAGGTGGTGCGCGGGTACAGCTGGACGGCCTGGTCCTGCTCCATCCTGGAGGCGAACCAGAAGCGCAGCAGCCAGGCGCCCGCCAGGACGAAGCCCGTCGTGCGGACCACGACGTTGCCCAGGCCCAGGCCCACCCCGAGGCCGGCGCCCAGGAGCAGCAGCACGCCGAAGCCCGTCTGGCCGGCCAACTCGCCCGCCTGGGGCCAGTCGTGGTAGGTGAGGGTGCCGGCGCGGTCGGAGGCCCAGCCGGTGACGTAGGCCGGGTCGATGTAGGTGTTGATGTACGCGTACCGGTCCATCGTCGTGGCCCCCAGCCGCACCAGCTGGTACAGCAGCGGCGAGCCGATCACCCCGGCGGTGGCGAGCACCGCGCCCGCGAGGACGGCGGCCCGGCGGCGGACGGCCCGGTCCCCGCGCCAGGGGAAGAGCAGCAGGCCGAGGACGAGCGCCCCGGGCGCCGCCCAGATGAACCAGCCCGAGTACCAGAGGAACATCAGCCCGAGCGCGGCGCCGAGGCCGGCCCCGCGGCGCACCGCCGAGCGGGTGGAGAGCTCGCCGGCCCGGCGGAGCTCCCGGAAGCAGGCCGCGAGCAGCGGCAGCAGCACCAGCATGGAACCGTGGCTGTACGGGCGGATCGGGTCGAGAAAGACGATGGAGGTCGGCACCGCGACCGCCATCGCCCAGAACGGGCGCAGCAGGAGCCGCCAGGCGGCGTACGTCATCGGCCCGACGAGCGCGCTGAGCAGCAGTTGCAGGTCCTTGAGCGCGTGGCCCACGCCGACGCTGCCGTGGTGGAACAGCTCGGCCCAGACGGCGAGCAGCCCGGGGAACAGCGGCGGGTAGACGCCCGGCAGGCCCCGGCCCCGCATCATGTCGATGGCCATGCCCATGAGGTTCCCTGGGTCGCCCTCCTGCCCGCCCAGGCCCCACGGGGTGCCGTTGAGGGCCACGGCGATGCCGCCCGCGACGACCCCGGTGCCGAGACCCGCGACGGCGGCGCACACCAGCCGCCGGGCGGTGCGGTAGTGGCGCAACTGGCCCCGGTGGGCGAGGAGGAGGAGCACCGCGAGGAGGGGGATGCCGAGGAGCGCCGCGTACTGCTGGACGGCGGCCAGGCCGCTGACCTGGCCGACCCGGCTGATCGGGTTCACGTCGATGAGCGTGCACAGCAGCATGAAGCCGACGCCGACGCCCGCGCTGACGCCGATCTCGGCCAGCGGCAGCGCGTAGCGGCTCCGCGCGAACCGGGCGAACCGGCCTCGGAGTCTCGCGGTCACCGGGGCAGTGGTCGCCGGAGCGGTGGTCGCCGGATCTGCGGACGGTGTCAACACGTCGTCAGGTCCGCCGAGGGCGTACGGGGCCGGATCTGTCATCTCGGTTCGCTTTCGTGGAGCGGCACGGGCCTCGGGTCGAACGGCCCACCCTGTAAGACGTCCATCCCCTGCCGGGGTTTCGGACGAAGTCGATTTTGCCGTACGGGACCGGGTGGGCCCGCCCGCTCGCGCACCCGGTAGTTTGGACCGGCTGCGGATGCGGAGAACGGGAACGGGGCGGTCGCGATGCCGACGGTGCTCTACAGCGGCGACGACGTGCAGGGCCTGCACGACGCGGTGGCCACGGAACTCGCGCCGCACGAGCTGCGGGTGCGCGGCGACAGCGGCAGCGGCGGCCGGCTGGTGCGCCACTGGCGGGGCGAGGTGTCGGTGTACGAGCTCGGCTGGGGCGTCGACGTCGACGTCGTCCCGGGCGAACTCGCCGACTTCTACAGCCTCCAGGTGCCCCTGGCCGGCGCCGGCTGCGTCACCGTGGACGGCCGCCCCGTCACCACCCCGCTGAGCATCGCCGGGCCCGGCCAGCACCTCGCCATGTCCTTCCCCCGGGGCTGCGTCAACCACGTGCTGCTGATCTCCCGCCGGCTGGTGGACGAGGCGGTGGCCGTACGGCGCGGCGAACCGGGCGCCGCCGCCGTACGGTTCGACCCGGCGCTGGAGCAGGACGGCGAGGCCATGGCCTGCTGGCTGGAGCTCGCCCGCGCGTACGTGCGCGCCGCCGGCAGCGGACTGTTCGCTCGCTCGCCGCTCGCCCAGCAGCACCACGAGCAGTTCCTCGTCCAGGGCCTGCTCGACCTCCAGCCGCACGACCTCGTCCGCACGCCCGCGATGGTCGCCGCACCCGCCGCCGTGCGCCGGGCCGTCACCTTCTGCGCCGAGCACGCCCACGAGCCGATCGCGGTCGCGGACATCGCCCGCGCCGCCCGGGTCAGCGTCCCGGGCCTGCGCCAGGGCTTCCGCGCCCACCTGGACACCACGCCCATGGCCTACCTGCGCGAGCTGCGCCTGGAGCGCGTCCACCAGGACCTGCTCACCGCCGCCCGCGACGGCACCCCGGAGACCGTCACCCAGGTCGCCCTGCGCTGGGGCTTCACACACCTGGGGCGCTTCTCGCAGGAGTACCGCCGCGCGTACGGGCGCCTGCCCTCCCAGGTCCGGTCACAGGGCCGTACGGGCAAGGCGGCCGGTTGAGGCGGTCCGGCGGGGAGGGTGTGTGGACACCGCGTGGACAGGTCGCACACGTGCCCCTATTCTTCTCCCGATCTTGCGCGTGACCAGCACCGCAGGCGTTGCGTGGGGGGACCGCGTGAGCACGACCGATTTCCACAACGAGATACCGCGCCCGCAGGTCCGGGCCTACAGCGGGCGGGCCGTCGACCCGCGCCGCCTGGGGGTCGCCGCCCAGGTCCTGGTCGGCGCGCAGAGCGCCCTGCAGATCGTGCTCGGCCTCACCGGCGGCTCCCGGTCGGACACCTTCCGGGCGCTCGCGCCGGTCTCGTACCCCCTCTGGATCGCGACCATCGTCGTGTTCCTGTGCTGGTTCCGCCGCTGCCGCCTCAACGCCGAGGTCTTCGCCCCCGGAACGCAGAAGTTCTCCTACGGCTTCGCGGTCGGCGCCTGGTTCATCCCCCTCGCGATGTGGTGGATCCCCCGCCGGATCGCCCTGGACACCTGGCGCGCCAGCGGCCCGGCCGGCGGCAGCTGGGTGGTCGAGGCCTGGTGGGCCGCCTGGCTCGCCAAGACGCTGGGCGGCGTGATCCTCGTGTGCTTCGTCGAGGACCGCCCCACCCCGTACTCCCCCTACGACCAGGTCATGGCCGTCCTCCTGGGCGTCCTCGCCGTCCTGATGATCCGCCAACTCACCGCCCGCCAGCACGCCAAGGCCACCGGAACCCTCGCCGCCGCCCCCTTCGGCGGGCGGCCGACCTCCGCCTGAGCAACACCCCGCACACCCCTGCCCCGGCGCAGGAAGTCGGCCGGGCCGACTTCCTGCGCCGGGGCGTTTCCGGCCTTCTCCCCGTCGACGCGGGAGTTCGCCGTTCCCTTTGTCCAAAAACCTTGGGCCGCCGGAAACCGGCCCTTGGCTTTGCCTTGACCTCCTGACAGCCTGGCACATGTCGTGCTCACGCCAACCAATGGGGCTCTCCACCGGGCACGGCCCTCACCACCGAACCACCGAACCACCGACGGACTCCCGATCCACCAACGAAAGGCAGTGGAATGAAGAAACTCGCAGCCGCCGCCCTGGCCGCGGCCACGCTGGGCACGGTGCTGCTCGGCACCGCCGCCCCCGCCGTGGCGAGCTCGGGCGGGTGCATCACCGGCGACGCCTGTCTCTACTACAAGCCCGACCTCAAGGGCGCGTTCTTCGGCAAGAGCGAGGCCGGCAACTACGACGGCCGCTTCGGCGGCGGCGGGCTCGGCGACGGGGAGGTCGTGGTGAACAACGCCGCGTCCGTCTACAACCTGGACCACCGGTGGAACCTGCGGGTGCACTACCGCGAGTACAGCATCCGCAACACCGGCCCGAACCAGTACATCCCGCACGACCAGTGGGCGAACCTCGGTCCCGTGCCGTGGAACGGCGGCGGCATCGACATGCGCAACAACAACCACTCGCAGAGCTGGGAGCTCTGATCCCACCCCGACCAGGTGCAGGTGCCGGGCCCGTTCCGACGGGCCCGGCACCCGAGGAGCCCGCCATGCCGACGCCCCGCCGCCGCTCACCGGCCGTCCTGCTGCCGGCCGTCCTGCTGCCGGTTGCCCTCCTCCTCGCGGTCGGCTGCGCCGCCGAACCCGCCGCTGCCCCGGACGGGCCGCCGCCCGCCTCCCTCGCCCCGATGGAGCCGCCTCCGGTCGGGGACGTCCCCCGGCTGAGCGAGGTGAGCGGCCGGACGCTACCGATCGAGGAGTACCTGCTGAGCGGTGAGCAGTTCCGGCAGTACGACCGGGCGCAGGCCACCCTGGTCACGCGCTGCGTCCGCGGCTTCGGCCTGGACTACCCCGGGCCCGCCACCGCGAACACCGAGGCCGGCGCCCTCGCCACCGAGACCCAGACCACCCACCGGTACGACCCGGTCGAACTGTCCGACGTGTCCGCGCACGGCTACCACGCGCCTGACCCGTCCGCCGGGAGGAAGCCCTCCGACGTCCCCTCACTGAGCCCCGACGTCACCACCGTGCTCGGCACCGGCCTCGGCCCCGGAGGGAGGCCGGCCCCCGGCTCCGCCGCCGCCTTCCACGGGCGGGACCTTCCTCCCGGCGGCTGCATCGGCGCCGCCCAGCGGGAGTTGACCGCGCACGGCGGCACCGGCCGGGACTCCGACGTCGCGGTGGGGATCAACTACGAGGGCTTCGAACGCTCGAAGGCGGACCCCCGCGTGCGGGCCGTCTTCCGGGACTGGTCGCGCTGCATGGCGGAGCACGGCCACGACTACCCCACTCCCGGGGACGCCCTCAAGGACCCCCGGTGGGCGACGAACCCCTCCCCGTCCGCCGAGGAGATCTCCACCGCCACGGCGGACGTCCGGTGCAAGGAGGGCAGCAACGTGGTGGGCGTCTGGTTCACCGTCGAGACGGCGTACGAGGAGGAGCTGATCCGCCGCCACCAGCGGGAGCTGGACGCCGCGAAGGCCGCCAACGAGGCCATGCTCGACACCGCCCGCGCCGTCGTCACCCCGTAGGCACTCCGGTGGCGCCGGCGGCTTCGTCGTACGCGGCGCGGGCGGTGGTGATGTCGCCCCGGTGGCGCTCCGCCCAGCCGACGAGGCCGGCGAGGGAGGCGTGGAGCTCGCGGGCCATGGGCGTGAGGGTGTACTCGACCTTGGGCGGCACGGTCGGGTAGACCGTCCGCACGAGCAGCCCGTCGCGCTCCAGCTTGCGCAGGTTGAGGGTGAGCATCCGGCGGCTGATGCCCGTGATGGCGCGCTCCAGCTCGGTGAACCGGACGGGCCCGTGCGCGGCGGCGACGAGGATGCCGATGCTCCACTTGCCCGCGACGTGGTCGAGGACCTCGGTGAGCGGGCACGCGTGGTTGCTGACCTGCTCGGACACGCTGACCTGGTCGGACACATCGGTGTGACGGTGTGACAAGAAAGTTCCTCCTTCCGTGGAGCTCGATGGTTACAGAGGATGGCCGCTGTAACAAATCGTGCACCTTTGGAAGGGGGCCTCCATGCCCGGAATGCCCAGAACCGACACCGCCTCCGGAACCGGACGCTGGTCCGCCCTGGCCGTCCTCTGCGCCGGGCAGCTGATGGTCATCCTCGACGGCACCATCGTCAACGTGGCCCTGCCGTCCATCCAGCACAGCCTCGGCTTCTCGCCCTCCGGCCTCGGCTGGGTGGTCAACGCCTACCTCGTCCCCTTCGGCGGCCTGCTGCTGCTCGCCGGACGGCTCGGCGACCTCGTCGGACGCAAGCGCGTCTTCCTCGCCGGCCTGGCGCTCTTCACCGCCGCCTCACTCCTGTGCGGCCTCTCCCAGAGCCCCACCGAACTGCTCGCCTCCCGCTTCCTCCAGGGCGTCGGCGGCGCGGTGACCTCGGCCGTCACCCTCGGCATGGTCGTGACGCTGTTCCCCCGGCCGAAGGAGCGGGCGAAGGCGATCGGCGTCTACAGCTTCGTCCAGTCCGCCGGAGGCTCGCTGGGCCTGCTCGCGGGCGGCGCGCTGACGCAGAGTGTCGGCTGGCACTGGATCTTCGTCGTCAACCTCCCGGTCGGCCTGGTCGCCCTGCTGGCCGCCTCGCGGGTGCTCGCGCCCGAGCGGGGCCTCGGCCTCGGCCGGGGGCCCGACGTCCTGGGCGCGCTGCTGGTCACCTCCGCGCTGATGCTCGGCGTCTACACGATCGTCGAGACCGGCGACCACGGCTGGGCCTCGGCCCACACCCTCGGCTGCGGCCTCGCCGCGCTCCTCCTGCTCGCGGGCTTCCTCGCCCGCCAGGCGCGGGCGAGCCACCCGCTGCTGCCGCTGCGCGTGTTCCGCTCGCGTGACGTCTCCGGGGCGCTGGGCATCCAAGTCCTCATGATCGCTGGGGTGTTCAGCTTCCAGTTCCTGTGCGTCCTCTACCTCCAGAAGGTGCTGGGCTTCGACGAGATGAGCACCGGCCTGGGCATCTTCCCGGTCTCCGTCGCGATCGGCGCCCTGTCCCTGGGCCTCTCGCCGAGGCTGATCGCGCGCTTCGGCCCCCGCGCCGTGCTCCTGCCCGGCCTCGGCCTGATCGCGGCCGGTCTCGCCGTCCTGGGCCGCGTCCCGGCCGGGGGGAGCTACGTGACGGACGTGCTGCCCGCGCTGCTGCCGCTCGGGGTGGGCTTCGGCCTGGCGATGCCCTCGCTGGCCACCCTCGCGATGTCGGCGGCCACCCCGGAGGACTCCGGGATCGCCTCCGGCATGTTCAACACCGTGCAGCAGATCGGCGCCGCCTTCGGCCTCGCCGTCCTCAGCACCCTCGCCAACGCCCGTACGGACGCCCTGCTCGGCGGCGGGGCGGGCACGGCCTCCGCCCTCACCGGCGGGTACCAGCTCGCCTTCCGCATCGGCGCCGGGCTCGTCGCCCTCGCCCTCCTCCTCACGGCCGCCCTGCTCCGCTCCCCCGCACCGGAACCCGCGACCGCACCGGAGCCGGAAGCCGTGCCTAGCCACCGCCCGTAGACAGCCCGTCAACGACGCCGTCCATCCCCCGTCCACGGCCCCGCGCCAGAGTCCCTCCCGAGCGCCGCACCGGACAACACCCCGGCCGGCGCGAAGGACCGAAGGACTGCAGGACCGAGGAAGGGACGAACAACGATGAGGACCCACATCCGCAAGCGCCACGTGCTCGGCGCCCTGGCGGCGGCCGCGATCGCGGTCACCATGATGCCGGGGACGGCCTCCGCCAGCGGCAGCAGCACGATCAGCGTGTTCAACAGCAGCAAGTGCCTGGACGTCCAGGGCGGCAACACGGGCAACGGCACCCCGGTGCAGATCTACTCCTGCAACGGCACCGCCTCCCAGTGGTGGGCCACCACCGACAAGCCGGACGGGATCGGCATGACGGTCTCCGCCCTCGGCAAGTGTCTGGACGTCACCGCGAGCGGCACGACGGACGGCACCAAGGTCCAGCTGTGGGACTGCAACGGCAGCGACGCCCAGCGCTGGGTCCGCTACGAGGGCAACGTCCTCATCAACCCGCAGTCCAACAAGTGCCTGGACGTCCCCGGCGGCGTCGCCCAGGACGGCAACCAGGTGCAGATCTACACCTGCAACTACACGGCGTCGCAGCAGTGGTCCTTCTCGTCGCCGCGTCTCGCGCACAGCGGCTGAGCACCACACCGCCACCCAGGAGCGGCCCGTCACTCCCCCGTACGGGCCGCTCCGCCGCGCAAACCACATGACCTGCGCGCCCGCCACCAGCGACAATGGCGCATGCTGACCGACCACTGGCCCCTCATGGGGCTGCGCCTGACCACGCCCCGCCTGGAGCTGCGGCTGCCCGGCGACGAGGAGTTGGCCGCCCTCGCCGACCTCGCCGCCGAGGGGTTCCACGACCCCGACCGGATGCCCTTCGTCGTCCCGTGGACGGACCTGCCCCCGGCCGAGCGCGCCCGGTCCGTCGTCCAGCACCACTGGCTGCGCCGCGGCGACTGGACGCCCGGGAACTGGGCCCTGAACCTCACGGTCCTCGAGGAGGGCCGCGTCGTCGGCCTCCAGACCGTCATGGCCAGGGACTTCGCCGTCCTCCGCGAGGTCGAGACCGCCTCCTGGCTCGGCACCCGCCACCAGGGCCGGGGCATCGGCACCGAGATGCGCGCCGCCGTCCTCCACCTCGCCTTCGCCGGCCTCGGCGCCCAGGAGGCCCGCTCGGGCGCCTTCGCGCACAACGACTCCTCCTACGCCGTCTCCCGCAAGCTCGGCTACCTCCCCGACGGCATCGATCGCTACGCCGTCCGGGGCCGCCCGGAGACCAACCGCCGCCTGCGCCTCACCCGCGCCGACTGGGAGTCCCACCGCACCGTCCAGGTCTCGATCGCCGGACTGCCGCCCTGCCTCCCCCTGTTCGGCGCCCAGGAACCCCCGCCCACCGGCGACGCGTAGCCCGGGCCCGTCCCCCGCGTGGGTGAGTCGGGACGTTCCCCGGGCGGATGCCGGGGTCGGGCTCCGCGCGGGAGGGTCGGGGTGTCGGAAGTCGCCAACTCGCGTCCGGGAGAACCGCCATGGCCTCGCACACGATCCTCGCCCGTCTGCACGGTCGGCCGGTGGCGGGGGTGCCCCGGTGGGCGGTGTGGGCCGCGTACGCCGTCTCGCTCGCCGTGGTGCCGGCCGGGCTGTGGCGCATCCTGGCCGTCGACCTGCGGGTGCCGCTGATGGACGTGCCGCCGGACGCGCCCCCGCCGCCGGACTGGTTCGGCGGGGAGTGGTGGTACGTGATCGGGCTGAGCGTGGCCGGCGAGCTGCTGGCGTTCCTGGCGATCGGGCTGGTCAGCGGGTGGGGTGAGGTGTGGCCGAGGTGGGTGCCGGGGCTGGGCGGGCGGCGGGTGCCGTTGCCGGCGGCGGTGGTGCCGGCCGGGTTCGGGGCGGCGGTCAACACCGTGCTGTGGTCGTACGGGATGGTGATGGTCAGCCTCGGCCGGCGGGTCGACGGGAGCGGCGCCATCGGCCTGCACACGGGCGGGTGGCGGCAGGTCGTCTTCCTCGCGGCGTACTGGCCGCTGGCCGTCTGGGGCCCGCTGCTGGGGGTGCTGACGGTGCACTACTACCGCCGTCGTCGCCGTACCGAGAGCGTTCACAGCGCCGAGGGCGTTCGCTGAACCGAACGATCAGATGGCAGAACGATCAGGCGACAGGGTGAACCCCGTCCTCCAGGTGCAGCCGCTGCTCGGCCCGGTGCTGGAGCAGCAGCACCGAGCGCACCGGCTCCCCGCCCAGGGCGGTGTACGCGTGCGGGAGCGCCGCGTCGAAGCCGACGTAGTCGCCGGGGCCGAGCTCCAGCTCCCGCCCGTCGACCCGCACCCCGAGCCGTCCGCCCTGGACGATGGTGTGCTCGGTGCCGCCGTGGCCCCCGGACTCCTGCGGGGCGCCCGTGCGCACCAGCTGGTCGTAGACCTCGAACAGGGCGTCCCCGCAGTCGATCCGGCGCAGCGGCCGCAGGTCGACGCCCTGCCCGCTGAGCACCTGGGCGTCCGCCGCCCGCACCACCGTGACCTCGCCGGCGGGCCGGGCCTCGACCAGGTCGGAGATCGGCACCCCGAGGACCCGGGAGAGGCCGAGCACCGTCTCCAGGGTGGGGTTGCCGGCGCCGGACTCCAGCTGGGAGAGCGTCGCCTTGCCGATGCCGGCGCGGCGGGACAGCTCGGAGAGGGAGAGCCCGTGCTCGGCCCGCACCCGCTTGAGGTTCGCCGCGAGGACGCCCTTCACCGAGTTCTCGGAGTCGTTCACGCTCGACCTCTTCTCTCCGCGCACTGTTCGCTATACCGTACGGACCGAATGGTTCGTCTGCCGCACAGGCAGGCAGGTCAGCGTAGCGAAACGCGCCGCAGTCACCACCCTCCTCCCTCCTCAGGAGACGCAGAATGACCGAGACGGGCACCCCTGCCACCCCGCCCATCAAATACCGCAAGAACGGCCTCACCCGCGGCGTGACCGACGAGCTGGCCGAGAGCATGAAGCACGGCTGGGCCGACACCGAGCGCCGCGACCTGGAGCCGATCCCGCAGGCCGCGCACACCGCCCGCCGCCGCGCCGAGCTGTCGGCCGCGTACCCGGGCGAGCTGCTGGTCATCCCGGCCGGCACCCCCAAGGTGCGGGCGAACGACTGCGACTACGCCTTCCGCCCCTCCTCCGACTACGTCTACCTGACGGGCGACCTCTCCCAGGACGCCGTCCTCGTCCTGGAGCCCGCGGGCGAGAGCGGCCACACCGCCGTCGCCTACCTGCGCGGCCGTTCCGTCGTCGAGAACGGCGAGTTCTGGCTCGACAACCACGGCGAGCTGTGGGACGGCCGCCGCAACGGCCTCGCCGAGAACGAGCTCCTCCTCGGCCTGCCCTGTCGCGACGTGCGCACCCTGACCGCCGACCTGGCCGGCGCGAGCGCCCCCGTCCGCCTGCTGCGCGGTCACGACGCGGGCGTGCAGAGCGCCCTGGAGGGCCGCCTCGACGCCGAGCGGGACGCGGAGTTCGAGATCCACCTCTCCGGACTGCGCCTGGTCAAGGACGAGTTCGAGATCGCCGAGCTGCGCTTCGCCTGCGAGGCCACCGCCCGCGGCTTCGAGGACGTCGTCCGTGTCCTCGGCACCGACACGCCCACCCCCGAGCGCCTGATCGAGGGCACCTTCTTCGTCCGCGCCCGCCTGGAGGGCAACGACGTCGGCTACAGCACCATCGCCGCCGCCGGGGCGCACGCCACCACCCTGCACTGGGTGCGCAACAACGGCCAGGCCCTCCCGGGGGACCTCCTGCTGCTCGACGCGGGCGTGGAGACCAACCGCCTCTACACCGCCGACGTCACCCGCACCCTCCCGGTCGGCGGCCGCTTCACCGAGCTGCAGCGCAAGGTCTACGACGCCGTGTACGACGCCCAGGAGGCGGGCATCGCGGCCGTGCGGCCGGGCGCCGACTTCCGCGACTTCCACCACGCCGCCCAGCGCACCCTCGCCGAACACCTCACCTCCTGGGGCCTGTTCGGCGACCTGAGCGCCGACAAGGTGTACGAGCTCGGCCTGCACCGCCGCTTCACCCTGGCCGGCACCGGCCACATGCTGGGCCTGGACGTGCACGACTGCGCCCACTCCCGTACGGAGGAGCACGTCGACGGCCCGCTCAAGGCCGGCATGGTCCTCACCGTCGAGCCGGGGATCTACTTCCAGGAGAACGACCTGACCGTCCCCGAGGAGTACCGGGGCATCGGCGTGCGCATCGAGGACGACATCCTCGTCACCGAGGACGGCAGCGAGAACCTCTCGGCGGGCCTGCCGCGCCGCTCGGACGAGGTCGAGGCCTGGCTGGCCGAACTCCGTTAGCTCTCCGGGAGCGGCTTGACCCACCGGCTCCACTGCGGCTCCGGGTGGTAGCCGGCGGCCTGCCAGGTGCGGTGGCCGAGGGCGTTGTCGTCCAGCACCATCGCGTCGGCCCGGCGGCCGCCGAGGGCGGTGAACCGCTCCTCGGCGGCCGCGAGCAGGGCCGCGCCGATGCCCCGGCGGCGGTGGTCGGGGTCGACGGCGAGGCGGTAGAGGTGGCAGCGCCAGCCGTCCCAGCCCGCGATGACGGTGCCGACCGGGCGGCCCGGGTCCCCGGCCGGGGCGGCGACGATCAGGCAGTGCGGGTCGCGGGCGAGCAGCGCGGCCACGCCCGCCTCGTCGTCGGTGATGCTGGCGCCCTTGGCGGCGCGCGCCCAGAGGGCGAGCAGGGCGGGGATCTCGTCGGGGGTGGCGGGTCGGATCACGATCTCGTCGGTCATGGCGGCCTGTTCTAGCAGGCCGCCGCCCCGGTCCGCCCGGAATTCCGTACCGTGGTCGGCCGGGCCCGGCCCGGTCAGCCCAGCCGCCACACGGTGGTGGTCTTCACGGAGGTGTCCTCCAGGTCCGCGACCACCGGCACCCGGTACGCGGCGACGGCGGTGAACCGCTCGCGCGGCAGGTAGGCGCGCCCGGGGTCGCCGACGATCACGGTGGCGCCGCGCGCCACGGCCCGCTCCAGGAACGGCAGGAAGCGGGCGGCCATCTCCCGCTCGTAGAAGACGTCCCCGGCGAGCACCACCTCGGCGGGCGCGCCGTCCCCGTCGACCAGGTCGACGAGGTCGGCCTCCACCCGCACCCCGTTGGCCTCGGCGTTCAGCCCGATCGAGGCGACGGCGTAGGCGTCGATCTCGGCGGCGCCCACCGCCCGGGCCCCGCGCAGCGCGGCGGCGATCCCGACCAGCCCGGAGCCCGCGGCGATGTCCAGCACCGCGCGCCCGTCGACGAGTTCGGGGTTGTCCAGGACGTACCGGGCGACGGCGACGCCGCCCGCCCAGGCAAAGGCCCAGAACGGCGGCGGCAGCCCGGCCTCCCCGCGCGCCCGTTCCGTCCGCTCCCACAGCGCGATGGCGTCCTCGGCCATGTGCAGGCTGATCTCGGGGACGAACGGGACGGGTTTCAGCTCGGTCGCGCTCCGGATGAAGTCCAGGTCGGACACCGGCTGGTGAGGGGTGCGCAGCTCACTCGGCATGCCCCGCAGCATAGGCCCCACGGGCGGGCGCCCGCGCACGCTGCGTGGCCGCCCGGGCACCGGGCCGGGGCTGGACTCCGCCGGCGCCTTGCGTCTACATTGCTGTAGTCGCCGGAGGCGCGCGTGTCCTCTCCCCGGACGGCCGCCCGCCTCCGGCGCCCGACCCCGTGCGGGCGTCAACTCCGCTCGTCCACCACGCGCTTGATCTTCCCGACCGAGCGCTCCAGCACGTACGGGTCGACCACCTCCACCTCGACGCTGACGCCCACCCCGTCCTTCACCGCCCGGACGACCTCCGCCCGCGCCGCCTCCCGCAGCCCCGTCGGCGCCTCCGGGCGGGCCTCCACCCGCACCGTCAGGTGGTCCATCCGCCCGCGCGTGGTCAGCCGCAGCTGGAAGTGCGGCGCCACCCCGGCCGTGCGCAGCAGGATCTCCTCGATCTGGGTCGGGAAGAGGTTCACCCCGCGCAGGATGATCATGTCGTCGCTGCGCCCGGTGACCTTCTCCATCCGCCG
Source organism: Kitasatospora sp. NPDC101183 (assembly GCF_044767945.1). Classification (NCBI taxonomy): domain Bacteria; kingdom Bacillati; phylum Actinomycetota; class Actinomycetes; order Kitasatosporales; family Streptomycetaceae; genus Kitasatospora; species Kitasatospora sp. NPDC101183. The sequence continues at coordinate 250,365 of NZ_JBIWOW010000005.1, read as the reverse complement.
GAACGCCGGGCGGGCGGTGCCGGGCAGCAGCCGGCTGAGGTCGCGGGTGCGGTAGCGGACGACGGGCAGGGCCTCCTTGGTGAGGGTGGTGAAGACCAGTTCGCCGCCGACGCCCTCGGGCAGCACCTCGTCGGTGAAGGGGTCGACGACCTCGGGGTAGAAGTGGTCCTCCCAGATGTGCAGGCCGTCCTTGGTCTCCACGCACTCCTGCGCGATGCCGGGGCCGACCACCTCCGAGAGGCCGTAGATGTCGACGGCGTGCAGGTCGAGGCGGTCCTCGATCTCGCTGCGCATCTCCTCCGTCCAGGGCTCGGCGCCGAAGATGCCGATGCGCAGCGAGGTGCCGCGCGGGTCGACGCCCTGGCGCTCGAACTCGTCGAGCAGGGTGAGGAGGTAGGAGGGGGTGACCATGATGATCTCGGGCCGGAAGTCCTGGATCAGCTGCACCTGGCGGGCGGTCATGCCGCCACTGGCGGGGATGACGGTGCAGCCGGCCCGCTCGGCGCCGTAGTGGGCGCCGAGGCCGCCGGTGAACAGACCGTAGCCGTACGCGATGTGCACCTTGTCGCCCGGGCGCCCGCCGGCGGCGCGGATCGAGCGGGCGACGACGTCGGCCCACATCGAGAGGTCGCCGTCGGTGTAGCCGACGACGGTGGGGCGGCCGGTGGTGCCGCTGGAGGCGTGGAGGCGGCGGACCTTCTCCATGGGGACGGCGAACATGCCGAAGGGGTAGCCCTCGCGCAGGTCGGCCTTGGTGGTGAAGGGGAAGCGGGCGAGGTCGGCGAGGGTGCGGCAGTCCTCGGGGCGGACGCCGGCGGCGTCGAACCTGCGGCGGTAGAGCTCGACGTTGTCGTACGCGTGGCGCAGCGTGGCGCGGAGGCGGGTGAGCTGGTGGGCGCGCAGCTCCTCGGGGCTCATGCGCTCGCCGGCGTCGAGGAGGGCGGGCGGGAGGGGCTCCCCGAGGCGGCGGGGCGCGGGCTGCTCAGGGGTGCTGCCGGTCATCGTCGCTCAGCTCCTTCGGAGGCTCCTTCGGCACCGGCTCCAGCACCGACTTCGACACCGACCGAACGTTCGGCCAGAAGCCCACGGCCAGGTAACCCACCCCCGCACCCGCCTGTCAAGACCTCCGACCACCGTTCCGGAATGTGAGGTTCCGGCAACTTCGCGTCAAGTCCTCCCCTAGGCTTGGTTGGCCGATATGAAAATCATTACGGAAGTTTGACCGACGCACGGCCTCTCCCGGCCCGACCGCATGGTTCAGTGGTGCGGCTTCTCCCCTGCACCCCGGAGTGAACACCGTGTCCTCGTCCTCCTCCCTGGTCAGCGCGCTGCGCGACCTCGGCGACCGGCCCGCCGTCGTCGCCGAAGGCCGCGCGATCAGCGGCATCGGCCTGCTGCTCGGCGTCTCCCCGCCCGGCGGCCTGCCCAAGGCCCTGGCCGAGCGGGTCGCCGAACACGCCGCGCTCGCGCCCTCCGCCGCCCGCACCGCCGAGGCGCGGCTGCGGCACTGGGCCGGCGTCCTCGGCCCGCCGCCCATACGGCACACCGTGCTGCACCCGGCCACCGACCTCGCCGTCGAACTCGCCCTCGCCACCCTGCTCGCCGGCGGCACCGTCCACTGCGGCGACCCCGAGCAGCAGCCCGACGAGCAGCTCGCCGCACTCGCCGCCACCGGCACCACCCACCTCAGCCTGCCGTCCCCGCTGCTGTGGCGGCTCAGCGGCCGCCCCGGCCTCGACGACCACGACCTCGGCGCCCTGCGGCTGATCCTGCACGTCGGCCCCGAGCCCCGGCAGGACGACGTCTACGCCGCCGTCGACGCCCTCGGCGCCGTCCTCGCCCACGTCCGCGCCCCCAAGAGCGAGGACGAGGCCGCCGACCACCGGCTGCGCACCGACGCGGAGGCCGCCGAGGCCGCCGCCTGGAAGCACACCATCGGCCTGACCGCCGACCAGACCCGCGCCTTCGGCGCCCACCTCGACCACGCCGTCCTCGCCTCCCTCCTGCTGACCCTCCAGCAGGCCGGCGTCCTCACCGACCCCGACCACGGCCACACCGAGGCCGAGATCCTCGCCGCCGCCCTCGTCACCCCCGCCGAACGCCCCCGGGTCGCCAACTGGCTGGACGCCCTCGCCCGCCACGGCCTGATCGCCCGCCGGGGCCCCCTGTTCCACGGCGCCCCGCCCCTCGCCGCCACCGACACCCGCGACGCCTGGCGCCTCGCCGCCGAGGCCTGGGCCGACGGCCTCGGCCCCGCCGCCGCCCTGGACCGCGTCCGCCGCGGCACCGCCCGCCTGCCCCGCCTCGTCACCGGCGAGGAGGCGCCCCGGCCGTACGCCGCCCCCGTCCGCCGGGCCGCCGCCCGCGGCTACCTCGGCACGGCGCTCGGCGCCCTGGTGCGCAGCAGCGCCGAGGCCCACGACGGGCCGCAGCCGCTGCGCGTCCTCGAACTCGACCGCGAGGGCGTGGAGACCACCGTCGCCCGCGCCCTGGCCGGCCGCCCGCGCCGCCACAGCGAGCACCACCTCGCCCCCGACGGCGGGCGCTACGACGTGGTCGTGGCCACCGCCACCGGACGGCCCGAGGAGGAGGCCGCCGCCCTCGTCGGCCTGCTCGCCCCCGGCGGACGGCTCCTGCTGCTCGCCCCCGTCGCCGAGCAGCTGGACCTGCTGGTCACCGGAGACGCGCGCGCAGTGCCCGCCGAACCGGCCTCCGCGTGGCGCGCGGCGCTCGCCGCGGCCGGCTGCCCGCAGGTCGTCACCCTGCCCGGGGAGGGCCACCCGACGGGGCCGCTGGGGCAGGGGCTGTTCGTCGCCCGGGCGGGGTGACGGGCGGCGGCGTCCTCCCAGGTCAGCGCCCTCGCCCCGGCCCCCGTACCCCAACCGCGTGGCCGTCCGGTGAAGCCCGGATCACGCACTGCCACCCGATCCGTACCATTTCGATACCGAAGCCCGGATGAGCTGCGGGAATCCTCGCCGCGCGGGGCCGGGCCCGGGTAGGCTCCGGGCTAGTCTCCGGCGGCCGCGCGGGCGGCCCCGTGCCGCCGTGCCGCGATCCGGTGGCGCACCCCCGCGGGCCATTTCGGTGGGTCTCCGCGCACTCGACATCGCGCGCCAGGGCAGTCGCGCGAACGGCGAAGGGCAACGCTTTGGCGGATCGGCTCACCGGAGGAGACTCCTCACTGCTGCGGCGCATCAACGCGGCGGTCACGCTCCGGGCGCTGCGGACGGGCCACGCGGTAACCCTCACCCAACTCGTCGGCGAGACCGGGCTCTCCCGGCCCACCGTCGAGGGCGTGATCGAGGGCCTCGTCGAGACCGGGCTGGTCGCCGAGGTGGAGCAGCCGCGCGAGGACGTCCAGCCGGGCACCGGGCGGCGCGGGCGGCCCGCCCGCTGGTTCCGCTTCCGCGCGGAGGCCGGGCACATCCTCGGCATCGAGATCGGCGTGCACGACATCCGCGTCATCCTCGCCGACCTCACCGGTGAGGTGGTGGGCAGTCACTTCAAGCCCGTCGACGAGACCCTGGACGCCGAGGACCGCCTCGCCGCCGTCCGCACCGCCGTCGCCGAGGTGCTGCGCAAGGGCGCCATCTCCCGCGACAACCTGTGGGCCGTCGGCGTCGGCACGCCCGGCATCGTCGACCGCGAGGGCACCATCAAGCTCGGCACCGCGATGCCCGGCTGGACGGGCCTGGACATCGGCACCCGGCTGCGCCGCTCCTTCCGCTGCCCCGTCCGCATCGAGAACGACGCCAACCTCGCCGCCATCGCCGAGCACTGGCAGGGCGCGGCGGTCGGCGCCGACGACGTCGTCTTCGTCATGGCCGGCCTGAGCCCCGGCGCCGGCTCCCTCATCAACGGCCGCCTCCACCGCGGCTACGGCGGCGCGGCGGGCGAGATCGGCGCCCTCCACCTGCTCGGCCAGGAGGTCACCCCCGAACGCCTGCTCTCCACCACCGGCAAGCCGCTCAACCCGCTGGACGAGGCCGCCGTGGCCCGCGTCCTGCGCCTGGCCCGCGAGGGCGACGAGGTCTCCCAGGTCGCCATGGACCGCTTCCTCACCCGCCTCGTCCAGGGCGTCGCCGCCCTCGTCCTGGCCATCGACCCGCAGCTCGTCGTCATCGGCGGCTGGGCCGCCGGCCTCGACGGCGTCCTGGAGCCCCTGCGCGAACGCCTCGCCCAATTCACCCTCCGCGCACCGGAGGTGGCCCTCGCCGCCCTCGGCTCCGAGGTCGTCGCCATGGGCGCCCTGCGCGTCGCCCTCGACCACGTCGAGGACCAGCTCTTCGCCGTCGACCCGCCGAGGGGCTGAGCCTCCCGCCGCGTCCTCAGCCCGCGTACACCGGATCGGTGAAGTCGAGGGTGAGGGTGGTCCCCCAGTCGTTGACGAAGGTCGCCAGCGGCCAGTCGACCGACACGGCGATGAACGGGTTGCCGGTCGAGGTCGTCAGCAGCCACACCAGCTCGCCGTCCGGCCCGAGCCGGCCGATGTACCCGAGGTGGCCCAGGATGCCGTCCCCGCAGATCGCGTAGCCCCGCCCGTCCGGCAGCTCGGCCTTCCAGTACTCGCTGACCGCCCCCGCGTCCCACGGCGGATCGGCGACCAGCTCGGCCACGTCCACCGGCCCGCCCAGCTCCAGCCGCAGGTGCTCCGAACCGTCGAACACCGCCTCCCTGGCCGTGCCGTCCGCCCGGAACAGGCAGTCGAACGCCAGGACCTCGAGCTTCGCCCACGCCTCCAGCACCGGATTCACCGGGCCCCCCTTCCCGTCCGCTTCCTTACCAGTCTTCCCGCTCTTCCGCCCTCCTCCTCTCCAACGGTTGAGGCCCGCACACCGGTTGGGGTGTGCGGGCCTCGCCCTGAGGGTGTCGGGAAAGTGGTTCAGGAGGCGGTGCGGACGCCCTCCGCCGCACCGACCGGGGTGACCTCGACCAGGCCGGTCTCGCCGAAGGTCAGCTTGCAGGTGTCCGCGCGGTAGGTGGAGACGGCCAGCGCGACCAGGCGCCCGGCGGCGGCGTACTGGGTGGTCATGACCAGCACCGGCGAGCCCGGGGGCCGCTCCAGCAGCGAGGCCTCCTCGGCCTCGGCCACGCCCAGCTCCACCGCGCGCTGCTCGCCGTCGACCTCGAGGCGCTCCAGCTGGCGCAGCACGGAACGGGCGCGGTCGCTCTCGGCCCGGAAGCCCGGCAGGTGCGGCAGCGCGGCGGCCGGCACGTGCAGCGACTCGACCGCCATCGCACGGCCCTCGACCAGGCGGACCCGGCGGACGGTGTGGACGGTCGCGCCCTCGGCCACGCCCAGGCCCTTGGCCAGCTGCGCGGGGGCGGGGGCGGTGGTGCAGTCCACCGTGCGCCAGGCGTGGCTGCGGGCGGCGCCCGGCCAGCCCTCCTCCTGCCGGTTGACCGGAACGCCCACGCGCGGGGCGGCGATCAGCGTGCCGATCCCCCGGCGGCGCACCAGGCGGCCCTCCAGCTCCAGCTGGTCGAGGGCCTGGCGCAGCGTCGCCCGGGCCACGCCGAAGCGGGCGGAGAGCTCGCGCTCGTTCGGCAGGACCTGGCCGGTGGAGAACTCCGTGTCGATGGCCTTGAGCAGCACCGTGCGCAGGTGCCAGTACTTGGGCTCTGGCACCGCCGAGAGCTGTCCTGTCGTCCCCACCGTGTCCTCCACCTGTTTCGGTCTGCCCTGCGACGAGGGCGGATCTCCGGCCCGCTGTCCGCTGTTGCGGCAGGTGGGAGAGCGGGCTTTTATCCGTCCTTCTTTATTAAAGGTCCTTGCAGTAAGCGACCCTAGGGGCTGCGTCGGGAGATGGTCAAGACCAATGACATCGCCCGGCGCCTTCACTGCACATCTTCATGCCACGTTCACGTCAGTCGCCTCCCCGCCACTCCACCGTGGCCCGAGCGCGCCCCGACCAGGGCATCAGCCCCCGGCCGGTACGCTGCTCGGGTGACCGTGGTGACGACAGTGAACGTGAACGGAATCCGCGCGGCGGCCAAGAAGGGCTTCGTCGAGTGGCTCGCCGGCACCGAGGCGGACGTGATCTGCCTCCAGGAGGTGCGCTCCGAACCCGAGCAGCTGCCCGTGGAGCTGCGCGACCTCGACGGCTGGCACCCCGCCTGGGCCCCCTCCTCCGCCAAGGGCCGCGCCGGCGTGGCGATCCTCTCCCGCCGCGCACCCCAGCGCACCGCCATCGGCTTCGGCTCGGAGGAGTTCGACGCCTCCGGCCGCTACGTCGAGGTCGACCTGCCCGGCCTGACCGTCGCCAGCCTCTACCTCCCCTCCGGCGAGGTCGGCACCGAGCGCCAGGACGAGAAGGAACGCTTCATGGCGGAGTTCCTCGCCCACCTCACCGCCCTGCGCGCCCGCGCCGCCGCCGACGGCCGCGAGGTCGTCGTCTGCGGCGACTGGAACATCTGCCACCGGCCCGAGGACCTCAAGAACTGGAAGTCCAACCAGAAGGCCGCCGGCTTCCTCCCCGAGGAGCGCGCCTGGCTCTCCCGCGTCTACGACGAGGCCGGCTACGTCGACGTCGTCCGCGCCCTCCACCCCGACCGCACCGGCCCCTACTCCTGGTGGTCCTACCGCGGCCGCGCCTTCGACAACGACTCCGGCTGGCGCATCGACCTCCAGGTCGCCACCCCCGCCCTCGCCGCCACGGCCACCGACGCCCACGTCGAACGCGCCGACACCCACACCGAGCGCTGGAGCGACCACGCCCCGGTCACGGTGTCGTACGCCCACGGGGACTGACAGGTCTCCACCGCGGAAGCCCCGGCGCCGTGCCACCCACGGGCCGTGTGGCCGAGGTTCGCCGGCTGTCGGGGCCGCCGGTCCGCTGGTGACCTCGTGCGGTCACCAGCGGCGCGTTCCTGCTGTCAGTCGATGCCGAGCTCGCCCATCTTGCCCCAGCCGTCAGCGCCTTCGATGGTGGTGCTCACGATCTGGGGGGCCCGCTCGACCAGCGGACGCAGCGTCTCCATCGCCGCACGGAAGTGGTCCGAGTTCACGTGGGCCTCGCCGGTGCCGTCCTGGAAGGCCTCGACGAGCACGTAGGTGTGCGGGTCCTCGGTGCTGCGCGACCACTCGAACCACAGGTTGCCCGGTTCGGCGCGGGTGGCCCGGGTGAACGCGTCGACGTGGGTCAGCCAGGAATCGGCGTGTTCGGGCTTGACGGGGAATTTGACCACAATGAAGATCATTCGCCCAGTTTAGAGCGTGTTCCAGACGTGCGGGCGCGGGCGGGTCGGCGCGCACCACCCGTACAGGAGGAATGTTCTGACCCGAACCTTCCGGAACGGGCTTCAGTGGTCGCAGTCGGTACCGCAGCTGTGGTGGCGCTGCATCGAAATCGCGGCAGCGGCTGTCAGTCGGGCGTCGGTACCGTCCTGGCAGGCCCGCAGGTCGTGGCCGACGGGCAGGGCGTCGAGTCCGTCCAGGGCCACGGCCGCCGGTCCGTACGGGCGGGGTCCGGCCGCCCGGCCCCGTACATCTCCATGACGGTCAGGTCCGTGAGGTTCTCGGCGAGGAGGGCGAGTTCGACGGGTTCCAGGTCGAACTCCTTTCCTGCCGCGAGCCGTTCGGCCCGGTGGATCTCCCGCAGCCCGGCGTAACAGCGCACGGCGGCCACGGCCACCGCCGTCACCGCTGCGGCCAGAAGCACCACGACCGGCCACATGACGCCCCCTCCCCGGACGGAATGTCACCCTCGGCTGGTTCCGTCGCGCGAGCGGAGGAACCAACGGCGGCGCAGGCCCGTGCGAGGCGGCGGCGGGAGCTCCGCTTCCAGGGGGGAGGCGAAGGTGCGCAGCGGGGTGTCGGGGGCCGGGTGGGCTCCTCCCGGTGCCGGCGGCACCGGTGAGGGGTTCGGTGGAGAGTCCGGCAGTACGGGAGGTGGCCCGGGTGTCGGGGGCCGGTCGCCACCGGCGCGCGTGGCCGCCGGGCCTGTCGGGGCCGGCGCCGCTCCAGCCGACAGTGCGGGTGATCGGAGCCGTACGGTCGGCCCCCCCGGAGCCGGTCGCTCGATCGTCACCGCGGTGCGCGGGCCGGGCGGATGCTCGGGTGCTCCGCCCGGTGGCGGCAGGTAGGGGCCGTCGAGGTCGAGGACGAACTGGGTCCGCCGGAGCGTGGCCCGGGACACGGCCTCGGGCAGCCAGTCCCCGGCGAGTTGCCGCCACGCGGTGGTGACCCGCTGGTCGGGGAGTGCTCCGAGCAGTCCGTCGACGGTCGGCCGGTGGGCGGGTTCCTTGCTCAGACAGGCACGGACCCAGCCGTCGAGGTCGGCGGGCAGCGAGGATATCCGGGGCTCGCCCTGTAGCACGTTGAAGATCGCGTTGACGATGTTCTCCCCGTCGAACGGCGGCGATCCCGTCGCCGCGAAGGCCATGGCCGCTCCCAGCGCGAAGACGTCGGCCTCGACGGTCACGGGTCGTCCCGTGATCTGTTCCGGAGCGAGGTAGCCCGGTGTCCCGATGAAGGCTCCGGTCGACGTCAGACTCGGGGAGCCGGTCACCAGCGAGATCCCGAAGTCGATGAGCCGAGGGCCCGACGCGGTGAGCAGGACGTTCGACGGCTTGAGGTCCCGGTGCACCACACCCGCCGCGTGAACGGCGTGCAGGGCCCTCAGGAGTCCGTACCACAGGGCGTACAGGGAGTCGGTCGGGAGCGGGCCGAAGGCGTGGACGCTCTGCTGGAGGGAGAGCCCCGGGATGAAGGCCGTGGCCATCCAGGCGCCGTCCTCCCCGATGTCCGCGTCCAGCAGCGGCGCGGTGAACCTCCTGGGGATCCGCGACGCCGCCGCGCTCTCGCGCCGGAACCGTTCCTGCCCCTCCCGTTCGCCCAGCAGTTCCGGGCGCACGACCTTGACCGCCGCCGTCCGCCCCGTGACGGAGCGCGCGAGGTACACGATCCCCATGCCGCCCGAGCCGAGGCGGGCCAGGAGCTGGTAGCCGCCCAACTCCCGGCGGTCGCCGGGCGTGAGGGGCGTGATCCCGTCGGGCAGGCCGGTCCAGTCGTCGGCTTCAGCCATCGCTCCACGTCCCGAGACCCCGTCGGTCGGTGCTGCGGTGCCCGCGCCCGAAGAGGATCTCCGACCTCAGCCGCCGGTCGGCCCGGCGGCGCCAGCGCACCAGCAGCGCCTCGTTCGCCCGGACCTCGGGGTGGTCGGGCCCGAGGGTTCGGCGCAGCCCGGGCAGCACCTCGTGGAAGATCCGCAACGCGGTACGGACGTCCCCGTCCGCACCCGTCCAGTGAGCGAGCCGGGCCCTGTTCACCAGGGTCACCTGGTCCTCCTCGCCCAGGATCCACTCCAGGTCGTCCAGCAGTTGCCGCAGGAGGCCGATCGCCTTGCGCGGGTCTCCGGCCTCACCGGTCCAATGCGCGTACTGGCTACGGGCGATGAGCGTCTCGCGGGCGTCCCGCCCTGCCACTCGACTCAGGTCGGGCACCACGGCCGCGTACAGTCTGCGAGCGCCCTTCGGTGAACCGGACAGGCCGGTCCACTGGCCGAGTCTGGCTCGGCCGATCAACGTGTGCAGGTCGTCGGCGCCGAGCAGCCAGTACAGGTCGGGGACGAGGGCGCCGAGGAGGAGGACGGCCTGCCGGGTCAGGCCGGCCCGGCCGGTCCACTGCGCCTGGTTGATCCGTCCGACCAGGGTGTCGCGATCCTCGGCGCCGAGGACCCGGTGCAGATCCGTCACCAGGAGGTCGGTGAGCCGCAACGCGGCGCCGGTGTCGCCGGCGATCCCGATCCAGTGGGCGAGTCGGCCGCGGCCCAGCAGGGTCTCACGGTCGTCCGGCCCCAGGGCGCGGGTCAGGTCGGAGACCACCTCGCCGGTGAGCCGGGCCGCCTCCACCGGTTGGCCCGCCTCCCCGGTCCAGTGGGCGATCTGGGCGCGGCCGACGAGGGTCACCCGATTGTCGGCACCGAGCACACGGGTCAGGGCGCCCACGGCCGCCGTGGACAGGTCGAGTGCCTCACGAACGTGTCCGGCCGCGCCCAGCCACTGGACGTACTCGATCCGTCCGGCCAGGGTGTCCGGATCCTCCGAGCCCAGGATCTGCGTCATCTCATCGAGGACGATTCCCAACTCCGCTGCCGCCGACCGCACATGGCCGCCCTCTCCGAGTCGCCGCCCGGCGTGCACGAGGGACTGGAAGCGCTCCCGCTCCGTGGTCGGCCCCGGGGGGCCGTCGACGGGCTTCTCGGGCGCGGGCCAGACGGCGCCCCTGCTCCGCGGTCGGCTGAGGATCAGGTAGGCGGCGGTGTTCGTACCGCACTGCTGCGGCTCGGGCCACCCCCGCGAGCGCAGTTCCAGCTGGAGATGGGGGTAGAGCGCGCCCAGTGACACTCCCTCGGGGCCGGATTGCTCGACCCCGTTGCGCAACGCTCGCAGCAGCTCACCGGTGAAGGCGGTGTGCCGTTTGCCCTCCTCGAAGTGGGAGGGCGAGTTGGGCGGCGACGAGACGAGCGTGTACGCGCCGGCGATCTCGAGCTGTTCGGCCACGGGCGCGGAACTCCCGGACAGCCCGCCCGCGACCGCCCGCCCGGAGAAGCAGCAGTCGAGGATGAGCACACGAAGGCGTGCCGGAGTGGCTTGGAAGGCCTCCCTGACGACGTCGAGCGAACAGGCCGTCAGGGACGGCATCTTCTGGTCGGTCTCACTGAGCGCGAGGTACAGTTCCCCCTTCTTGGAGCCGATCAGGCCGTGGCCGGAGTAGTAGACGAGGAGCACGTCCTCGGCGGCCGCGGCCGCTTTCAACAGCGGCAGCCCGAGATCCCTCGGCTGCCGTGGATCCAGGACGGGGATGACGCGCTCGGGTGCGAACGCACCCGGTTGTCCGTCGGTCAGGACGTCGCGGAAGTCGAGCACGTTGTTCTCGATCACCGGTACGTCCGCGGGACCGTCCTGGTGCGAGTAGCGCGCGGTGCCGATCAGAACGGCCCACGAGCACGAGGCGTCCGGAAGCCGGTACACGGTCAGTCCGCGGCGCGGTCGGGCTGCCGGTCGGAGTGCAGAGCGGCTTTGATGATCGCCTCCACGTCGGAGGGTGCGACGTTCTCGGCCGTCACATCGGTCCGGCTACCGTCCGGCCCCACGGTCTTGAGCCGGACCGTGCTGGTGCGCGGCTGGCTCAGATAGACCTTGAGCGAGGTGGCGAGTGTGGTGAGCGCGCCGCCTGCCCCCAACGCCACGACGAGGGTGTCGGACCAGGAGCCGAGTTCGCCCTGGCCGGGAGTCGTCGCCAGGACACGTACCCGGCCACGGAGCACCGGTTCATCGGCCAGCCAGTCACGGAGATCGAGGACGGCCTCCGGGCCGCCCGCTTCCACCACGAGCCAGGATTCCACCACAGCGATTCTCCCTCAGGATCGAACCGGCGCGAACGCTCGGCATCCGTAGGACGCGAGTACCGCTCAGTCTGTTCCCCACGTGGCCGAAGCGTTGTGTCGTCGGCGAGCGGAACGCCGGGGACGAAGGCTGTTCGGTGCGTCAGTTCGGTTCTGCGGTCGGCTCGTTCACGGCGCCGCCTCCCTGTCACCGAGCACATCGACTGACCCGCCGCCTCGTACGGGCCCGGCTTCGACCGCCGCCGCGGGCACACCACCGGCAGCGGGGAGGCCGTCACCCGTGGGTGACGGCCTCCCCGTGCCATCTCCCCGCCCTTCCACGGTCGTTGGCCATTTCACGCCAACACGGCCGCCGGGCGTGGCGCGAACCCGTTCTCGGATCACTCGAAAGTGTGTTTCGAGCTGGGATGACGCGGTTCGGCGGCTGTTTCCGGGGCTAGTTTGGGCCCGGCGGCACCCCGGACAGGCGGGTGCCGCATGTGGCCGAGGTGGCAGAGGAATCGGGATGACATCGACTCCGGGGAACCCGGGTCCGGACAAGCAGGTGCTGCTGGTCGTCGCGGGTCTGGCGGACGTGGCGGTGAGTGCCGTCGGCACGGCCGTCGGGGCGCTGCAGCAACTGCTGCGGAGGTCGGACGGGCCAGAGATCGCGCGGGACGTGCACCACGACCTGATGGCCCGGGGCCGCATCGCGCTGGACCGCGTCAACTCGGCCCCTCCGGCGCACCTGGAGGTGCTGGCCCGGCACGCGGTGGCCCGGCGGGAGTCGGGCGGCGATGTCTGACGGCTGGGATCCGGCCGGGTTCAAGGACCGTGTGGACGACCTGCTGGACGAGTTCCTGGCGGAGGAGGGCGAGCGGCTCCTCGCGATCGACGGGGCCCTGGAGCCGGTCGCCGGGCAGTTGCGGGCGGCCGCTCGGCACGGCAAGCGTCTCAGGGCGGCCTTCTGCTACTGGGGGTGGCGTGCGGGCGGCCAGCCCGACAGCGAACCCCTCCTGCGCGCGGCCGCCTCGATGGAACTCGTCCACGCCGCGGCGACCGTGCACGACGACATCATCGACGACAGTCCGCTGCGCCACGGTCTGCCCACCGCCCACGTCGCCCTGCGGACGGCGCTCGACGGCAGGCCGGACGCGCGCGGCGCCGCCCGCTCGCTGGCGATGCTGGTGGGCGACCACCTGATGGCGCTGGCGGGGCAGCTCTTCGCCGCCAGCGGCCTCCCGGGGGCCTATCTGGCCAGGGCCCGGCCGCTGTGGGCCGACCTGGCGCGGGACCTGGTCGCCGGCGAGTGCCTGGAGATCCTGGCCACCGGATCCCGGCCGGACCCGGAGGTCTCCCTGAAGGTCGTCCGCTACAAGACGGCCAAGTACACCGTGGAGCAGCCCCTGCTCATCGGCGCCCTGCTCGCGGGCGCCTCCCCGGACGTACGCGAGGCGCTGTCGGCCTACGGCCTTCCGCTCGGCGAGGCCTTCCAGCTGCGCGACGACCTGCTCGGCCTGTTCGGCACGCCGGAGCGTACGGGCAAGGCCTCGCTGGACGACATCCGCACCCACCGGCCCACCGCGCTGCTGGCCATGACCTGGCAGGCCGCGGACGCCGCGCAGCGCGAGCGCCTCGCCGGCGTGCTGGGGCGCCGCGACCTCGACGAGCGGCACCTGCGCGACGTCCGCGAGCTGATGGTCGAACTCGACGCCCTGGAGCGGGTGGAGGGCATGATCGCCGCCCGGACCCGGGAGGCCGTCGGCCGGCTGGGCGGCTCCGGCGTGCCCGGTCAGGCGCGCCGGGCCCTGACCGCGCTCGCGCAGTCCGCCACCCACCGCCGCCACTGAGCTCCGCCACACCCACCGCCGCCGCTGCCCCCGCCCGTGACCCCGTCCTGACGCCCTCCCGCCACCCTCCTGCCACCCTCCTGCCACCCCCAAGGACTGCCGACATGCCGTACACGGAAGCCTCCATGAACGCCCTGCGCGCATCGGGCGACGAACTCGCCGACGCCGTGGTGGCCACGCTGTTCGAACGGGGGGAGGTCGGGAAGTTCAACACCCTGATGCGCTACGTCTCGACCGTCGGAACCCCCCTGCCCGACGGACTGCCGGAGGTCGCCCGCGAGTACCTCCACACCACCAGCGCGCCCCCCGCCTGGGTCGACTGGGGCGAGATGGAGAAGGCCCGGCTCTTCTTCGTCGACAACAACGTGCACATCAGCACCGCGCTGTCCTTCGCCTCCATGCCCGCCTGCTACGTCGTGCCGCACGTCGCCCGGCTGCTGTCCGCCACGCACGGGCTGAACTACCCGTCCAGGCGCATGGCCGAGACGGGCCAGTTCACCGTCTACCTGATGCAGCCCGACGCCTTCGAGGCGGGCAGCCGCTTCATCCCCGCCGCGCAGAAGGTGCGCCTGCTGCACGCCTCCATCCGCCACCACCTCCTGCGCGAGGACCGCTGGGACGTCGCGGCCCTGGGAACGCCGATCTGCCAGGAGGACATGATCGGCGGGCAGATGTTCTTCTCCATGCTCGTCCTGGACAGCCTGCACCGCCTCGGCATCCACATGACCACCGAGGGCGCCGAGTCGTACTACTACGCGTGGCGCGTCGTCGGCGCCATGCTCGGCGTCGACCAGGACGCCGTGCCCACGACCCTGGAGGACGCCAGGCAGTTCCTCGACCTGTACATGATCCGCCACATGGGCCCGTCGGAGGAGGGCGCCCACCTGACCCGGCAGCTCATCGACCTCTACGAGGAGGTCGTCCCCGGGACGTTCTTCGACCCCATCGTCGCCGCCCTCATCCGCTACCTCGTCGGCGACACCTGCGCCGACTGGCTCGACGTGCCCCGCACCACCTGGGACACCGTGGTCAAGGCCGTGCCCACCCTGCTCGGGGTCCTGGAGACCATCGAGGACCACTCGCCGCTGGGCGCCTGGGCCCTGGACCGGCTCGGGCACCTCACCACCGTCCTCGAACTCTCCTCCCTCACCCGGGGGCGCGTCATGCACTACGCCATCCCGGAGCACCTGAAGAAGGACTTCGGCGTCACCGGCGGCGTCGCCCCCAACCGGCGCTGGACCCCTCCCGCCCCCACCGTCGCCTCCTGACGGCGGACGCGCGGGACGGGGCCCCGCCGCCACACCCCTGACCGTCCGCGACGGGGCGGGCACCGGCCTGACCGGATCGTTCCGCATCGGGGCCCGATGGTGTCTACGCCCCGGCCCCTCCGGGCGCGATGATCGACGTATGAAGAACGCACTCCTCGTCATCGACGTCCAGGAATCCTTCCGGCAGCGCGAGAACTGGGCCGCCGTGTCCGAACCGCGGATCGTCGAGCGGGTGAACGAGCTCGTCGAGCACGCCCGGGGCCGGGGCGACCTCGTCGTCTGGGTCCTGCACTCCGAGCCCGGCACCGGCACGGTCTTCGACCCGGCCCACGGCTTCGTCCGGCCCATCGACGGTCTGGCGCCCGCCGAGGGCGAGCCCGTCGTGACCAAGACCTCGCACAACGCGTTCACCACGACCAACCTCCAGCAGCTGCTCACCCAGCACGGCGTCCGCGGCGTCGTCGTCAGCGGCATCCGCACCGAGCAGTGCTGCGAAACCACCACCCGGGTCGCCAGCGACCTCGGCTACGAGGTCGTCTTCGTCACCGACGCCACCGCCACCCACCCGATCGAGCACCGCGACGCCCCCGCCGGGCGCAGCCTCGCCGAGGTCCTCGCCGACCCGCGCACCCTCTCCACGGACGACATCATCGCCCGTACCGAGTACGCTCTGGCCGGACGCTTCGCCACCGTGACCACTGTGAAGGAGCTGACCGGATCGTGACCCGCGTCGTCTTCCTGCTCGTCCCGGACGTCCACCTGATGGACCTTGCCGGGCCCGCCCAGGTGTTCTCCACGGCGGCCGACCACGGCCTCGGCTACGAGAGCGCGTACGTGGCCGAGCAGGAGGACGTCCCCACGGCGCAGGGCATCGCGCTGAGGGCCTCGACCGTCTGGCCGGAGCTGTCGCCCGGGGACCTCCTGCTGGTGCCCGGCTGGCGGTCGGACGCGCTGCGGCGGAAGGGCGCGCTGACCACGGCCACGCTGGAGCGGCTGGCCGCGCACCACGCGGGCGGCGGGACGGTCGCCAGCGTGTGCGCCGGCACCGACGCGCTCGGCCGCGCCGGGCTGCTGGACGGTCGGCGCTGCACCACCCACCACGACCTCCAGGACCAGCTCGCCGACCGCTACCCGCGGGCGCGCGTCGTGCGCGACGTGCTCTACGTCGTGGACGACCGGGTCGTCACGTCGGCGGGCATCGCCAGTGGGATCGACCTCGCCCTGCACCTCGTCGCCGTCCGGCACGGCCCGGCGGCGGCCGCCCGGATCGCCCGCGAGATGGTCGTCTACGCCCGCCGCAACGGCGAGGAGCGGCAGACCAGCGCGCTGCTCCGGCACCGCAACCACCTCGTCGACGCCGTCCACCGCGTCCAGGACCTCCTCGACGCCCGCTTCGACACCCGGCTCAGCCTCACCGACCTCGCCTGCGCCTCCGGTGTCAGCGAGCGCACCCTCACCCGCCACTTCACCGAGGCCACCGGGCTCACCCCGCTGCGCTACCAGCAGGAACTCCGTCTCGAACGCGCCGAACACCTCATGTCCCACGGCGCGACCGCCGAGACGGCCGCCCGCACGGTCGGCTTCCAGGACGCCCGCATGCTGCGCCGCCTCCGCGCCCGCACCGAGGCCGAGGCCGCCCCCGAGGCCTGAGGCTCACCACGTCTCACGCTCCGTGGTTCCACGGATGTCCGCTCTCGCGTCCGGCCGATGGCTGAACTGCGCTTCAGCGCTGCCGACTTCCTGTCAGACACCAGCACCGGTCCCGATCGGACCCGTGCCCGCCCCGAAGAACGAGGTACGCATGTCCAAGCTCCGTTTACGCACCGCGGCCCTGGCCTCCGCCGTCGCCATCAGCCTCGGCGGCATCGCGGCCGGTACCGCGCAGGCCACGACCGCCGCGCCCCCGGCCCCCGCCAAGGCCGCACTGACCAGTTCCGGGACGACCGTCCTCGGGAACAGCGTCCTCGGCATGAACCAGTCCTGGGCCTCGCCCAGCGGCCGGACCGTGCTCACCATGCAGGGCGACGGCAACGCCGTGCTCTACAAGGACGGCGCAGCGGTCTGGGCCTCCTGGACCGTCGGCACCGGCCACCACCTGTCCATGCAGGGCGACGGCAACCTCGTGGTCTACACCTGGAACAACATCCCCCTCTGGTCGAGCGGCACCAGCGCCCACTCCGGCGCCTACCTCTCCGTCCAGGAGGGCAACATGGTGGTCTACCAGAGCATCCTGCCCCTGTGGTGGTCCGACTTCTACCCGCAGGTGGCGGAGCACCCCTGCGGGACCTACCCCCACGGCATCTGCCCGTGACGGACGCCTGAAGCCCCGACCGCCGGCCCCGTCGCCCGAGCGGCAGAGCCGGCACGTTGCGGAGGCGCCGGGGGAACGGACCGGACGGCGGCCCGCGATCGGCCCTCGCACCAGCATGGTTGACACATCGTCAGATGACACCGGCCCCGACCGGAGCCGCGCCCACCCCGAAGAACGAGGTACGCATGTCCAAGCTCCGTTTACGCGCCGCGGCCGTCACCACCGCCGTCGCCATCAGCCTCGGCGGCATCGCGGCCGGTACCGCGCAGGCCGCGACGGCCGCGACCCCGGCCTCCGCCACGACCGCGCCGGCCCACCCCTGGAGGAACGTGCCCGCCGGCAGCACCCTCAACTGGAACCAGTCCTGGACCACGCCCAGCGGCCGGACCGTGCTCACCATGCAGAGCGACGGCAACCTCGTGCTCTACAAGGACGGCGCAGCGGTCTGGGCCTCCTGGACCGTCGGCACCGGCCACCACCTGTCCATGCAGGGCGACGGCAACCTCGTGGTCTACAACTGGGACCTCAAGCCCGTCTGGTCGAGCGGTACGGCCGGCAGCCCCGGTGCCGTCCTCTCCATCCAGGAGGGCAACATGGCGATCTTCCAGGGCGACGACCCCCTGTGGTACACCAACTTTCCCCCGATCCTCGTGAACGCGTGCCAGCCCTACCCCCACCACCTCTGCCCGTGACGGACTGCTGAGGGCCCCGACCGCCCGCCCCGTCACACGCGGTGGGCGGGCTCCGGGGGCCAGACGTCCGCCGCGAGGACGCCGTACGCGTAGGCGCGGGCCACCAGGGCCGTCCGGTTGGGGACGTGCCAGCGGCGGCTGAGGCGGGCGAGGTGGTAGTTGACGCCGTCCGTGGTGAGCCCGATCTCCTTGCCGATCCGGGCGGTGGTGGCGCCCCGGGCGGCGGCGGCCAGGATGCGCGCCTCAGTCGGGCTCACCGCGGCGCACGGCGCGGGCGGCGCGGCGGGCGGCGGCGGGGCCGGGAGCGTCGCGTACGTGCGCAGCGAGAGCAGCAGGTTGGGCCTCTCCTCGGCGGTGTCGCTCACCAGCGCGACGTTCATCTCCCC
Organism: Kitasatospora sp. NPDC101183; assembly: GCF_044767945.1. Lineage (NCBI taxonomy): Bacteria > Bacillati > Actinomycetota > Actinomycetes > Kitasatosporales > Streptomycetaceae > Kitasatospora > Kitasatospora sp. NPDC101183. The sequence goes on along the minus strand of NZ_JBIWOW010000005.1, from coordinate 232,531 downwards.
CTGTCGCTCGACGCCGCCGGCGGCCGTCCACGAGACCCGGGCGTCGTACTGGGAGCGGCGGTGCAGCCGGACGGCCTCGGCGAGCACGGGCAGCGTGGCGCTGTCGCGGAGGGTGAACAGGTCGAGGATCTTCCGCTGGAGCAACTCCCCCGTCAGCAAGCCGAATTCGGCCGCCATCGCCCGGTTCGCGAGGATGATCCGGCCGCCGTACTCGCACACCGCGATCGGCACCGGTACGTGGTCGAGCAGGCGCAGCGTCCGGTTGCGCCAGACGACGGCGCGCTCGTACCAGCTCTCGGCGCCCGTCTCGCAGTCGATCATCAGTTGCATGCCGGTTCCCCTCCCACCACATCCGACGGTGCGTGCGCAAGGCCCGGACGGGCCTCGCGCACTACACCATCATGTAGTCAGGGGGCCTTGGTGGCCCACCCGGTGGGCGCACAGTGGTGGGTGTGAAGAGTCGTCAGCGTTCCGCCACCACCTGCCGCACCTGTCACGGAAGGCGATCCCACCGATGACCGAGACCCTGGCCCCCGCACCGGCCCCCGCACCGGCCTCCGCGCAGGCCCCCGCCTCCGCCGATTCCCCCTTCGTCGGCGTCCCCGTCGTGGACATCTCCGCCCTGCCGCCCACTGCCGTCCCGCTCCTGCGGACCCTGGACCTGGCCCGGGAGCACGGCCCCGCCTTCGTCCAGCGCCTGCACGGCCGGGACCTCCTGATGATCAGCAGCCTGGAGCTCGTCGAGGAGCTGGCCGACGAGGAGCGGTTCGCCAAGTCCATCGGCCCCGGCCTGCTCAACGTCCGGGAGTTCACCGGCGACGGGCTGTTCACCGCGTACAACGAGGAGCCCAACTGGGCCCGGGCGCACGACATCCTGATGCCCGCGTTCGCGCTCGGCTCGATGCGCACCTACCACCCGGTGATGCTCCGCGTCGCCCGCCGCCTGATCGACTCCTGGGACGGCGCCCTCGCCGCCGGGCTGCCGGTGGACGTCCCCGGCGACATGACCCGGATGACGCTGGACACGATCGGCCTGGCCGGGTTCGGATTCGACTTCGGCTCCTTCGAGCGGGACGATCCGCACCCCTTCGTCGAGGCCATGGTCAACTGCCTGGAGTGGGCGATGACGAAGCTCACCCGCTCGCCCGACCTCGACCACGCCGAGCGCGACGCGGCCTTCCGGGCCGACGCCGACTACCTGGCCCGCGTCGTCGACGAGGTGATCGCCGGCCGCGCCGACAGCCCCCAGGAGCCGGGGGCCGCCGAGGACCTGCTCGGCCTGATGCTCGGCGCCGTCCACCCCGGTGACGGCAGCAGACTCGACGCCGAGAACATCCGCAACCAGGTGATCACCTTCCTGATCGCCGGCCACGAGACCACCTCCGGCATGCTCTCCTTCGCCCTCCACCACCTCGCCAAGAACCCGGCCGTGCTCCGCGAGGTCCAGCGCGAGGTGGACGCCCTCTGGGGCCGGCAGGCCGACCCCGAGCCCTCCTTCGAGGACGTCGGCCTCCTGCGCTACACCCGGCAGGTGCTCAACGAGGCGCTGCGGCTGTGGCCGACGGCCCCCGCGTTCAGCCGCGAAGCCCGTACGGAGACCCTGCTCGGCGGGCGGATCCCGCTGCGCCCCGGGCAGACCGTCATGGTGAGCACGCCGATGCTCCACCGGACCTCGGTCTGGGGCGACAACCCGGAGCTGTTCGACCCCTCCCGCTTCGACCCCGAGGTGGAGGCGGCCCGCTCCCCGCACGCCTTCAAGCCCTTCGGTACGGGCGAACGCGCCTGCATCGGGCGGCAGTTCGCGATGCACGAGGCCACCATGCTGCTCGGCATGCTGGTGCACCGCTACCGGCTGATCGACCACGCGAACTACCGGCTGACGCTCAAGCAGACGCTCACCATCAAGCCGGACGGCTTCACCCTCGCCCTCGCCCCGCGCACTCCCGCCCCGCCGGTCACGACCCCGACCCCAGCGACGGCCCGCCCGGGCGCCGCCGACCTGCCCGGGCGGGTGCGGCAGGGCACCGGGGTGCTGTTCCTGCACGGCTCCAACTACGGCGCCTCGCGCGACTTCACCCGGCAACTCGCCGAGACGGCCGCCGAACTGGGCTGCGACACGGCTGTCGCCCCGCTCGACGCGTACGCGGACGGGCTGCCGACCGACCGACCGGTGGTGATCACCGCCGCCAGCTACAACGGCCAGCCGACCGACGACGCGGCGCTCTTCGTCCGCCGCCTCCAGGAAACGACGGAGGACGGCGCGGCGCGCGGCGTGGTGTACGCGGTGCTCGGCATCGGCGACCGCACCTACGCCGCCACCTACCAGCGCGTCCCGACCCTCATCGACGAGCGCCTCGCCGCCCTCGGCGGCACCCGGCTTCTCCCCGCCGGCGAGGCCGACGCCTCCGGCGACCTCGCGGGCGGCGTACGGACGTTCACGACCGCCCTGCGCACGCTGCTGCTGGAGCGCTACGGCGACGCCGACGCGCCGGCGGCCGCCGCCGCGCCCGAGGCGGCCTACACCGTGACGGAGGTGACCGGCGGCCCCCTGCACGCCCTGGCCGCACGGCACGACCTGGCGGCCTTCACCGTCACGGCCGTCGAGAGCCTCACCGACCCCGCCCACCCGCGGGTCAAGCGGCTCGTCCGGCTGGCCCTGCCCGAGGGGGTCGCCTACCGCACCGCCGACCACCTCACCGTGCTGCCCGTCAACGACCCGGCGCTCGTCGAGCGGGCGGCGAAGCTGTTCGGCGCCGATCCGGACACCGTGCTCGGCATCGTCTCCCACCGGCGCGGCGGCCTCGCCGTGGACCGGCCGCTGACGGTGCGCGAACTCCTCGGCCGGCACGTCGAGTTGCAGGACCGTCCGACCGCCGGGCAGCGTACGGCGCTGGCCGCACTCAACCCGTGCCCGCCCGAGCGGGCCGCGCTGCTCGCCGTGGCCGAGGACGACCCGCGCACCCTGCTCGACCTCGTCGAGGACCACCCCGCGCTGCGGGAGGCCCTGACCTGGCCGGTGCTCCTGGACCTGCTGCCGCCGATCCGGACCCGGCACTACTCCGTCTCCTCCTCCCCCGCCGCGAGCCCCGCCCACGTCGACCTGATGGTCTCGGTCCTCGACGCCCCGGCCCGCTCCGGGCGCGGCGCCTTCCGGGGCACCGGCTCCGGCCACCTGGCCCGCGTCGCCGTCGGGGACACCGTGCTCGCCCGGGTGCAGCCCTGCCGGGAGGCGTTCCGGATCGACCACCGGGCCACCCCCGTGATCATGATCGCGGCGGGCACCGGCCTCGCCCCCTTCCGCGGCGCCGTCGCCGACCGCCTCGGCCTGCCCACCGCCGAACTGCCCACCGCCCTCCTCTACTTCGGCTGCGACGCCCCCGGCGCCGACTACCTCCACCGGGCCGAACTGGAGGCCGCCGAGCAGGCGGGCGCCGTCTCCCTGCGCCCGGCCTTCAGCGAGGCGCCGGTCGCGGGCGCCCGCTACGTCCAGGACCGCATCGCGGCCGAGGCCGAGGAGATCTGGGCCCTCCTGGAGGCCGGGGCCCAGGTGTACGTCTGCGGCGACGGCGCCCGCATGGCCCCGGGCGTCCGGGCCGCCTTCCGCGCCCTCCACCTCAGCCACACCCCCGGCGCGACGCAGGCGGACGCCGAAGCCTGGCTCCAGCACCTGCTCGACACCGGCCGCTACGTCCAGGACGTCTACGCCGCCCGCTGACCCCGCACACCACCGCCGCCGCGCCACCCGGAAGCCCCGGGCGGCGCGGCGCGTGTCAGGCCCGTACGTCCGGCCCGTACGTCCGGCCCGTACGTCCGACCCGCGCGCCGGCAGGCCGTCCCGGCCGGGGCCGGGCCTGGGGCATCGACGTCCCACACTCCAGAGGCATCCCCGCGTGGGCGGGGCGGGGTGACGCTACCCGTGCGCGGGCCGGACCAGCAGGAGGCCGCAGCCGTACGCGCGGGCGGAGCCGAGGCCGTCCGTCAGGGTGCGGTGGAGCGCCTCCGGGTCGTCGACCGTCAGTCGGCCCCTGGCCTCGGCGCGGGTGATCTTCAGGCCCGCGTGGTGGCGGCTCGTCACCGGGGGCAGCATGCGGACGGCGAGGGTGGCGCGGTCGATGTCGGCTCCGAGGAACCGTACGCCGCTGTCCGGCGGCGCGGCCGGGGCGTCGACGGTGGGCCGGGCCCGCTTCATCAGCCAGGCGCGGACCTGGTCCGGCGTCGACGCCGGGAGCTTGCGGGAGCGCGCCTCCCGGGGTGGGCCGCCGCTGCGGGCGGTCAGGGCGCTCAGGACCGTACGGAAGGTGAACCGGTCGCCCTTGCGGACGGGTTGGTCGACGTCGATGGTCTCGATCCTGCGGGTGAGCGCCTCCCGGGGGACGAGCGACCAGTCCGGGGGGACCTTGGACTGCACGACCATGAGCAGGGTGTCCGTCCTGAGGTCCACCGTCCAGGTCGACAGGACTCCCATCTGCGCCCTGGGGTCCCGCTCGCCGTCCTCCACCCAGCCGCGGAAGCCGCTCATCACCAGGCGGTGCATGTCCTGGGCGTCGAGCAGGCTGCGGGCGGCGACGGGGTGGCGGGCGTTCAGGGCGATGACGCTGTGGCAGGTGATCAGTCGGACCGTCACGGGATCAGGTCCTCCCATCGGATGGCGGGGTCCGGGTCGGGCGTGAGGCGGGTGCGGGACTCCCAGCGGTCCGCGTGCATGCGCTGCTCGGGGTCGAAGGTGACGGGCTGGTCGGTGGTCCGGCTCGCGTTCCCGGTGCCGGGCGGGACCTCGCTCCAGAACCACGGCGCCGGCGCCGTGGCGTTGGGCAGCAGCGCGGTGGAGCGCAGGACCGACTCCAGGGTGCCCGGGTGCACCCCGCCCGCGAGGGTGCCGGAGGGCGGGCAGGACTTCCGTCCGAGCCAGAGCAGCCTCCTCGGCTGCTCCAGCGCCTGCGCGATCCGCTCCAGCAGGTCGCGGTCCAGGCTCTCGAAGGCCGCGAGGAAGGCGGCGTCCGCCAGGTACCAGCGGTAGGTCTGCAGGGGGTCGCGGCGGAGGTTCCCGGCCGTGAGGGCCCCGGTCCGCTCCTCCGGGGCGATCTCCTTCGGCGCTCCGTACCAGGAGGCGAGCGCGGTGCCGGCGCAACGGCCGAAGTGGGGGCCGTTCTCGCCGTCGAGGTGGACGGCGGCGGCGTCCGCGCGCCGGGAGTCGGTGATCAGGTCGCGCGGGCGCAGCGGCATCGGCCCGCCGCCGACGACCTGGTAGTCGTGGACGGGCGTGCCGGGGCGGTCCGCGCGCACGCCGAAGCGCAGCGCGGCGAGGTGGCCGATGTCGTCGGCGCGGTCGAGGCCGAGGGCGGCGGCGACCAGTCCGACGCACCCCGCCTTGGTGGGGCGGAGTCGGGTGTCGCGCCGCTCGAAGTGCGAGTTCGTCCCCCAGGACTGGAGGGGCGCGGCGAGCCGTACGAGGAGGACGGACCGCGTCACGGCCGAGTCAGCCCGTCGACGGAGTGGACCTCTTCGCCGGGCAGGTCGCCGTTCGCGGCCTCCTCGCTGAGCAGGCGCTCGACCGCGAGGTCGTAGGTGAGGAGGCGGGCGGGGCCGATGTCGTCGCGCTTGCGCAGGACGAGGGCGTGCTGGGCGAGGAGCCGTCGGACGGCCTCCAGGGAGGCCGGGCCCTGCGCCTCCTCGAAGACGGCGCTCTCGAAGGCCAGGCCGTAGTTGAACGGGCGCTTGCCGTCGAAGGCCATGACGAGCTTCGGCAGGGTGCCGGTCGAGGCGGTGGTGTTGGCCTTGGCCCTGGGCTGGGAGTTGACGAAGGCGTCGACCACCTCCCGTTCGGCCGCGCGGGCCGCCGCCTCGATCCGCTCGGCCCGCATCCCGGCGGCCCTCAGGTTGGCGCGCAGCTTGTGGCGGTCCAGGACGGCGTGGCGGTAGAAGGTGCCGGAGACCAGCGACTGGTACCCGGTCATGCCGGCGCCGGAGTCCTCGGCGGCGTCCAGGTGGTCGAGGGCGTTGGCGCGGGAGCGGTCACGGCGGTCGAGCTTGGCGTCGTCGGCGGCCGAGTAGAAGTCGTCGATGTGCTCGGCGGGTTGGACGGTGAAGGCGTGGGCGGTCTGCACGGCGCCGTCGACGTTGGGCGAGTCGGCGATCTCGGCGAGGAAGCGGCCGTAGAGGGCGATGTCGATCGCGTCTCCGGGGGCGAGGGCGGTGAGGACGGCGGCCCGCAGGTCCTTCGGCAGGACAGGCAGCTTCTCCTCCCCGGCCTCGCCGCCGCCCTCCTGCGGGTCTTCGACGGGCACCCGGCCCTCCTTGCGGTCCTTGGCCTGGGCGCGGCGCTTGGCGGCGGCCTTGGCCTTCCTCTCCGCCGCGGCCTCCTGGGCCGCCACGTACGCGGTGCTCCACTCGGCGACGGCGGTGCGGTGTTCGAGGAGTCTGTCGGCGAGGGCCTTCCCGGCGTTCTCGGGGGCGAACAGCAGCACCTTGGTGAGGTCGGCGGTGGTGGGCTTGTCGCCGAACTTCAGGCCCACGCCGCTGAGCACGGCCTTGGCGGTGGCCAGGGCCGTCCCCGCCTCCCAGCCCCCGGCCTCCAGCGCGGCGGCCGTGATCTTCGCCCACTCGCGGGTGCGCAGCCCCATCGTGTGGCCGGCCAGGGCCCCTTCGCCCGCGTTGGCGCGGTTGCGGGAGTACGTGCGCTCCGCGCGGCGGCGCGCCTGCGAGGTGATCATCGTCCGGAGGTCGCCGCCGAGGCTGATCGACTTCGGCATCCCGTTCTCGTCACGCACCGGCAGGACGGCGACCAGGGTCTCCAGGAGGTGCAGGGAGAGGTACTGCGCGTCGTCGAGGTCGGCGCCTCCGGTGGCCGGTGCGGAGACCCCGGCGGTCAAGGGCTCTGCGGTGCTGGTCACGTGCTGTCTCCGATCGGATCGGCGGCGGGCGCGGCCCCGCGGTGCCGGGACGCGGCGATCCGGGTGCCGGGCGTGAAGGTCGGGGTGTAGAAGGAGCGGGCCCACCGGTACTGCACCGGCCGTCCCCGGCCGGACCATCCGGCGAGGTCCTCGGTCAGCACCGCCCAGGACGGGGGCGCGGTGTCGCAGGACCTGGCGCGCTCGACCACGTGCTGGAGGTGGCGCCACGGGACCCTCCGGGAGGCCACCACGCGGTCCAGCAGCCGCACCGCGCCGGGGTTGGCCTGGCCCCGTCCCGCCCCCGTACCGATGCGGCCGAGGGCCGCCCCGACGTCGCCCCGGCCCGGGGACGGGTCCAGCCGCCCGGCGTGGTACCGGGCGAAGAGGAAGGCGACGTGCTCGAAGACGGGCCTGGTCCCCTCGGAGGGCGCGAAGTTCGCGGCGACGAGGCGGGCATGCGTCACGGCGGCCGGGCGCCGCAGGTCGGCCAACTGCCCGTACTGCCGGGCGCGGACGAGGCCGCAGAGCCAGGCGGTGAGCTGCCTCCCGGGGGCCGGGTCGGGCCGGCCGTCCGCCTCCGCGGGCGGTTCCGGGAGCGTCGGCGCGGGGTCGGTCACGCGGTTGGTCACGGAATCGGTCACGGGGTCGGTCACGGGGTCGTCTCCTTCAGCGGTTTCGGCGCGTCGGGGTGGTCCAGGACGTCCTGGAGCCGTTTGGCGGCCAGCGTGTGCGCCTTCAAGCCCCGGCCCGCGGCGGGGAGGCCGTCCAGGTCGGCCTTCAGGGCGGCCGTGGCCAGCGCCCTGATCCTGGCGCCGAACAGGGCCAGCGCCTCCGCGACCGGGTGGCCGTCGGCCACGGCGTCGAGCAGGGCGTGGAACTCCTCACCGGCCCCCGCCCACATCGTGCGCTCGCCGGTGAAGCCGGCCGCCCGGCCGGTGGCCTTGGCGCCCGGGTAGGCGTGCTCGCAGGCGGTCGTGGCGGCGGCCCGAAGCGCCGTCGCCGCGTACTCGGCGACCGCCGAGCCCTGCTCGCTCGCGTGCCGCAGGCCGGCCTCCCGCCCGGGGACGTACGGGAAGCGGTCGTCCACCCAGGCGATCGGCTGCCCCTTGTCCGCCAGCAGGCCGACGGCCCACAGTTCCGGGCGGAGGCCGCGCAGCATCGCGAGGCGTCCGTACAGGTCGTTGCCCTTGACGCGTTCGGCGATGGCGGCGTACAGCGCGTGCGACTCGCGCCACAGCTCCCGCGAGGCCTGCGGTTTGAGGGTCACCGGCTTGCCCGCGCGCATGACCAGGACCTCGTCCTGGCGGTAGACGTCGGGGAGCGGGACGAGCGTGTCCCCGGGGCCGACGAGGACCCTGTCGACGCCCGGCTCGCCGTCCTCCATCACCACGGGCCGGAGTGCGACCGAGCGGCCGAGGACGGTGTGGAGGTCGGCCGGGCCGTCGATCCGGCGGGCCTCGTGGGCGCCGGTGCGCCGGAACTCCCGCCGGAGGGGGTGGTCCCCCCAGGTCAGGTTGAGCGTGCCCGCCGTCTCCCCGTCCCAGGGAGCGAGGTTGAGCCGCAGGGTGTCGCCCAGGGTGGGGCCGAGCGCGAGGACCCGGATGCGCGCACCGAGGCGGCAGGTGGAGAGGTTGGTGAACGGGGCGGGCAGGCCCATCTCCTTGGCCTGGATCCGGGCGCGGCGGCCCTGGCCGAAGGCGTGCTGGGTCAGCACGGCGCGCCAGGCGGCGTCGGCCGGGAGCGGTGCGGCGTGGTGGAGGTGGCGGTGGTCGAAGTGCTGGTTGTAGTCGCCGGCCTGCTCGATCACCAGCTGGGCGGGGCCCGCGCCGAAGGCGTCCAGATGCCTGAGCAGGGCGGCGTTCTGGCCCAGCGGGCGCTCGGCGTCGAACAGGTCCCACACGCCCTCGTGCCCGGCGAGCCGGTCCGCGGCCCGGGTGAGCGGTTCGCGCTCCTCCACCAGGGCGAGCCACTGGCCGTACGTCTCCGGGTGGCACCCGGCGGCGTACAGCACGCCGAGCAGCCATTCGACGACGGCGACGGTCTCCCCCGGTGTCCGCCCGTAGACGGCGGCGATCCGGTCGGCGTCCCGGAGCGCGCGGACGGCGGAGACCTTGGCGAGGTCGGTTCGACCCGACTCGCCGTCGAGTGTCAGGACCGGGATCCATGCTTGGTGGCGTGGGTCCCATCGCATGTCCGCTCCTCCCCTCCGCCGGGTCGGCGTCGAGTCACAGACTCCGTTGGTCCCGCCGTCACGGCAGGACAGTAGCAGCCCAGGAAGGGGTGTCATGACGGAGCATCAGAGGATCAAGATCCTTACTCACCATACGATTTGGGGAAAGACCGACCAGCGCCGACGGTCCCGTGGAAGCGGCGGCCCGGCGTGGAACCCGCTCACCGCGCACGTCCTCGACACGGCCGCGTGCACGGGGCGGCTCTGGGAGCGGTACCTCACGCCCGGGATGCGGCGGAGGCTCACGGAGGCGTTCGGGGGTGGTGAGGAGGAGACCGCGCGCCGGATCGTGATGCTGCTCGCCGGTCTGCACGACCTCGGCAAGGCCTCCGGCTGCTTCCTCCGCACCTTCGGAACCGGCCGCAACGACGACCTGCCGCTCAGGACCCGCGAGTCGGACGCCTGGCGCGCCCAGGCCTCCGCCGCCCGGCTCCCCGGCGACGCCCACCCCTACGGTCAGGTCGACGCCCGGCACGAACACATCACGGCGGCTCACCTCCCCCGCCTCCTCGGCTGCCCCTGCGAGGACTGCGGAGGGGACGGGGACAAGCTCCCCGGCCTGCACACCGTCGCCCTGCTGCTCGGCGGCCACCACGGCGACATCCCCGGGATGGACGTCGTCCAACGGGCCGCCGGCGCCGCCCCGATGGAGCTGTGGGAGCCCGTCCACCGGGGCCTCGTCGCGGAGGCGGCCGAGCTCATCGGCGTCGACCTCGCCGCGCTGCCGGCCCTCGTCAAGCCGGAACGGCCGTCCGTCCTGCCGATGTTCACCGGACTCGTCATCCTGAGCGACTGGATCGCCTCCAGCGACGACCACGTCACCTACCGGCGGCTCGGAACCCCGACGACCGACTGGTGGGCCGCGTCCCGCCGCCAGGCCCGGCAGGCGGTCTCGGCTCTCGCGCTCGACCGGTGGCGCCCGGAACCCCGCAGCTGGCCCGAGCTGTTCCCCGGCACCGCGCCCCGTCCGTTCCAGAGCGCGACACTCGCCGCCCTCCCGGCCGACGGGCCGGCACTCGTCCTCGTCGAGTCCGACACCGCCTCCGGCAAGACCCGGCTGGCCTTCGCCGTCGCCCACCACCTCGCCAGGACCTGCGGCCACCAGGGCCTGTTCATGGCCATGCCGACCCGGGCCACCACCAACCAGGTGGCGGGCGAGCTGGAGAGGTTCCTCAGGAACTCGACCGACGGCGCCACGACCACCAACCTGGCCGTCGTCCACGCCGCCGCCGAGGCCACCGAGCTGGTCCACCGGCTGATCGACGCCTCCGCCACCCGGCAGCAGAACGCCCTGGGCTCCCTCCCCGACTCCGTCGCCGAGGCCTCGCAGGACAGCGGGGAGCCCGACAACGTCGTCCTGAACCCCTGGTACCTGCGGAGCTGCCTCGGGCTCGTCTCGACCTTCGGGATCGGCACCGTGGACCAGCTCGTCCTGGTGCCGCAGCGCAACCGCCACTGGATGCTGCGCCTGTTCGGACTCGCGGGGAAGACCGTCGTCATCGACGAGGCGCACGCGTACCAGCTCTTCCAGCAGGAGATGCTCGGCGCGGCGGTCCAGTGGCTCGCGGACGCCGGGGCGTCCGTGGTCGTCCTCTCCGCGACGCTCCCCGCACCGGTACGGGAGGCGCTGGTCCGGGCCTGGTGCACGGGGCACCGGGTCGTCACCCGGGACGACGGAGGCACCGGTCCCGTCACCGTCGTCGACCGCAGCGGCGCCGTACGCCGGACCGGGGCCGACCGTACGGGAGCCGCCCGGCCCCACCGCGTCGGCACGCAGGTGCGCCTCCAGCCGCTGCCGGGGCCCAACGGCCTGGCCGGCCTGCTGCTGCGCGAGGCGGAGGGAGGAGGCGTCACCGGCGTGGTCCGCAACCGGGTCGCCTCGGCGGTCGAACTGCACGCCACCGCACGCCGTCTGGGGCTGCGCAACGGGTGGCGGGAGGACGAGATCGTGCTGCTGCACGGTCGGCTCATGGGCCGTGACCGCCTCCCGATCGAGACGCGACTGCTCGCCGCCCTCGGCCCCGACCCGGACACCGGCGGGCCCAACTCCGGCCGCCCCCGCCGACTCCTCGTCATCGCCACCCAGGTCGTCGAGCAGTCCCTCGACATCGACTTCGACCGGCTCTACACCGACCTCGCCCCGATCGACCTGCTCATCCAGCGCTACGGGCGCCTCCACCGGCTCCCCGCCAACGCCCGCCCGCCGTGGTTCCGCGAGTCCGCCCTCACCGTCCTGTGGCAGCCCGACGACACCGGGCTGCCCCTCGTCGAGCCCCCGGACGGCCGGGGCGCGGGCACGGCGGTCGGGAACCTGGACGGCCTCGTCTACGCGCCGTACATCCTGGCCGCCACCTGGCACGCGCTCGACCGCCGGACGGACGGGGCCGGCCGGTTCGCCCTGACCGCCGACGAGCACCGCGCCCTCGTCGAGGAGGTCTACGGCCCCGTCGGCGCGCAGCCCGGCGCCCTGGGGCGGCTCCTCGCCCGGACCGGCGCGGACTGGCGGGCCTCACTCGCCGACGAGCACGGCGAGTCCTACGCCCGCCCCCTCCTCCCGTACGGTCGGCAGGGACGGACCCCTGCCGTCGCGCACGACCTCACCTCCGGGAAGGCCCACGGCGGGGGCCGGAGCTTCGGCGCCCCCGGGATCGCGGCCCTCACCCGCCTCGGCACGCCCTCGATCGAGTTCCTCGCCCTCTACCGGTGGCCCGGCGGCGCGCTCACCTACGACAGGGACGGCCGGCTGCCCGCCGACACCCGCTACCACCCGGCGGACGGCGAGGCCCGGCGGGGGCAGCAGAAGGACTTCCTCCTCAACACCCTGTCCATGCCGGTGACCTGGACCTCGGGGCGCGGCGGCGTCCCGCGCCCGGGCACCTGGCCGGCCCTCGACCGCCCGGGCCTGCGCCACCGCCGTGCGGCCCTCCTCGACCCCGGGAGCGGCAGGTGCCTCAGCGGGCCCCTCGGCATCACCTACACCCTGGAGGAGGGCCTCACCCGGTAGCCCCGGGGCCGGGCCCCGGTGGGGCTACTTCTGCCAGCCGATCGTCTCCGGCAGCGGGCTGTAGAAGATGGTGGCGCCCACGTTGGCGAGGCCCTTGCGGATGCCGTAGGTGGAGGGGCCGCTGTAGAGGGGCAGGAAGGCGTACTGCTGGAGGGCCTTCTGCTCCACCTTGTTGACGGCCTCGACCTGCTGGGCGAGGTCGGCGATGTCGCCGGTGGCGCGGATCTCCTTGTCCAGGTCGGAGGTGCCGGAGCCGGTGATGTTGGAGTCGCGGTCCGAGCAGTAGAAGTCGCACAGGTAGCGGGCGCCGAAGGGGTCGGTGGAGCGGTTGCCGGAGATGAAGAGGTCGAAGCGGCGGTCGTTGATGACCTTGGAGAAGTCGCTCTCGGAGACCTTGTTGACCTCCACCTTCACCCCGACGGACTTGAGCATCGCGGTGAGCGCGCTCGCGGTGGCCTTCTCGACGGGGTCGTCGCCGAGGAGGGTGTAGCCGAGGGAGAGCTCCTTGCCGTCCTTGCTGCGGATGCCGTCGGCGCCGGGCTTCCAGCCGGCCGTGTCCAGGATCTTGCGGGCGTCCTCCGGGTCGTACTTGAGCACGGCGGCGACGTTGTCCTGGTAGCCCTTCTGGAAGCTGTAGAGCACCGCCGAGCCGGGCAGGGGCTCGGTGTAGTCGAGGCCCTGGAAGCGGATCTTGGCGATCTGGGGGCGGTCGATGCTCTCCTGCACCGCCTTGCGGACCTGGGCGTCTCCGAGGAACGGGGACTTGGTGTTGAGGTACAGCGCGTACTCGAACGGGCTGCCGCCGCGTCGGATCTCGGTGTCCTTGACGGTCTTCACCTGCTTGAGGTTCTCCGCGCTCCCGACGGGGGCGTAGTCGATCTCGCCGTTCTTGAAGGCGTTGATGGAGGCGGCGCTCTCCAGGTTGACGTAGACGCGCTTGTCCAGCTTGCCCTTCCTGCCCCACCAGGCGGGGTTGCGCACGAAGGTGATGTTGCCGGAGTGCTCGTCCCAGGAGCCGACGGTGTACGGGCCGGTGCCCCACTCGGGGTGGGCGGTCTTGACGTACGCCTTGTTGAAGTTCTCGACGGTGGCGGCCTGGGGGTGCAGGAAGGTGGTGAACAGCGCGGACCAGGCGGCGTTGACGCCCTTGAAGGTGATGACGGCCTGCTTGTCGTCCGCGCCCCGGGTGACGGAGGTGATGTGGTCGTAGCCGTCGGTGGAGCTGGCCGCGTAGTCCTTGTTCGAGCCGTTGTTGGCCTTCCAGGTCGCCTCGATGGCCCGGTAGTCGATCGGGGTGCCGTCGTTGAACACGGCCTTGGGGTTGAGGGTGAGGACGACCTTCTGGTCTCCGCCCTCGACCGACACCTTCACGTCGCTGTAGTAGTCCGGGTTGTACTGGACCTCGCCGGTGGGCGAGTAGGTGATCGCGTCGGCGTTGTACCAGGACCAGATCCGCAGGGTGTAGAGGTTGCCGTTGACGTTGAACGGGTTGCCCTGCTCCTCGAAGGTCCCCGACGTCGTGTACGTCCCGCCGTCCTTGAGGTTCTCGTACGGCTGCGGGTTGTAGTCGGTGACGGAGGACGCGACCTTGGCGGCGTTCTTGGCGTCCTGCCCGGCGGAGCCGGAGGAGGGGGACGAGGAGGAGCAGGCCGTGGCGGCGACGGAGACGGCCGCGAGGAGGGCGAGGGGCAGGGCGAACTTCCGTGGCATGGGGTGTCCTTGGTGACGACGGGGGTGGAGAAGGGAAGGGGTGCGCGTCAGACCGCGTGGCAGGCGTACTGGTGGTCGGAACCGTCCGGGGCGCTCGCCGTGGCCGGCCGTTCGGTGCGGCAGCGCGCCCGCACGGCCTCCTCGGCCTCCCGGTACAGCGGACAGCGGTCGACGAAGACGCAGCCCTCGGGCAGCCGGGCGGCGCTGGGCTGCTCCCCGGCGAGGACGATGCGCTCGCGGCGGCGCTCGCGCTCCGGGTCGGGGACGGGGATCGCCGAGAGCAGGGCGCGGGTGTACGGGTGCCGGGGGCGGGCGAAGATCTCCTCGGTGGCGCCGGACTCGACGATGTGCCCGAGGTACATCACGGCGATGCGGTCGGAGAAGTGCCGCACCACGGCGAGGTCGTGGGCCACCACCAGGTAGGCCAGGCCCAGTTCGCGCTTGAGCCGGGCGAGCAGGTTGATGATCTCGGCCTGCACGGAGACGTCCAGGGCGGAGAGCGGCTCGTCCAGGGCCAGCAGCCTCGGCTCGCGGGCCAGGGCGCGGGCGATGCCGACGCGCTGGCGCTGGCCGCCGGAGAGGGCGGCGGGGAAGCGGTCGCCCATGGCGCGGTCCAGTCCGACGAGGTCCAGCAGCCGGGTGACCCGGTCGCGGATCGCCGTCCGGTCGGCGCCGGCGGCCTGGAGGGGCTCGGCGAGCAGGTCGAAGACCGTCAGGCGCGGGTCCAGGGCGTCCGTCGGGTCCTGGAGCACGATCTGGACCTCGCGCCGCAGCGCGCGCACCTCGGCGGCCGTCCGCAGGGTCGCGACGTCCGTTCCGGCCACCTCGATGCGGCCGCCCTCGGGGGCGCGCAGCCGCAGCACCTCGCGCAGGGTGGTGGTCTTGCCGCTGCCGGACTCCCCCACCAGGGCGAGGGTCTCGCCGGCGCGCAGCTCGAAGCCGACGCGGTTGACGGCGTGCAGGGTGCCGACGCGGCGCTTGAGGAGGGCGCCCTTGGTGACGGGGAAGGTCTTGACCAGGTCCTCGACGCGCAGCACGACTTCGCCGCTGCCCCGTTCCCCGGAGCGGACGGCCGGTGGCACGGCGGCGGCCTCCCCCGCGGGGTCGAGGCTCCCGTCCGCGATCTCGGACGCGCGGTGGCAGGCGACGCCGCCCGCCAGGGCCGGCTCGGTGGTGCGGCACACGTCCAGGGCCAGCGCGCAGCGGGGCGCGAACGGGCAGCCGCCGGGCAGGGCCGCCAGGGAGGGCGGCTCGCCGCCGACGGGGACGAGGGGCCGGTCGTCGACGCTGTCCACCGTCGGGACGCTGGCCAGCAGGCGGACGGTGTACGGCATCGTGGGGCGGCGGAACAGCTCGTCCACTCCGGCGTGCTCGACGATCCGCCCGGCGTACATGACGGCGACCTCGTCGGCGTGCCCGGCCACCACGCCCAGGTCGTGGGTGATCAGGACGAGCCCGGCACCGGTCTCGTGCTGCGCCAGGCGCAGCACGTCGAGGATCTGGGCCTGGACGGTGACGTCGAGCGCCGTGGTCGGCTCGTCGGCGACGAGCACCGAGGGCCGGTTGGCGACGGCCAGGGCGATGACGACGCGTTGGCGCATGCCGCCGGAGAACTCGTGCGGGAAGGCCTTGGCGCGCTCGCGCGGGTCGGGGATGCCGACGAGGTCGAGCAGCTCCACGGCCTGCTCCCAGGCGTCCTTCTTCGACAGCTCCCGGTGCACGCGCAGGGCCTCGGAGAGCTGGCGGCCGACGCTGAAGATGGGGGTGAGCGCGGACATCGGGTCCTGGAAGACCATGCCGATGTCCTTGCCGCGGACCTGGGAGAGCTGCCGGTCGTCCATCGCCACCAGGTCGCGGCCGCCCAGCAGGACCTGGCCGCCGAGGCGGGCGGTGGGCGGCAGCAGGCCCAGGACGGCGAGGGCGGTGGCGGACTTGCCGGAGCCGGACTCGCCGACGATGCCGAGGGTGCGGCCGGGCAGGAGGTCGAAGTCGACGCCGCGCACGGCCTCGACCGGGCCGGCCTCGGAGGGGAAGGTGACGCGCAGGTCGCGCACGGAGAGGACGGGGGCGGGGCCGCTGGTCTCCGTCCGGGGCTCGGTGCGGCGGGCGGGTGCGAAGGTCATCGTCGGCCTCCTGCGGCACGGGTCGGGGACGCCCCGGCGGTGGACGTGGGGTCGAGGGCGTCGCGCAGGCCGTCGCCGACGAAGGTCATCGAGACGGTGAGCAGCACCGTCAGCCCGGCGGGGAAGGCGAAGAGCCAGGGGGCACTGGTGATGGTGCCCGCGCCGTCGGCGAGCATCGTGCCCAGGGACACGTCCGGGGTCTGGACGCCGAAGCCGAGGAAGGACAGGGCGGTCTCGCTGAGCACGGTGGAGACCACGCCCAGGGTGAGGTTGACGACGAGCAGGGAGCCCAGGTTGGGGATGATGTGCCGCAGCACGATGCGCAGCGGGCGCACGCCCATGAACTCGGCGGCGCGCACGTAGTCGCGCTCGCGCAGGGAGGTCGAGACCGACCAGACCACGCGCGCGGTGGACATCCAGCCGAAGACCGTCAGGACGAGGATCAGGACCCTCCAGTCGCCCGCCAGCCGGTGCGAGACCAGGGCGAGGATGAGGAAGGAGGGCACGATCAGGAGGAAGTGGATGAGGGCGAGGGTCGCCTTCTCCACCCGGCCCCCGAGGTACGCGGCGCCCGCGCCGACGACGGCGGCGACGGCGACGGTCAGGACGGAGACGCTCACGGCGATCACCAGCGAGCGCTGGAGGCCGTGCACGGCGGCGGCGTAGATGTCGTTGCCGCCCTGGTTGGTACCGAACCAGTGCTCGGCGCTGGGGGGTTGGGTCAGGGCCGCGAAGTCGGCGTCGGCGTGGCCGTACGGGGTGAACAGGGCGCCGAAGACCGCGTACAGGACGAGGAGCAGGAAGATCACCACGCCGGCGACGGCGATCCGGTTGCGCAGGAAGCGGCGCAGGTAGAGGCGGCGCCGGCCCAGGTAGCGCGGGGCCGCCTCGGCGTTCAGGAGGGTGGTCATCTCAGCTCACCCGCACTCTCGGGTCGAGCAGAACGGTGGCGATGTCGGCGAGGATCGCGCCGATCGCCGTCAGGGCGGCGGCGAAGGCGGCGGTGGCCACCGTGCCGTGCACGTCGTTCTTGCTGATGGTCTGGATGAAGTACTGGCCCATGCCGTTCCAGCCGAAGATCGTCTCCGTGAGGACGGCGCCGGTGAAGACGGCCGGGATGCTGAACGCCACGGACTGGGCGGTGGGGATCAGCGCGGTGCGCAGCGCGTGGCGGCGGATCGCCTGGGCGCGGGTGAGCCCGGTGGCCCGGGCGGTGCGCACGAAGTCGGAGCCGATGACGTCCAGCAGCAGGGAGCGCTGGGTGAGGTGGTAGCCCACGTACCCGGTGAGGGTGAGGGTGAGCGTCGGCAGGATCAGGTGCAGCAGCCGGTCACCGAGCGTCGGCCAGAACCCCTCCACGCCGGGCGAGTTCTCCCCCGCCACGTACAGGAACCGCCAGCCCGCGTGGTCGTTGAGCCGGATGGCCAGCAGCACCACGGCGAGCGCGGCGACGGACACCGGGACGTTGAACAGCGCCATGGACACGGCCTGGGCCGCCCTGTCCCGCCAGCCGTACTGCCGGGAGGCGGTGTGCACGGCGAGCGCGACCCCGAGCACGACGGACAGGACCGTCGCGCCGATCACCAACTCGGCGCTCACCAGGGAGCGGTAGCCGATCTCCCCGTTCACCCCCACCCCGACCGGGGAGCGCCCCCAGTCGAAGCGCAGCACCACCCCGCTCAGCCACTCCCACCACCGGTGCAGCAGCGGCTCGTGCGGGTCGAGGTTGTACGGGGCCAGCGCCCGCGAGATCTGCTCCTCCGTACGGACGGGGCGCAGCTCCTTGTAGTTCGAGCGCGGGTCGAGGAACCAACTGGCCAGGAAGTACGTGGCATTGGTGGCCACACCGATCACCAGCACCCACCCCGACGCCCTGCGCGTCACGTACCGGAGCACGGCCGCCACCTCCCCACCGTCTGCGCCGGGTGCGGCTGGGGAGCGCCGGGTCTGGAGAAGCTGGGCATGCTGGTGAAGGTTCCTCGGTCCAGGGGTGTTCGCGCGACTGCGCAGTGGCCAGTCTGTGTGCGAGTTGACACGTACACCAGGGCCCGGGGCACTTGGCCACGAACACGAAACACCCCCGCAGCACACGGAGGTGTTCACGTCACACTCCCGTCGAATTCGCAGGTGGGAGCGCTGGATCGGAGCCTGGAACGGGGCCCGGGCCGGAGGACTTGGCGGCGACTCAGGCCCCTGAGGGCGGCTCAGCAGGTGGGGACGCCCGGGAGCCAGGCGGGGCCCTGGAGGTAGATGTTGGTGATCCAGGAGCCGTCGGTGAGGCGGGACCAGGCGTCGTTGGTGTAGCCCTCGGCGGTGACGGACTGGGCGTGGGACTGGCAGAGGATGTTGACGGTCGTGGGCTGCGGGAAGTAGTCGACGACGGGGGCGTCGACGTTGGGCTCGGTGTGGGTGCGGACGCCGGTGCCCCAGGTCTGGACGGGGGTGCTGGTGCCGGTCGGGGGCGGGGTGGGGGTGCCGCCGCAGTCGGGGACGCCGGGGAGGGAGGCGGGGCCCTTGATGTAGATGTTGGTCATCCAGGAGCCGTTGGAGAGCCGGGCCCAGATGTCGTTGGTGTAGCCCTCGGCGGTGACCGTCTCGGCGTGCTGCTGGCACATCACCGACACCTGGGTGGGGCCGGGGAAGGTGTCCACGACGGAGGCGCTCACGCTGGGCGAGGTGTGGGTGTGCACGTCGGTGCCCCAGGTCGCGAAGGTGGTGCCGCCGTTGGCGGGCGGGGGCGGGACGGTGCCGGAGCCGTCGATGCGGACGGCGCCCGCGTAGTCGCCGCCGGTGCGCACCGGGGTGACGCGGATGCGGGTGCCCGACTGGTAGGCCTCCACCATCTGGCCGGCGCCGATGTAGACGGCGACGTGGTGGACGTAGCCGCTGCCCCAGAACATCAGGTCGCCGGGGAGCAGGGGCGCCGAGCCCTGGGCGGCGGTGAACCGGGCCGCCGCGTGGGAGGTGTGGAACTGGTCGTCGGCCGTGCCGTTGAGCAGGTCGCGGCCGGTCGCCTGGGCGTACGCGTAGCGGGCCAGGCCGGAGCAGTCGAAGCCCAGGCGCTCGTCGTCGTGGAGGCTGGCGGGGTCGGAGCCGTCGTAGTAGCCGTAGGTCGCGCCGGGGGTGGCGCCGTGGCCGCCGCCCCAGCTGTACCAGACGCCGATCTGGCCGCACGCGGCCCGGACGGCCGCCTGGCCGACGGCCGAGGCGCCCGGGGCGAGGACGTCGCAGGCGGCCTGGACGGACGGGGGCGCGGCGTGCGCCGCCCCCGGGAGGGCGAGGGGTATCGAGAGGGACAGGGCGAGGGCGGCGACGGCTCGGCGCGTCCTGACTGCGGTGGTGTTCACGGTGCACGTCCTCAGGTGAGGGGCTGGGTCGGATCAAGCTGAACAGCGGTGCCGGGGAGGGGACAAGCGGCGCCGGGCAGGACGGGACGTCCCGGGGACGGGCCCGGCGGTGACCTGCTGGGACGTGGCCTCGCGGGACGGCGGCGGGATGTGTCAGCATGAGAACGAGCGTGACGTGACCATGTCGGGGAGGTCGGGGATGACTGGAGCGACGGAACCTCAGGAGGACGGCGGCGGGGAGGAACTGGCCGAGCGGCTGCGGGAGTTGCGGGCGCAGACGCGCAAGAGCCTCAAGGAGCTGGAGCGGATCACGCTGGTGAGCGACTCCTCCTGGTCGCGCTACCTCGCGGGCAGGGGGCTGCCGCCCTGGGCGGCGGTGGAGGCGCTCTGTCGTGAAGTGGGGCGGGACCCGGGCGAGTTGCGGCCGCTGTGGGAGGCGGTGCGCGACCGGTCCGCCCCCGTGGCCCCGGCGGCGGAGGAGGAGGCCGGAGAGGAGATCGGGGAGGAGATCGGGGAGGAGGTCGAGCAGGAACAGGTGGCCCCGGCCCCGCCCCGGAAGCGCCGGCGGCCCCGACTGGCCCTGGTCCTGGCCGCGATCGGCGCCCTGGCGGGAGTGGCCGCGTGGATCACGGCGGCCGTCGACGGAGGCGGCGGGCGGGCAGCTGAGCGGTCCTCGCCCCCGGCGGGTACGGCAGCGGCGGGCAGGCCGCCCGTCGTCGCACCCGGCTCACCCTCCGCCGTACCGGGCGCGCTGCGGGCCGACGCCGCCGTGCCGGACCGCTACCGCACCGTCATCGAGCTCGCCGCCCGCCGGTGCACGGAGCCCGAGATCACCCCCTCCCTCCTCGCCGCGATGCTGAAGGCGGAGAGCAACTTCGACCCGGACCTGCGCGACCCGAAGGCCGACGAGTACGGGATCGCCCGCTGGACCCCGTCCGTGTTCAACGCCTGGGCGGTGGACGGGGACGGCGACGGGTTCAAGGACTACATGGACCCGGCGGACGCGATCGCCACCATGGGCCTGTACACCTGCTGGCTCGACCAGCGCATCAAGCTCAGCGGCCTGCACAGCAACCTGCCCGGCCTGATCGCCGCCGCCTACCGCACCAGCGACAAGGCCGTCACCCAGGCCGGCGGGCCCCCGGCGGGCACCGAGGCCTACGTCGCCGAAGTACTGCGCCACCAGAGGGAGTTCACGGCCGACTGACGGCCCGCCCCCGCTCCTCGGACCTCGGCCCGCCCCGGGGCCCCGGGCCGTGGACGGCGACCACCAGCGGGCTGGTCATGGCCGTGGCGACCAGGGCCGTCAGCACCATCAGCGAGCACAATGCGGTGTCCGGCAAGCCGAGTTGGAGTCCGACGCTGAGGATCACCAGCTCCGTCAGCCCCCTGGTGTTCATCAGCGCCGCGAGGGCCGCCGACTCCCGGGGCGCGATCCGGCAGGCGCGGGCCGACAGGTAGGCGCCGCCGAACCTTCCGCCGACGGCGACGAGCAGGATCAGCGCGAACTCCCGGAGCGTGGACGGGTCGACCGAGGAGAGGTCGACCTTCAGGCCCGCGGCGAGGAAGAACACCGGCATCAGCAGCAGGTGGGAGACGCGCCCGAGGCCGCCCTCGATCTCCTCGCGCAGCGGCCCGGTTCCGTCGCGCGGCACGACCAGGCCGACGGTGAAGGCGCCGAAGACGAAGTGCAGGCCCATCCACTCCGCCAGCGCCCCGGAGGCGAGCAGCCCGGCGAGCACGGTGGTCAGGCCGGCCGCCCCGCCCCGCCCCGTCCGGGCGGCCGGCAGGCGGCAGGCGGCAGGCGGCGCAGCAGCGGGCCGTGCGTCGCCGCCGGGTACTTCCGCCTGCCGGACCGGACGGCCGAGCGCTTCGTCGACGCTTCCGGGCCGCAACGCCGGTACCGCACCGGCGACCGGGTGCGGGCCCGGCCGGACGGCGCGCTCGAGTTCGCCGGCCGGTCCGACCGGCAGGTCAAGGTGTCGGGCGTGCGGACCGAGCTGGACGAGGTCGAGTCGGCACTGTCCGCCTCACCGGACGTACGGGCGGCCGCCGCCGTCGCGGCCCGGGGGCCGGACGGGACGGCCCGCCTCGTCGCCTACGTCACCGTCGCGCGGCCTCAGGGCTGATCGGTCGGGGGCTGCTGCTGGTTGCCGAGCTGCTCGTCGATCTTCTGCTTGGCCGTGTCGACCTGGCTCTCGTACTTGCTGCCGGTGCGCTCGTTGAAGGCGTCGCCCGCCTTGTCGACCCCCTGCTTGGCCTGGTCCTCGTGGCCCTTCAGGAGGTCCTTGAGCTTGTCGAACATGGACATGGTCGTCCTCCTCGCGGATGTCGAACAGCTCCAGCATCGCCGCCCGGGCCGACCCGCGCATCCGGGCCCGCCCGCACCCCCGTCGCGGGCGGGCCCGCGACGGTCGCTCAGGCGAGGGTCTCGCAGAGGTTCTCCACCCGGTTCTGGGCCAGCACCTGGACCTGCCCGCCCGGGTGCACCAGCAGCACCGCGCCGCCGCTGAACACGTAGTCCCCGGCGGCGTGGTAGGGGTTGCCGGGGTGGATCTTGGCCGAGATGTGCGAGTCCTTCGGGACGTCCCAGACCGTGCTGCCGTCCGGCAGGCGGTACTCGGTGGCGTCGCCGCTCTGGTCGCGGGTGGCCTGGGCGCCCGTGTCGAGGTTGGTGTAGCGCAGGATCAGCGGCCCGCGCCAGAGCACCTGGGCCGGCGAGCCGTCGGGGTAGCGGGCGACGGTCCTGGTCTCCTCCTGGTCGAGCACGTCGGTGATGTACAGGTGGAACGGGCAGAGCGTCCCGGCGGGCGCGTCGTAGTCCTGCCCGTGGTACGGCTGCCAGCCGTCGTCGTCGGCCTGCGCGGCCGGGGCGGCCAGCAGCAGGACGGCCGTCGCCACGGCGACGACGAGGGCGGACGGCCGGGCGAGGTGCGACGGCATGCGCATGGGGGCCTCCTGGAGTGTCGGGTCGGATCGGGTCGGTCGGGTCAGATCGGGCCGGGTCAGATCGGGCCGGGCCGGATCGCGTCGGATTCGTGCGGCCCCGCCCGGCAGAGCCCCTGCCCGCGCGGCCGCGCACTGGGTATCGTCTGGCCGGGGCCGCACGGGTGCGACCCTTTCGGCCAGGGCCGAAAACCCGCGCGCAGGGAGGGTTGGGGCATGGCGATCCGCATCCACTTCACGGCCGAGGACCTGCTCGGCACCCGGTTCGCGGACGGCCCGGCGCCCCTGATGGAGCTCGAAATGGCCGTTGCCATGCTCCAACGCCCCGACGTGGACCGGGCGTTCGCCCGCCACCACCGCCAACTCGGCGCCAGGGCCACACGGTTGGCCGCCCCTCTCGCCCAACTCGTCCCGCCCACCGGCGCGGGCCCCTTCTTCCTCGACCCGCTCACCGTCGACCTGGAGGAGGGCCTGGAGGCCGTACGCTCCTCCCCCAACTCCCTCGTCCGCAGCGAACTCGCCCGCGTCCACGGCAACGGCCTGCCCGTCACCCCGCTGATGCTCGCCCTGGCGGAGCAGGACCGGCAGGCCTGGCAGCACCTGGAGCGCAGCCTGCGCGCCTGCCACGCGGCGCTGATCGACGAGGCCTGGCCCCGGCTGCGCACCGGCTTCGACACCGACCTCGCCTGGCGCGGGCGGGTGCAGCGCGAGCAGGGTCTGCGCGGGATGCTGGCCGGCCTCCACCCGGGCAGCCGCTGGCGCGGCAGCACGCTGGAGATCCCGGTCGCCCGGCGTGCGGAGTACCGGCTGGAGGGCGGGGGCGTCCTCCTGCTGCCCTCGGCGCAGTGGACGGGCGAGCCGCTGTGCGGCCCGCTCCCGGACGGGTCGCTGCTGCTCCTCTACCCGGCCGTCACCCCGCTCCCCTACCTGCCCGAGGACACGCCCGCCGACGAACCCGTGGCCACCCTCCTCGGCCGCACCCGCGCGGCCGTCCTGCGCCTGACCCTGCACGAGCCCACCACCGGCCAGCTCGCCCGGGACCTCGGCCTCTCGGCCGCCACCGTCTCCGAGCACACCCGCGCCCTGCGCCACGCGGGCCTCGTCACCACCGTCCGCACCGGCCGCTCGGTGCGGCACAGCTGCACCGCGCTCGGCCACCGCCTGCTGACGGCGGCGCTCAACCCCCTTCCGTCGCCCGGCCGGTGACGGACGCCCGGCCGGTGACGGACACGGGGCCGGTGACGGACGCCCGGCCGGTGACGGACACGGGGCCGGTGACGGAAGGGCGGTCGCCGACGGACGGCCGGTCGGCGGCCGCGACGAGGTCCTCGAAGCCCAGCGGGCTGCCCTTCCCCCGCTTCTCCGCCTCCAGGTCCAGGCCGTCCAGGGCCAGGTCGAGGTGGCGGTGCAGGAGCGCCCCGTCCGCGTCCAGGCGGTCCAGGCCGCCGGGGAGCGGGCGGGAGAGGCGGATCGACAGCAGGACGAGGTCGCCCATGCCCACGTCGGGGCGCAGCCGGCCGCAGCGGTGCGCGGCCTCGATCAGCGCCCCGACGGTGCTCGCGGTGCCGGTGCGGATGCGGACGAGTTCCTCGTCGACCACCAGCCCGTCGAGCAGGACGAGGATGAGTGCGCCCATCCGCAGGTCCGCCGCCGCGTGGACGAAGCGGCGCACGGCGGCGAAGGCGTCGCCGTCCGCCGCCGCGGCCGCTTCGGCCGCCTCCTCCAGCTGCGCGAGCAGGTCTCCGGTGAGGTCCCGGACGAGCGCCTCCCGGTCGGGGTAGCGCCGGTAGAGCGTGCCGGGCCCGATCCCGGCCTGGCGCACGATCAGGTCCAGGGGCGCGTCGAGGCCGTGCCTGAGGAACACCTCGCGCGCCGCGTCGAGGATCCGCCGTCTGCTGCGTGCCGCATCCGCCCGCACGGTGCACCGCCTTCCGCTCTTCATCTCCGAAACGGAGAACTTCTCTCCGCTATGGTAGCGTCCACAGCAAGACGGAGAACTTCTCTCCGCTTAACCTCAGAAGGCACGCCATGACCAGCAGCGCGCTGACCGTCCGGACCGTCATCGACGGCACCGAGCACCCCCGGGACGACATCCGCCGGTGGGAGCTGCACCGCGCCCGCACCGCCCTCGCCCTCCTCAAGGACCGGATCGGCGACGACGCCATGCGCGCCCTGCTCGCCGAGGACGTGGCGGCCGCCGACCGCGCGATGGCCCCGCTGCCGCAGGCCTCGGGCGGCGCCTGGCGCTCCGCCGTCACCGAGATGACGGCCACCGGGATCACCGCCGGGGAGTTCCTCGCCTGGTGGCAGGGCCGCCTCGCGGGCGGCGACCGCACCGCCCTGCTCGCGGCCAACCCGGAGCACTACCTCGCCGACTCCGCCGACGGCGTGGTCGAGATCATCGAGACCATCGGCTCCGGCCCACTGCGCTTCTTCCTCACCTTCCACGACGGCGACACCGCGCCCGACGACACCCCCGACTCCGCGTACCCCGTCCGGATCGGCGGCACCGGCCGGCTCGCCGACGGCACCGAGGTCGCCCGCGTCCTGCACGAGTTCGGCGACGGGCCGGACGGCCTGCGCATCCGCCTGACCATCCGGTTCCCCGCCGCCGCCCCCGAGCACGTCTTCACCGGCCACCAGTGGCACTTCGCCTGCGAGTTCCTCAACTGGCTCGAGGCCGCCCACGCGGCGCGCTGACCGCCGACCCGCCCTCGGCTCGCCCGGCCGTCGGCCTACCAGGCCGCCCCGGCGTACGGGCGGGCCCAGAGCGAGACCTGCAGCGTCACGACCTTGAACCACGCCTGGTGCATCGCCTCGACCTGCTCCTGGGCGTGCCCCTTGGCCGCCAGGAACGGCCGCATCGTCGCCGTGATCGGCACGACGAACGCGATCAGGTACCGCAGCGGCACGGACGGGACGGACGGCGCGCCGTCCGTGACGTTCTTCTTCGCCACCGTGTGCCGCAGCGCGATCTCCTCCTGCTGGGCGAGCCAGCGGGCGTCGTACGGGCGGGTGCAGGTGTCGGTGATCCACTGCCCGAACCGGCGGCGCACGGCGGCCAGGTAGTCGCCGATGGGGGCGCCCTCGGGGGTGGAGAAGTAGGCGAGCAGGTGCGGGTGGGAGCCGACGAACCCGTACCAGACGTCGAGGATCTGCTCGGTCTGGTCCGCCAGGACCTCGCCGGCGAGCTTGAGCGCCGCGACGTCCGCCTCGGTGAACAGGGTCGCCGCGGCGAGCCCGTCCAGGTCGCCCGCGGTGACCGGGGAGGGGGCCTGCTCGGGGTCGTCGTAGCGGTAGCCGGGAATGGGTGCGTACGTCATGTCCGTCCTCGAATTCCTTGAACCGAATTAGGAGTCCTAACTACCTCGACGCTACCGATCCCCCACGCCCCTGCGCAAGGCCCGGATTGACGAGGAATCAGTTCCCCGCGGGCAGGTGCTCCGGGCAGTCCACCCTCAGGTCCGCCGCTGCGAGCGGGGCCCCCAGCAGCCCGCACCAGTCGCCCGCCCGGCCGTCCGGGGCCTCCTCCCGCAGGAACCGGCAGGTCAGGCACGTCCGGGCGACCGTGATCCGCCCCGTCCGGTTCAGCGAGGCCACCGCCTCCAGCAGCACCCGCAACGCCGTCGCCCGGTCCTCCGGCGAACACGCGGCCAGCCCGGCCACCAGCGGATCCCGCCACCCGTGCAGCCGCCCCGCCACCTCCCGCCCGGCCCCCGTCGGCACCCACGCCGACCGCCGGGTGTCCGTCACGTCCGGCACGGACTCCAGCAGCCCCTTGCGCACCAGCGCGGCCGCGGCGTCACTCACCGTCGGCGCGGACACCTCCAGCCACCGCGCGAAGCTCCCCGTGCTCTGCGGCCCCGCGCCCGCCGTCGTCACCCGCAACAGCAGCTGCGCCTGCGTGACCGACAGCCCCTCCCCCTTCGCCGCCTCCCGCAGCATCGCCCGCCCGGCATCCCCGAGCCGCTCCACCGCATCGACCACCCGCCCGTCGAGCCCCTCCACCACTGCCCCTCCCGCCCGCACCGACAACCGCACAACCGCCCAGTCTAGGCAGCCGCGCCGGGCTCACCGACGGACGCGACCCGCCCCGGTGGGCGGAGCGGGTCGCGTCCGTCGGCTCACAACCAGCCGCGCCGGGCCGCCTTCAGGCCCGCCTCGAACCTGCTCGTCGCCTCCAGCCGCTCCATCAGCGTCGCCATCTGCCGCCGCACCGTCCGCATGGAGACGCCGAGCCGCTTGCCCGCCGCCTCGTCCGTCATCCCCGACGACAGCAGCCTCAGCAACTCCCGCTCCCCGGGGGTGAGCCCGTCCTCCGGCGCCTGCCCCCGCGTCGCGCCGAGCGGGACGGCCACCTCCCAGGTCTGCTCGAAGAGCGCGACCAGCGTGGCCACCATGCCCGGCGAGGAGGTGCAGAGCGCGCCCAGCCTCGAGTTGTCCGGGTCGATCGGGACGAGCGCCACCGTACGGTCGAAGATCAGCAGCCGCCCGGGCAGCACGGGGCTGCTGCGGATCTCTCCCCCGCGGTCGGTGGTCCACTGCGCGTACGCGTACGTCGCCGGGTCGTTGCGGACGCTGTCCTGGTAGATCACGCGCATCCGCACCTGCCGGCCGAGGGCCTGCTCGTCCAGCGGCCGCGACGCCCGCAGGCTCGCCTCCGACTGGGCGCCGCCCGGGATGATCGACAGGCACTCCTCCCGGAGCCTCCCGGTGAGGAGCTCCAGCCGGCCCTGGATCGCGTCGAGGCCCACGAGGCGCTCGCTGCCGTCCTGGTCCACGTCGGGCTGCTGGGTCGAGTACGCGGCGATCGCGCGGGCCGCCGCGGCCTTGCCGACCGCCAAGTCGTGGTGGCGTCGCGCCAGTTCCTCCTCCTGCCGCCGCAGAAGGTGTTCCAGTCCCGCCTCGAGGCCGACGGCGCGAAGGCCGTGGACGGCCTCCCGGGACGGCGTCAGCAGCCCGAGCTCGACCAGGTGGTCGAACGCGTCGCGCACATCGGGCTCGGTCGTCCCCGCCCGGACGGCGAGTTCGGCGACGCTTCCGGCCGTCCTGTCCAGCATCTCGCGGTAGACGGCCTCCGTACGGGCGTCCAGCCCGAACGCTTCCAGCACTGTGTGTCCCCCCAGTTCCCATCAGCTTGTGCTGTCCCCCTTGCTGATCACCGATCCTATGTGCGCCGACTGACTGTCACCATGCGGCCGGTCCCATTGGTGACAGCCCGGAACCGTTCCCACGGCCGGGTCCGCCGAGCAGGATGGTGGTCACCGGGACAGCGGAGGAACGACTCCCCGACCGGAAGCCTTCGAGGGCCCGAGAGGCCCGCACCACCAACGACTTCTCCACGGGGGACAGCCATGCCTCGCACCATCGCGCCGACCGCTGCCACCACCACCGACGCCTCCTCCAACTCCCCGCCGCGGGTGGCCGGATGGAACTGAGCACGATCCGGGTCGTCCTGGCCCGTGTGGTACCGACGCACGACACCCCCCTCACCAGCGCGGCCGGCCCGCTGGTCAAGAACCTGATCCGGACGCACGCCGAACCCTCCGACGGACTCGAACACCTCACCGTCAGGCCCGAGGGCTCGGGGCTGGACCTCTACTTCTTCGTCCGGTCCGCCTCCGAGGCCGCCTCCTTCGCCCAGGTCCAGGCACTGCTCGACCGGGTCGGCGGCCCGGGCGGCCCCCTCGCCGAACACGGCTACGCGCCGCTCCGCGGCTGACCCCGCGCACCCGGACGCCAGGCTCCCTCCTCCGCCGGCGCCCCCTCCTTCCTTCCTGCCCTTCTCATTCCCTGGGAGCCGTCATGCCCGGACGCACTCGACGACTGACCCTGACCGCCGCCTCGACGGTCCTGGCCCTCTGCACCGCCGCCGTGGTGACCGGCTGCGGCGCGGCCGACACCGGTTCGCCCGCGGCCGCCCCGACTCCCGTTGCCAGCAGCGCCGTTGCCACTCCGGGCAGCCCGCCCACCAGCGCCGTCCCCGCCCCTTCGGCCCCCACCGGTGACCCCGCGCCCGCCGCCGGGAACGCCGCCCCGACCACTGCCCCGACCACTGCCCCGACCGGCGCGCCCGTCCCCGCACCCGCCAACGCGAACGCGGCGCCCGGCACCGCCCTCACCCCCGCCGTCCAGCCTGCCGGCCTGGCGCGGCTGCCCATGGCCCCGGCGCTCGCCTGGAAGCCCGACGGCCCACTGAGCAGCCAGAACGTGAAGGGCCGCACGATCACCCTCAACGAGTGCGCGGGCGTCACCGGCGCCACCACCTGGCAGCAGCAGGCCTACCTCAGCCAGGCCCGCAACCCCGCGAGCCAGCAGTTGTTCTCCTTCTCCGGGCCCGAGGCCGCGAACGCCGCGTACCGGAAGCTCCTCGCCGACATGGACGCCTGCCAGGGCGCCAGCCTCCGGCTCCAGGGCGAGCAGGGCAAGCCCCAGGACGCGACCGTGACCCGCACCGCCTCCACGTCTGACGGAACGTCATGGTCCAGGACGTGGACGGGAATCGGCGGACTGTCCGCGCCGGACCACCAGACCAACCACGTCTACGCGCTCCAGCAGGGC
Source organism: Kitasatospora sp. NPDC101183 (assembly GCF_044767945.1). Classification (NCBI taxonomy): domain Bacteria; kingdom Bacillati; phylum Actinomycetota; class Actinomycetes; order Kitasatosporales; family Streptomycetaceae; genus Kitasatospora; species Kitasatospora sp. NPDC101183. The sequence continues at coordinate 203,720 of NZ_JBIWOW010000005.1, read as the reverse complement.
GCCGTCCTCACGCTCTTCCAGTTCGACGAACTCGACGACCGCCCGGGTCCGGCGGCCCACGACAACGGCACCGACCCGTCCGTCCTGGCCGCCCTCGCCGCGCTCGGATCCGCCCAGCACTGAAGCAACTCACCCGTACAGACCGCGAATCAACGAGCAAAGGAACGCATCACCATGTCTCTCAAGAAGTCCTCCTCCCGCCTGTCCGGTGTCCTGGTCGCCGCCTGCGTCGCCGCCACCACGGTGCTCGCCGCCGCCCCGGCCCACGCCGACTCCATCCAGGCCGGCGGCTCGCTGTCGTCCTCCTCGACCGGTTCGTTGGGGAACAACGCCGCCCCGGGAGGCACGGTGACCCGCAGCCAGGTCCTCGCCCGTGCCCAGGCCTGGGTGAACCAGAGCGTTCCGTACAGCACGAACGGACTCAACTCGCCGTACAGCTGGTGGTCCGACAGCCAGACCGGCGGCCGTTATCGCCAGGACTGTTCCGGATTCGTCTCCATGGCCTGGGAGCTGACCTCCAGCCCGACCACCCTGGACCTTCCCGCCTACTCGAACAAGATCTCCGCCCCGGACCTCCAGCCCGGTGACATCCTCGACAGCGACCAGCACGTGATCATCTTCGAGAGCTGGCGCGACAAGGCCGCGGGGACCTTCAACTACTACCAGGAGAGCAGCCGTTCGCGCCCGACGAACTACAACAGCGACGGCAACCTCAACGCCTCCTCCCTCGCGGGCCACCCCACCAGCAGCTACACGGCCTACCGCTACAAGAACATCGTCGACGACGGCCCCTCCGTGCCGGGTCAGGGCCCGGGGAACACGTTGAGTGCGTCGGCGAGCGGGAACCAGGTCCACCTGAGCATGATCGGCTCCGACGGCCAACTCTGGGTCACCGAGGGCGACTACAGCGCCGGGACGTGGAGCACCAACTGGACCCCGATGGGCGGAAGCGGCCTCAAGGCCCTCACCAGCACCATGACCGGCAACACCGAACAGCTCTTCGCCATCGGCTCCACCGGCCACATCTACACCAAGGGCGCCGACTACACCGCCGGCAAGTGGTCCGGCGACTGGGTCGAGGTCCCCGGCGGCGCAGCCGGAGCCACCGCCATCACCGCCAGCGCCACCGGCAACAAGGTCCACCTCAACATCCTCGACACCGCCGGCCAACTCTGGGTCACCGACGCCGACTACACCGCCGGCACCTGGAGCACCAACTGGACCCCCATGGGCGGAAGCGGCCTCAAAGCCCTCACCAGCGTCATGACCGGCAACACCATGCAGCTCTACGCCGTCGGCTCCACCGGCCACATCTACACCAAGGCCGCCGACTACACCGCCGGCAAGTGGTCCGGCGACTGGGTCGAGGTCCCCGGCGGAGCAGCCGGAGCCACCGCCATCACCGCCAGCGCCACCGGCAACAAGGTCCACCTCAACATCCTCGACACCGCCGGCCAACTCTGGGTCACCGACGCCGACTACACCGCCGGCACCTGGAGCACCAACTGGACCCCCATGGGCGGCAGCGGCCTCAAGTCCCTCACCAGCACCATGACCAACAACACCATGCAGATCTACGTCACCGCCGCCAACAGCCACGCCTTCAACAAGGGCGCCGACTACACCGCCGGCAAGTGGAGCGACGGCTGGAACGAGGTCCCCGGCGGCGCCGTCTCCGCCAACTGACCAGCGACCGGGGCACGTTCGGCCCATACCGCCCGGACGTGCCCCGGCTCCCGGCCAGGCGCGGACGCCGCCCCGCGCGCAGGACCCGACCCGCCGATCCCTCCACCCTCCTCCTTGAAAGGCAGTCGCCCCGATGAAGACCCGTCTCCGCACGTTCCTCCCCGCCCTCACCACCGCGGCCGCGCTGATCGTCCCCGCAGTGGTGACCGCCTCCCCCGCCCGGGCCGCGAGCGGGGACCGCTCCTGCGGGACCGTCACCGCCGCGGACTCCACCACGGCGGCCAACCTCAACAAGGTGCTGACCGGCACCCTGGCCAACACCATGACCGCCTACCAGGTCTCCTGCGCACGGGCGGTGATCGACACCGTCCACGCCCGCGGGCTCTCCGACCGGGCCGCGGTGATCGCGATCACGACCACCATCGTCGAGTCGAACATACGGAACAATCCGAACGTGATCGACGCGACCAGCGTCGGCCTGTTCCAGCAGCAGACCTGGTGGGGCTCGTACGAGCAGCGGCTCGACCCGGCCTACGCCACCAACAAGTTCCTCGACGCGATGATCAGCAACTACCCCAACGGCTCCTGGCAGAACACGCCCATCGGCGTCGTCTGCCAGAAGGTCCAGGTCTCCGCCTTCCCCGCCCGCTACGAGCCGCAGGCCGCCGACGCCCAGCGCATCGTCGACGCGCTCGCCTCCACCTCGTCCTCGGCAGCGGGGAACACGTTGAGTGCGTCGGCGAGCGGGAACCAGGTCCACCTGAGCATGATCGGCTCCGACGGCCAACTCTGGGTCACCGAGGGCGACTACAGCGCCGGCACCTGGAGCACCAACTGGACCCCCATGGGCGGAAGCGGCCTCAAGGCCCTCACCAGCACCATGACCGGCAACACCGAACAGCTCTTCGCCATCGGCTCCACCGGCCACATCTACACCAAGGGCGCCGACTACACCGCCGGCAAGTGGTCCGGCGACTGGGTCGAGGTCCCCGGCGGCGCAGCCGGAGCCACCGCCATCACCGCCTCCGCCACCGGCAACAAGGTCCACCTCAACATCCTCGACACCGCCGGCCAACTCTGGGTCACCGACGCCGACTACACCGCCGGCACCTGGAGCACCAACTGGACCCCCATGGGCGGAAGCGGCCTCAAGGCCCTCACCAGCGTCATGACCGGCAACACCATGCAGCTCTACGCCGTCGGCTCCACCGGCCACATCTACACCAAGGCCGCCGACTACACCGCCGGCAAGTGGTCCGGCGACTGGGTCGAGGTCCCCGGCGGAGCAGCCGGAGCCACCGCCATCACCGCCTCCGCCACCGGCAACAAGGTCCACCTCAACATCCTCGACACCGCCGGCCAACTCTGGGTCACCGACGCCGACTACACCGCCGGCACCTGGAGCACCAACTGGACCCCCATGGGCGGCAGCGGCCTCAAGTCCCTCACCAGCACCATGACCAACAACACCATGCAGATCTACGTCACCGCCGCCAACAGCCACGCCTTCAACAAGGGCGCCGACTACACCGCCGGCAAGTGGAGCGACGGCTGGAACGAGGTCCCCGGCGGCGCCGTCTCCGCCAACTGAGCCGTTCCACCCGGTGAGCCCGGTCGCCGACCAGCACCACGGTCGCGACCGGGCTCCGGCGCGTCCGTCCTCCCCTGCCGCAGGGCCGTCAGCGGCCCAGGAGGCGGTTCCAGCGGGGGAGTTCGGTGGTGCAGCAGGCGATCACGAGGAGGGTGACGACGGTGGCCGCCCAGGTGGGGAAGAGGAGTTGGGCGGCGATGTCGGCGGCCGCGAGTTCGACGAGGACCATGAGGATGGTCACCCAGCCGGGGACGGGGATGACGGTGCCGGGCTTGTCCCCGGGGGTCTGGAAGAGAGCCGGGGCGCCGATCAGGAGGACGTCGACGCCGATGGCGAGCGGGATCGAGTGGTGCCAGAGGGCGATGGGCAGGCAGATCCAGGCGACGAGTTCGAGCCCGACGCGCAGTGCGGTCGCGTACCAGCGCTCGGAGTGCTTCTGCTCCACGGCCTCTCCCCCGGTCGACGGCTGACGCGGCAGCCTAGCAGGGGCGGGGGCCGGGGGTCAGTCGGTCGGGGAGCGGCGCAGGGTGAGCATGTCCTGGGTGTGGCCGATGGTGTAACTCCCGTCCGGCCTGGTGAAGTTCAGCTGAACGTAGGAGGTCAGCTCGGCCCGGGTGGGGCGGGCGCTCAGGGTGGCGAGCTCGGCGACGTTGACCATGAACTCGGCGACGTCCACCGCCTCCTCCAGGTGCTCGGTGCGGTAGCGCAGGCCGAGGGTCTCCAGGGCGAGGCCGTCCGCCGGGTGCAGCTCGCGCAGGGCGGCGGCGAGCGGGCGCAGGTCGTAGCGGACGCCGGTGAAGTGGGCGGCCATCCGCATGCAGGGGCTGTCCGGGTTCTGCAGGACGACCAGCAGGGTGCCGCCGGGCGCCGTCCAGGAGCGGAGGCGGTCGACGGTGGGCAGCCAGCGCTCCTCGGGGACGTAGTAGAGCACGTGGGAGAGGTGGACGAGGTCGGCGGGCTCCGGCGGCTCGGCCCGGTCGATCGGCTCCGGGAGGACGAGGGCCTCCGGGCAGACGGCGCGCAGCTTCTCGCGCATGGCCGCGCTGGGCTCGACGGCGACGACGCGCTCGAAGGAGCGCCCGAGGTACGCGGTGGTGCGGCCCTCCCCGGCGCCGACGTCCAGCAGCACCCGGCGGTGCGGCAGCGCGGCGACGACCTCGCCGAGCCGGGCGTGGGTGAGCGGCTTCTCGTCCGTACCGGCGAGGAACAGCTCGAAGGAGCGGCGGTACTGCGGGCCGGAGACGTCGAGCACGCGGACCGCCTCGGTGTCGGTGATCGTGGATTCCGGTTCCATCAGTGGCCTCCCGTAGGTGTGCGGCACGGTCGCGTGCCATTGCAGCGGGGCGGGCGGCCGGCGGCGCGCAGGCACGTTCCTGCCCGCGTGTCGGGCGGGGCCGCCGGGAATGCCGGGCCCCGGTGGTCGACGCCCGGCAGCTGTGCTCGAATGGAGTAAAGACAGCAGCGCCATGGCCCCCTGTCACCCGCACATGTCCGCACGCGAGGTCGCGCAACGCGAGACGTGCACGGTGAGCCGCGCCCTCGCCCGACCCGGATCGGGAACTCACTCAGATCGGGACGTCAGATGGGTACCATCGACGGTCTGGGAGCGCTGCAAAAGGCCCTCCTCTCAGCACTGGATCAGATGGGCGCCGCGATCAGCGCCGTCCTTCAGGCCGACAAGGACATGGTGTTCGTGCACCAGTCCCCCGGCATCCCCATCGATCCGAAGGAATACGAGAACCCCTGGACGGTCGAGGGCGGCGACGTGTACGCCCTGCTGGCCTCCGGGGGCGACGTCAAGATCCCCCAGGTCCAACAGCCGCCGGCCCCGGCGACCCCGGCGAGCGGGACCACGACCACCACGAAGAAGCCGCCGCCGCCTCCCCCGCCGGATCCGAACGCGGAGGTCGGGATCAACTCGGCGGTGGCGACCTCCCACTTCGCCAACCTGAACCTGCAACTCGGCACGTCGATCGCGGTCTACGGACCGGGCACGGTCTCCGACGCGTGGGGGCTGGTCGCGGGCGCCGTCTTCGCCGACAAACCGCCGGACAAACCCCAGGCCCAGGAGGACGCGATCAAGCAGGCGCTGGCCGTCCTCTACGTCCGCCCCGGGGCGCCGACGCCCGGCTACCAGACCTTCCGGAAGGACCGCACCACTGTCACCGGCCTGATCGGCAAGAAGGCGGCCGCGTTCGTGGCCGCGATGGGCGACCCGGCGAAGGCCGCCGCGTTCCCGCTCGGCGACGGCAAGGTCTTCGACCAGCAGATCCAGGACGCCGAGACCGACCTCAACGCCGCCGACCTGGCAGCGGGCCCGATGTCGTACTCCCAGGCGGAGGCGTTCATCAACGCGCAGGGCGTCGACATCGTCGTCGGCGCGGTGGACGCCGTCAAGCAGCGCTGGCTGCTCTTCGGTCAGACCTCGGCCGCCGTCGGCCAGTTCGCCTACACCACCATCGATCCGCCCTCCTGGTGCCAGTCGACGGACGACAGCTTCGGCCCCATGCAGATCGACGTGTCCGACTCGACCTACGACTCGGCCTCCGCCAACACCTTCAACGCCTTCTCCAGCAGCTACTACAACGCCTCCAGCCAGTCCGACACCGGAGGCGTCGGCATCGTGTACGGGCCGTTCAGCGCCACCGCGGACGTGGGCTTCTCCTCGGCCAAGGCGGCCGGCGGGTTCGCCAGCGGCTCCTCGGCCGGGGCCGTCGGCTGGGACAAGTCCAGCAGCGCGAGCATCAGCGGCGAGTTCTTCCTCGCGACGATCGACCGGCCGTGGCTCTTCGACGAGATCTTCCGCGTCGGGAGCGGCTGGCACATCACCGACAAGGGCGCGAACTACCTCAGCGACGGCACCAACACCGCCGCCAACAACGCCAACTTCTTCCCCGCCGTGCCCGTGCAGATCCTGGTCGCCCGCAACGTCGCCATCAGTTGCGACGACTGGGGCGACTTCCAGACCTTCGCCACCTCCTTCGCCCAGAGCGCCGCCAGCCAGCAGAGCTCCTCCGGGACGACCTACGGCGGCTCGGTCGGCGCGTTCGGGCTCGGCGTCACGTACAACCACCAGGACGCCAGCACCGACGGCAGCCAGTTCGGCCAGGACGACGGCAGCTCCAGCTGGAGCTACCAGACCACCGACAGCGGAGGAACACTGAGCATCCACGGCACGCAGGTCCTCGGCTGGGCCCTGCACGTCACTCCCCCGTCCCCCACGTCATGACCACCCCCGACCTGGCCGCCGCCGAACAGGCGCTCATCGCCGACCTCACGGCGATCTTCGGCACCCTCACCGCCGGCAAGGCCGTCGCGTTCTTCCCCGGCCTGCCGGTGGACGACCAGATCGTCCAGAAGGGCGTGGTGAACACGCTGCGCCTGGCCCAGTGGCTCACGACCTTCGACACCCCGATGGTCCTGGTCCCCGGCCAGGCGCAGAACACGGCGCCCCCGGGCGGCCAGAGCGCCACCGCCCTCTACTCCACGATCATCCACAGCGCCGCGCCCCTCGATCCGACGAGCCAGGCCGGCAGGCAGGTCGTGCAACGCCTCGCGGCCGACCTCACCCTGGTCGACCAGGTCTCGCCGGCCGCGCCGCTCGGCAGCGATCCGACGGACTGGCCGCTGCCGGGCAACGCGTCCTGGCAGACGGCCAGCACGGCCCACACCCAGGCCGCGCCCGACCTGAGCGACCCGGCGAACACGACCGTCACCCTGCCGAACCTCGGCAGCGACGACCCCTCCGCCCCGCAGGAGTTCACCCTCACCGCCTGGCTGAAGGCGGTGGGCGACTCCGTCCGGGCGGGCGACCCGCTGTTCGAGGCGGAGACGGGCAAGGCCGACACCGAAGTCCCCTCCCCCGCCACCGGCACCCTGCTCCGGATCGCCGTGCCGGAGGGCGCCACCGTCAGACCGGGCGACACCCTCGGCGTCATCGGCCCGGGGCAGCCCCCGCCCCAGGCCGTCGTCGCGTACCAGTACACCCTGGTCTCGCTCACCCGGCTGGCGTCCGGAACGCCCTGGTGGGACGACATCCTGCTGACGGACCCGGACTGGTACGTGCCGGGGCGCGCCGCCGGCACACTGCTGCCGGCGCCGGGCGGAGGAGCGGTCAACGCGCTTCCGTACGCGCTGCTGGTCGTGCGCGACGTGGTCGTCAACAGCCCGGGCCAACCGCCGTCGGACACGGAGACGCTGGGCCCCGTCCTCGTCTCCCCCGACGCCGGCACGACACCGACACCGACACCGACACCCGCCGGCGCCGCACCCCCGCTCGGGCGCAGCGGCATGCAGGCCGTGGGCCTGGTCGCCAACGCCCTGCCCTCGCTGCCGCCCGCCGGCGACCCGGCCCTGACGGCCGCCACCCCGCCCGCGTTCCAGCCCTTCCCCGGCGCCGACTTCTTCACGGCCGGGCGCCGGAGCCCGGTCGTCGCGGCGATGCACGCCCGGCTCGTCGCCGTCGGCTGCGGCCGGTACACCACCACGACGGGCCAGGACGTGTGGGGCGACGGGGACACGGCCTCCTACCAGGCCTGGCAGGTCCACCTCGGCTTCTCGGGCACCGACGCCGACGGCCGTCCGGGCCAGTCGAGTTGGGACGCCCTCCAGGTGCCCTTCGTCACCGCCACCCCCTAGGCAGAAGCTGGAGGCCGCCGTGCTCCTGGCCACTCCCGAGCCCACCCCCACGCCCTCGCCCGGCCCCGTGCCGAGCGGGCACACCGTGCTCACCTGGGGGCAGACCCTCACCGCCCTGCTGGTCATCGCCGGGGTCGTCCTGCTGATCGGCCTGGTCCTCTGGGCGGCCTCCGCCTCCGGCGCGCCCCCACACCCCGGCGGCCCGGCCCCGGCGGGCGGCGGCGTGGCGCGCAGCTGGATCGCGCTCTCCCTGATCGCCGGCCTGCTGTTCTGCGCCGTCCTCGCCTTCGCCGTCGACGACTCCACCATCCGCAGCGGCCTCATCGGCGCCCTCGGAGCGGCGGTGGGCGCGGCGACGGCGTTCTTCTTCTCCTCCCGGTCCACCGACCAGGCCCAGAGCCTCCTGAACACCTCCATGGGCACGGAGACCGTGCCCGACCTCCTCGGCCGCACCGCCGACGACGCGATGCGCGTCCTGAGCACCACCACCCTGAAGCTGGTCACCGACCCGGCCTCCCCCGTGGCGCCTCCGCCCCCGGTTCCCCGAACCGTCGTCAAACAGCTTCCGCCGCCCGGCACCACCTCCCCCAAGGGCACGACCGTCCTGGTGACGTACGGGTGACCCACGGCTGAGTGGCGATTTCCCGGGAGCGCCCGTCCCGCGCCCCCGGCGGCGCTACGCTGCTGACCGGGGCAGGCACACGTAAGGGACGGGGGGCGGGGTGCGGTTCCTTTTCGTACACGGCACCGGCGTGCGGCGGGACGGCTACGATCCGCTGTTCGAGCTGGTCTCGCGCGAGCTGCTGGCCCGGTTCCCGGGCGCCGAGACGGTGCCCTGCTACTGGGGGGACGAGTACGGCGCGACCCTCGGCGCGGGCGGCGCCTCGATCCCCGGATTCACGCCGACGGCCGCCGCGCCGGACGACGGCGGGTGGAGCCTGCTGTACGTGGACCCGCTGTGCGAGCTGCGGGTGCTGGCCGAACTGCCCGTCGAGGACGGCGGGTTCGACCCGCCGGGCTTCCGCTCCCCGGGGGAGGCCGTCGCCGACCGGCTGGCCCTCCTGGTCGACGGCTCCGACACTCGGGGCGACCTGGCCGGCCTGGCCGGCCTGGCCGATCTGGCCGACCTCCTCGCCGCCACCGGCCTGGAGGGCCGACTGGCCCCCGCCGTACGGGAGATCGCCGACTCGCCCGAGTTCGCCGAGGCCTGCGAGCGCGCCCGCGACGAGGCCGCCGCCGCGGAGCTGACCACCGCCACCGCCCGCGCCGTCGTCGCCGGGGCCGTCACCGCCGCCGGGCCCTGCGCGCTGTGCACCGCCGACGAGCGCGACCGCCTGGTCGAGCTCGTCGCCGACCAGCTCGGGGGCACCGCCCGAGGCGCCCTCGGACGGGCGGCCGGCGTGCTCGGGCGGCTCGGCCTGCGGCTGCTCGTCCAGCCCCAACTGGAGCGCAGGCGCGGCGCGTTGACGACGGGCGCCTCCCCCGCCGTGGGCGACATCCTGCGCTACCAGGCGCGCGGCGGGCCGCTGCGCGCCTTCCTCGGCGAGCGGATCGGCGCCGCGCCCGGCCCGACGGTGGTCATCGGCCACAGCCTCGGCGGCATCGCGCTGGTCGACCACCTGGCCCTGGCCGCCGCGCGCGGCGAGGCGCCCGAGGGGCTGCGGCTGCTGGTGACGGTCGGCTCCCAGGCCCCGTACCTGCACGAACTCGGCGCGCTCAACGGCCTGGAGCCCGGCGCCGCCCTGCCGCCCGGGTTCCCCGACTGGCTGAACGTCTACGACCCGGGCGACCTGCTCGGCTACTGCGCGGCCCCGGTGTTCCCCGGCGACGCCCGGGTCACCGACCATGAGGTGACGAGCCGCCAGCCGTTCCCGTACTGCCACAGCGCGTACTTCAAACTGCCCGCCCTCTACGACCGGATCGCCGCCGCCCTGGCCGGTCCGGCCCTGGGGGCCGCCGGGTGATCCACCTGTCCGACCAGGGCGGCCCGCCGCTCTCCCCCGAGCGGGTCTTCGCCCTCGTCGTGGGCATCGAGTCCTACCAGCTCGGTGCCGACTGGAACCTGCGCGGCCCCGCCCGGGACGCCGTCCGCTTCACCGACTGGCTGACCGGCCCGGGCGAGGTGCCGGCGGAGAACGTGCGGCTCTTCCTCTCCCCGCTGCCGACGACCGCACCCACGACCGCCGCACCCTCCGCCGGGGTCGCGCACCGCCCCGCCACCGGCAGCGCGATCGAGAACGAGCTGATGGAGGAACTCCCGCTCTGTGACGGCGAGTTGCTCCTCATCTACTGGGCCGGGCACGGATTCGCGGGTGACTACGACCAGTTGATCCTGCCCTTCGCCGACACCTCCACCGGCCAGTTCCGCCACCTCGACCTCGACTCCGCCCTCCTGTTCTGGAACTCGAACAAGGTCCACCGCTCCTTCCGGCGGATCGTCTCGATAGGCGACGCCTGCCGCCTCGACCCGCGCTCCGGGGCCCGCGCCTCCTTCGGCCGCACCGACTACCGTCCGGGCAAGCGGGTGAACAACCGGCGCACCTTCCTCCTCTACGCCTCCCGCCCCGGCCTGCCCGCGCAGAACCTCGCCGGGGCCGGCCGGCTCACCGACAGCCTCCTCAAGCGCCTCGCCGGCCGTACGCTGGACGCCGGCATCCGCCAACTCCCGGACATCGCACGGCAGGTGCACACCGACCTCACCGGCCCGGTCGAGCAGGGCTCGGCGCCCGTCCAGGAGATCGAGTGGCGCATCACCGGCTGGGACGGCACCCCGGTCGTCGACGAGGCCTGGTGGGACGAGCCGGCCTGCGCACCCCGCCTCGACGAGCAGGCCTGGACGGAGTTGCGCGCCCTGCTGCCCGGCCCCGAGCTGCCGCCCGAGGCGTACCACGCCTACCGCTGGGCCTTCGAGGCCGCAGGCTGCGCGCCCCCCGGCCCGGTGCTGCCCGCCGCCGAGCCGATGGCGGTGGTGCGCGACCTCGACCAGCGGGTCGGCGGCGGCGCCCGCCGCCTCCCGCTCCCGCTCGCCTTCGTCGCCTACCTCGCGGCGCGCGAGAGCGACGGGGCGACGGCCGACGGCCTCGCCGACTGGGTCCGGCGCACCGGCGCCCGCCTGGGCGCGGACGCCGTCCCCGCGCCGCCCGCGCCCGAGCGCGACGGCCGGGCCGAACTGCACGTCCAGCTCGCCGAGTCCAGCGCGCAGGACGCCTTCCTGAGCCGGACGTGGCTCTACCGGGGCGGCTTCGAGACGCTCTGGGAGTCCGCCGGTCCCGTCACCCTGGCCGCCGTCCAGGAGCAGCTGGTCAGGCTGCTGTTCGACACGGCGGTGGGCCCCCAGGTCGGCCGGATCGAGTTCCACGTCCCCGAGCCGCTGCTCGACGAGGAGTTCGAGCGCTGGCCCGTCCCCACCCGGGGCCACCGCCAGGGCGAACTCGGGCGCGCGTACGAGGTCGTCGTCCGCTGCCCCGACGAGCGCACCCACCAGTCCGGCCACCGCTGGGTCCGCAAGTGGGCCTGGTACCGCAAGCACGGCGGCCGCCACCCCGACGCCGTCCTCGCGCTCGCCGAGGGCACCCCGCTTGACCACGGCCTCGTCGACCGCCTCGGCGCCGACGGCCACCCCGTCTGCGCGCTGCTCGGCCGCCACCCCGCCTCGCTGCGGGACCGGCTGGAGATGATGCTGGACGCCGGCCTGCCCATCGCCCTGTGGCCCCGGGGCGTACAGGACGACGGCTGCCGCCCCGACTGCGGGGGCGGGGGCGGGAACGACCTGCGCGCCGTCCTCGCCGAGGCCGAGGAGTTCGACCTCGACCGGCTGCCCGCCATGGTGAAGCGGCTGCGGATCGGCGGCGGGGCGTACGGCTGCGCCGGGTGCCTGCGCCTGGGCCTGCTCTGGGACGACCCCGAACACCGGCCGCAGCCGGGGGCGCTGTCGTGACCACCGACCGGGATGAGGAGTTCGCGCACATGAAGGACTGGTGGATCTACCGGGGCGAGGGCTCACCCGGGCCACGCCTCGACCGGCTGGCCGGGAAGCAGCCGCCCTGGCGGGAGTTCGACGGCGAGGCCGACCCGCAGTACCGTCCGCCGGGCACCGTCGGCCGGGCCTGGGAGCGCACCGAGCGACGCGGCGCGGGCTACGTCGCGGACGAGGACGAGATCGACGCCGTCAACACCGCGCTCTACCTGCGCAGGCCGCTGCTCGTCACCGGCAAGCCCGGCGTCGGCAAGTCCACCCTCGCGTACGACATCGCCGTCGACCTCGGCCTCGGCCCCGTCCTGCACTGGCCGATCACCAGCCGCAGCACCCTGCGCGACGGGCTGTACCGCTACGACGCGATCAGCAGGCTGCACGACGCCAACCTCCGCCAGCTGCACGGTCGTCGAAGCGCCTTCGAGTCGCTCCCAGCCGCCACCGGGGACGCCTCCGCCCCCGACCACTCCATCGCCCCCTACCTGCGCCTCGGCCCGCTCGGCACCGCCCTGCTGCCGCAGGAGCGCCCCCGGGTGCTGCTGATCGACGAGATCGACAAGAGCGACATCGACCTCCCCGGGGACCTCCTCACCGTCTTCGAGGACGGCGGCTTCGAGATCCCCGAACTCGCCCGGATCGCCGCCCGGGAACCGCGCCTGCGCATCGGCACGGACGACGACGAGGCCTCAGCGGACGACGGGGCCGGGGCGGGCGTCGTCGTCGGTGGCGGACGCGTCCAGTGCCGCGCCTTCCCCATCGTCATCCTGACCAGCAACAACGAGCGCGACTTCCCGCCGCCCTTCCTGCGCCGCTGCATCCGCCTGCACGTCCAGCCGCCCACCGTCGAACGGCTGGAGAGCATCGTCCGCCGACGCCTCCGACTGCCCGACCAACTCGACGCCGGGAGCGAGGAGTTGATGCACGACCTGATCCGCACCTTCGACCAGCGCCGCATCGACGGCGACCTGGCCACCGACCAGCTGCTCAACGCCGTCCAGCTCAGGCTCAGCGGCGCCTGGTCGGACGACCGGGAGCGCGAGGCCTTCCTGGACACCGTCCTCCAGCGGCTCTCGGGACCGGCCGCGCCGTGATCGACCGTCTGCTGCGCGCGCTCGCCGAGGCCGACACGGCCACGGCGGCCGGACTGGCGCCCGAGGAGCTGGCCGACATCCTGTGGCTGGCCGGCTGCCTCGAAGGCGGCCACCCGGCCGACGGAGCGCGCCCGCAGACGGCCCCGGAGGCCGCGACTCCTCCGCCCGAGGACACCCCTCCGGCGGAGCCTCCGGAGCCCGCGCCCACCGACGAACACGCCGAACGGCACTACGCCCGCGCCGACGTGGCCCCGCCCGGCCCCACGACCACCGACGGGTCGGCCGCCGCCCCCGCCCGCGTCCCCCGCGCGAGCGCGCTGGCCGACCCGCTGGCCGTCATGCGCGCCCTGCGCCCGCTCGGACGCCGCACCCTCACCGGCACCCGGGGCGCGGCCGAACTCGAACTCGACGAGGAGGCCACCGTCAGCGCGGGCGTCGACCAGCGCCTCCTCATCCCCGTACTGCGCCCCGGCCCGGGGCGGTGGCTGGACCTCGCGCTCGTCGTCGACACCCACCGCTCGATGGTGCTCTGGCACGACCTCGTCACCGACCTGCGCCGCGTCATCGGCCAGACCGGCGTCTTCCGCGACGTCCGCACCTGGTACCTCGGCGGCACCGAAGCGGACGGCCACCCCGTCGTCGCCGCCCGCCCCGGCGGCGCCCCGAGACGCCCGCAGGAGATCGCCGACCCGTCCGGGCGCCGCCTCGTCCTGGCCGTCACCGACACCATCGGCGGCGGCTGGGGCGGCCCCGCCATGGACGCCGTCCTGCGCGGCTGGGGGCGGCACGGGCCCGTCGCCGTCCTCAACCTCCTCCCCGAACGCCTCTGGTCACGCGGCGCCGTCCGCCCCGTGCCCCTCCTCCTGCGCGCCGACGACCCCGCCGCACCCAACGCCCGCTGGGCGGCCACCGCCACCGGCCGCAGACGGCGAGGGCGGGCGGGACTGCCCGTCCCCGTGGTCGAGCCGACGGCCGACTCCCTCGGGAACCTGGCGGCGCTGGCCTCCGGCAGCGGGAGGAGCGTACGGCTCGGTTGCCTCCTCCTCGGGGCGCAGACCCCCCTGTCCGCCCCACCCGAGACGGACGACGCCCAAGACGCCCAAGACGCCCAACTCGCGCTGAAACGCTTCCGGGAGAGCGCCTCCCCGACAGCCCGCGACCTCGCCGGTTACCTGTCCGCCGTCCCGCTGGTCCTGCCCGTCATGACCCTCGTCCGCCGGGTGATGCTGCCCCGGTCCGACCACGGCCACCTCGCGGAAGTCCTCCTCAGCGGCCTCCTCGCCCCCTGGGAGGCCCCACCCCCGGGCGCGGACCCGGAGGGGCTGCGCCTGGAGTTCCTCCCCGGCGTCCGCGACGCCCTCCTCGGGGCGCAGCGGCGGGAGGACGTCGTCCGCATCCGCGGCACGGTGCGGCGGGAGGTCGGGGCGTGGCTGCGCTCCCACCCGTCACCGGCGGACTTCCGGGGGACCCACACGGGCGGCGAGACGGCGGGCGGCCAGGAGACGGTGGCACGGGACGCGCCGCCGTTCGCGGAGCGGACGACGGGCGGCGAACGGCCGACGGTGTTCCCGGTCTCCGCCGTGCTCGCCGATCCGACCCTGCTCGGCATCGAGCCCTCCGAACGCCGCCCGGGCTCCGAGGACCTGCCGCTCCTGACGCCGTACCTGCGGCGCCGGGCGGACACCCCTCTGGAACGGTCCATGCGCCGCGAGACCACGAGCCTCAACACAGCGGTCCTGGTCGTCGGCAGCCCGCGCACCGGCAAGACCCGCGCTTGTCTGGAGGCACTGCGCCGGCTTCCCTCCGACTGGCAGATCTGGCGGGCGGACGATGCGGGGGAGCTCCGGAGGGGAATGGACACCGTCACCCCCCGCACCGTGGTCTGGCTCGGCGACGTCGTCCGCCTCCTCGATGCCTCCGGCGCGACCGAGGCGGTGGTGACGGAACTGGTGGCGCTCGTGCGCGGGGAGCGTCACGGTCACGGGTCCGTCCTCCTGCTGGGCACCGTCGACGCCACTTCCGTCGAGGACCTCAGGGACGGCCCTGGACGCGCTCCGATCCGCCCCCTGCTGGAACACGCCCACAGCGTGGTGTTCCCGAACCAGTTCTCCGAGAACGAGGTCGAAGCCCTCGCAGGAACCGGCATCACAGATCCACGCCTCGCGGAGGCCCTGCGCATCGCCGAGGACGGACGCGTCATCCAACTCCTCGCCGCAGCACCGTGGTTGCGCGATCAGCTGGAGGGAGCACCACCCACCGTACGAACGATGCTCCGCGCGGCACTGGGCGCGAAGCGGAACGAATACCGGGAGCGGGTCTCGGTCCGCGAGCTGATCGAGGCAACGGGGAGCCTGCTCAGAAGCCAGTTCATGGACGCGCTGTCGTACGCCACCGCGACCGACAGCGGCTCGACGGCCCTCCTCCAAACCTGGACGGATCGGGGCGAGGAGGTCACGTATTCGGTGCACCCCCTGGTGGAGGAGTGGTGCAAGCCGCTGATGCCCCCACCGGAACGGACCCGCACCCCGGTGCTCGTGTCCGCCGGGAGCGGCCACGGCTGGGACGACGGCGACGACGCCCGTCCCTACTTCTTCCTCTCCTACGCCCACACCCCCGCCGCCGGTGCGCGGGGCGCCGGCGATCCCAACCGCTGGGTGCGCCAGCTGTACCAGGACCTCTCCGAGGCGGTCCTGCAACTCACCACCGTGCCGGACGGCGTACGGGTGGGGTTCATGGACCAGTCCATGCACCAGGGCGAGTCCTGGGCGTCACGCCTGTCGACCGAGCTGGCGACCTGCCGGGTGTTCGTCCCGCTCTACTCGCCGCGCTACTTCAACAGCCTGGCCTGCGGCCAGGAGTGGCACGCCTTCACCCGCCGCCCGGTCTATCCGGCGAACCTGGACTCCGAGCGCACCAGCGGCATCGTGCCGGTGCTCTGGGCCCCGATGTCCCGCTACCGTCTGCCGACCGTCGCCGGCGAGCTCCAGTTCAACCACGCCAGCTTCGGGCCCGAGTACGCCACCGAGGGCCTCTTCCCGCTGATGAAGCTCGCCTACTTCCGCTCGGCGTACGAACTCGCGGTCCACCGCCTGGCGATGAGGATCGTGCAGGTGGCCGAGGAGACGGTGATCCCGGTCGGCCGGCAGCTGGAATTCACCTCCCTGCCCAGCGCGTTCAACGTCACCGCCAACGCCAAGCAGCTCCGGATCTGCGTACTCTCCTACCGCCAGGACGAGTTGCCGCCCGGCCGCAACCCCTCCTTCTACGGCGCCAGGCGCACCGACTGGCGGCCGTACGGCCCGGGCAGCACGCCGATCGCGCAGCACGCGGTGCGCCTGGCACGGCAGTTGGGCTTCCAGACCACCGTCTCCGAGTTCGAGGACGAGGCGGAGGCCATCATCGAGGGCAACGCCGAGGCCCCCGGCCTCCTCCTCCTCGACCGCTGGGCGCTGCGGGACCCGGGCCGCCGCGAGCTGCTCCGCCGCTTCGACCGCTCCGACGCGACCTGGATCAGCGTCCTCGAACCGTGGAACGCCGACGACCCCGACCTCTCCGAACGGGGCCGCGACCTCGCGGAGTTGAGCGACCAGACCCTCCGCATCACACGCCGCGTCACCCGCCCGACCTTCCTCCGCCCGGTCGAGCGTCCGGCCGCCCTCGGCACCCTGGAGGACTTCGAGGACGCCCTCCCCCGCGCCGCCATGTCGGCCAAGTACGCCTTCGAGGGCCTCACCCGCCCCGAGCCGGCCCAACCCGCCGCCCCCCGCCCCACCCTCCGCTCCTCCCCCGCCCTCGACCCCTTCGACCCCGACGACGAGGACCCCGACGACGGCTCCGCCCCCCTCGTCCCCTCCCGCTGATCCCCCTGACCGTGCACTTCTGAGTACCGCTACTCAGGCGCCCCCGGCCGCCCCGCCCCCACGATGGTGGCAGCCCACCGCAGGCCCTGAACGGAAGTGCCGCCCATGATCAGCCGGATCGCCGCCACCCTCGTCCCCGTCCTCGGCCGCCTGACCGTCACCTCCGACACCCCGGGCCCGGTCGCCCCGGGCAGCATCGTCGCCGCCAACCACAGCTCCCTCGCCGACCCCGGCGTCGTCCTCGCCGCCCTGCGCCGCCTGGGCACCGACCCGGTGGTCCTGGCCACCGCCGGTCTGTGGCGCGTCCCCGTCCTCGGCCGGGCCCTGCGCGCCGGCGGGCACATCCCCGTCCACCGGGGCACGGCCCGCGCCGCCGAGGCCCTCGACGGCGCGGCGGCCGCCCTCGCGGCGGGCCGGGTCGTGCTGATCTACGGCGAGGGGGGCCTGCCCGCGCACCGCGACTCCGGCGACGCGGCGCCCCGCGCCTTCCGTACGGGCCTGGCCCGGCTCGCCATCGCCGCCGACGCCCCGGTGGTGCCGCTGGGCCAGTGCGGCGCCCGCCGCCTCAGCTCGGGCGGCGCGGCCAAGCAGGCGGCGGGCTTCGCCACGGCCCCGCTGCGCCGCCCGGCCCTCCACGTCCACCTCGCCGCCCCGGTCCGCCTGCCCGCCGACGTCGCCGAGGCCACGGCCGCCGCCCGTCAGGCCGTCACCGACGCCTGGCGGACGGCGTGCCACCACCTGTGACCCTTCACCTCACGCGGCGACGGCCTCCACCACCGACAGCACCGTCGACGTCGGCAGGATCCGCGCGAGCCGCAGCCCGGCGCCCTCCAGCAGTTCGGCGAAGTCGGCGGCGGTGCGCTCCCGGCCGGTGAGGGAGCCCATCATCATCAGGTCCAGCGCCTTCGACTGGTGCGGCACGTTGCCCTCGGGCACGACGGCGTCGAGGATCAGCACCCGCCCGCCGGGGTGCAGGGCCCGCCGACAGCCGCTGAGGAGGGTGACGCACCGGTCGTCGTCCCAGTCGTGGGTGATCCGCTTGAGCAGGTGGACGTCCCCGGCCGGGACGGCGTCGAAGAAGTCGCCCTCCGCGAGCGTCCAGCGTCCGGCGATGCCCTCGGCGGCCGCGAGCCGGTGACCGCCGAGCACGTGCGGCCGGTCGTACAGCACGCCCTGCAGCCGGGGGTGACGGCGCAGCACCTCGACGAGGAGGCCGCCGTGGCCGCCGCCGATGTCCACGACCGTCCCGGTCTCGGGCAGGTCGCAGGCGGCGGCGATGGGGCCGTTCTCCGGGTCGGACATGGCCGCCATCCCGACGTGGAACACGGCGGCGGTGCGCTCGTCCTTGGCGAAGTGGTCGAAGAACGGCATCCCGAAGATCGCCTCGAACGCCGTCGTCCCGTCGGTCAGGCAGCGGGACAGCTCGCCGGCCGGGCGCCACATCGTCCGGTCGGTGAGCATCTGCACGGCCGTCCGCGCCGAGTACGGCACGTCGCTGCGCAGCGCCTGCCCGGCGGAGGTCAGCGCGAACCGCCCGTCCTCCTGCTCCGTCACCACCCCCCGCGTGGCGAGCAGCCGCAGCACCCGGTGCAGGTTCCGCGCGTCCGTCCCGGTCGCCTCGGCCAACTCGCCCACCGTCCGCGCCTCCTCCCCCAGGTGGTCCGCCACCCCCACGTCCGCGGCCGCCCGCAGCGCGGCCGGGAACAGGAACCCCAGCGCCTCGTCGATCAGGAACGCGGAGGATCCGCGCAACTCCTCGTCCTTCTCCGTCTGCCCCATGAAAACCTCTCCTCGCCGAGTTCGACAGGTACACGTCCGACCAACCCCTCCCCCACCGCGCACCTCTCCAAGCACGCTTTCCGGCCGGGCGCGCCGGATGCGCAGCAGTGTGCCGAGGGCGGCTGGCAGACTGGACGGATGATCTCCACCGACCTCGCCGGGGCCCTGCTGCGCGGTGTCGCCGCGAACCCCGGGCTCCCGACGGAGCGGCTGCACCGCCTGCTGGACGAACTGGGCCTGGAGTAGAGCGTGTTCGAGTACCACGGCTGGGTCAACGTCATCGAGACCGCCACGGCCGAGGAGCAGGACCCTGCCGTCCTGCACGCCATCGCCGACGGCCTCCGGCAGCGGATCGCCGCCACGGGCGGTCGCCACCTCCTCGACCTCCGCTGGTCGAACGGCGCGCTGTTCCTCCACCTGGGCGGCCTGCGCAACCACCCCGACCCGGACGTCCTCGGACTCTTCCGGGAGGTCGGCGAGCGCGCACCCGGCTCGTACGGGCTGCTGCACGTACGGGACGACGCACACCTCAACGAGGCGCGGGTGCTGCGCATGGTGCGCGGGCGGGTGAGCGAGCACCGGGAGGCGCTGCTCTCGCCGTGCATCCCCCTCCTGGAGGACGAGTTCTGACGGGCCGTCAGTTTCGGCTCAGCCGCCAGACCAGGTCCTCGCCGGTCTCCCCGGGGGCGAGCCGCTCGGCGGGGCGGCGGTCGTGCTCGGCGAAGCCGAGGCGGGCCGGGACGGCGCCGCTCGGGCGGTTCGCGGGGTCGTGGCTGATCTCCACATGCGCGACCCCCGGCAGCCGGAACGCCTCCTCGACGAGCGCGCGGGCGGCCCGGGTCGCCAGGCCCCGGCCGGTCGCGGCGGGGTGCAGCCAGTAGCCGATCTCGCGGACGTCCTGCGGGCCCTCCTCGCGGTGGAAGAGGCTGCAGGCGCCGACCGGCGCGCCGTCCTCCTCGATCGCGTAGGAGAAGTTCTGCCCGATCTCCCAGCGGTGGTCGCGGGTGGCCAGGAACTCGTCCGTGACGGCCGGGTGGTCGGGCACCCAGTACGTCCAGGGGCGCAGGTGCTCGAGCGACTCGTCGACGAGCCGGTGGAACGCGGCCGCGTCCGTCGCGGGGCCGATGCGGCGCAGGGCGAGGCCGCCGTCGAGTTCGATCACGTTCGGTGGGAGGTCCATGACCGGAGGATGACCGCCGCCGTTCGCACGCGCAACGCGTTTTCGGTCGTATGCCCGCGATCTGCTTGGATACCCCGGTGAACCAGAGCTCCCCCGCCCCCTGCCCCTGCGTGATCTGCGACCCCGCCGCCTCCGCCACCCTGCGCGCCCGGTGGGCGCTGCGCCGCGCCTGGGGCAAGGAGACGGCGCACGTGCGCGAGTACGGCTGGCACGTGGTGGGCGTGGGCGGCGGCGGGGAGGTGCCGGACTGGGCGTTCAGCGTCGGGCTCTGGCACTCCTACCGGCTGCCGGAGATCGCGATGGTCGGCCTGGAGACGGAAGACACGATGCGCTGGATCAACACGGCCGCCGCCCTCCTGCGCGACGGCGCCCCGAGCGCGCCCGGCACGCTCCTCGAAGGCGTCATCGACGACTACGAGGTCACGTGTCAGCCTGTGGACGACAGTTGGTACCTCCCGTTGTTCGGCACCGCCGCCGGCTTCTACCGGCGCGAGCCCGTCCCCTTCGTCCAGCTGGTCTGGCCCGACCGCGAGCACCGCTGGCCCGAGGACCCTGCCGCCAGCCCCGGCTGCCGCGCCCAACCGCGCCTGCACCTCCCCGTCGCCGACCACCCGCGGGGCGTCTGGACGGAGGAGGCCGCCGCCGCCCAGGCGCCCTGACCTCTACAGCCCGGCCAGCAGCCCCGCCAGCAGCGCCGTCAGCGGCGTCGCCGGATGGCCCGGGGTGAGGGCGGCGGCCAGGACGTGGCCGTAGTGGATCTTGCGCCCCGACTTGGTGCTCAGGAACCGGTGCAGCTGCTGGTGCGCCGTCCGGACCCGCTGGGCGGGCTGGCGCAGGAAGACCTCCAGGGCCCGCCCGTCCCCCTGGTCCTCGACCAGCTCGCGCACGACCCCGACCCCGAGGGTGCGGATCAGTTCGTCCTCCAGATCGGCCACGCAGACGTGGATGTCCGGGGCGGCCGCCCCCGCCAGCTGCCACCCTCGCTCGTAGTAGCCCCGCTCGCCCTCGTCGCAGAGCCCGGTCAGCCGCAGGCCCAGCCCGTCCCGTCCCAGGTTGGCGGCGTACCGGCCGACGTTCATCGCCCCGCCCATCGGCAGCACGCAGACGCCCTCGGCGGCGAGGTCGCGGCCGTGGGCTGCGGCGAGGGTGTCCAGGGCGGCGGAGTCGCTGAGGCCCTCCAGCAGGACGGCGGTGCGCACGCCCAGGTCGTCGGCCAGCCGCCGGGCGGGCTCGGCGGGGCCGCCGCCGAAGGTCCAGGCGGTGACGGCCGCGCGGAACGACTCCATGTCGGCCATGGTGCTCCTCCCGTGAAGGGTGGCGGCGTCAGACCTTCCGCCCCCAGGCGGAGATCAGCGGCGCCGTGGCGAGGTCGAGGCGGCCGGTGGCGACGTTGGCCAGGTGCCGGTCGATCTCCTCGTCGGTGGCCAGGCCCTGCTCCACCAGGTGGTGGCGGATCTGGCGGACGGTGGCGTCCTCCAGCACGGTGCAGGCGGGCGAGGTGATCGGGAAGTAGGCGTCGGCCTGGACGTCCGCGAGCCCGGCCTCGCGCAGCACCCGGGGCAGGGTGCGCCCGTACGCGAGGTCGGCGCCGCGACCGGCCATCAGGGTGCGGAAGTCGGCGCGCAGCCGGTTGGCGAGGGCCTGCTCGGAGCCGAACTCGTCGGGGCAGAGCAGGGGTTGGAGGGCGGGGTCGGCGTCCTCCAGCAGCAGCCAGCCGCCGGGGCGCAGCGCGCCGACCATGCGGCGCAGCGCCTCGGCGCGGTCGGCGACGTGGACGAGGACGAGCCGGGCGTGCACCAGGTCGAACCCGCCGGGCGGCGCGGGGTCGGCGGCGACGTCGTGGGCGAGGACCTCGATGCGCCCGCCCGCGGCGCCGGCGGTCCAGGAGACGTCCAGGTCGGTGGCGACGACGCTGCCGGTGGGGCCGACGCGTTCGGCGAGGCCGAGGGGGACGGACGCGCCGCCGGCGCCGACCTCCCAGCACCGCATGCCCTCGCGCAGGCCGATCCGGTCGACGTGCCGGAAGGTGACCGGGTCGAAGAGTTCGGCGAGCGCCTCGAAGCGGGTGCCCGCCTCCGACTGCCGGTTGTCCAGCAGGTAGCCCTGCCCGCCCTCGTCGCCCTCGTGCTCAGCCATGCGCCGATTCTCGCAGACCCGGCGGGGGTTGATCACGGGGAGGGCGGTCAACCGGCGATCCAGGGCGCGTCGGGCAGCTTCGCCGCGGCGTCGCGGCCGGTGAACTCCAGGGTGGTCGGCGTCCCCAGCCCCGGCATCCGCATGGTGACGCGGCGCAGCCCGCCGTCCCCGTCCAGCCAGTACGTGAGGGGTGAGCGCCCGCCGTCGGGGGCGGCGCCCCGGGCGCGGGGGCCGGAGAAGCGGTCGTAGTCGCGGCCGTCGATGCGGTCGCGGCCGAGCCAGCGGGCGCCGGACTGGGCGAGCAGCAGGGGGTTGTCGGGGCGGTCGGCGCCGAGTTGGACGAGGAGTTGGAGCCCGGCGTCGAGGGGGTCGGTGGTGTAGGCGCGGGGGGACCAGCCGGACCGGGCGACGTGTTCGGCCTGCTGCCAGGGCGGGCCGTTCTCGCCCTGGGGGGCGGGGGCGAGGCCGAGGCCGCCGGTGTCCCAGACGACGAGGCCCTGGTCGGTGCGGGGCCCGGCGGTGGGGGCGGGGGCGGCGGCGCCGAGGGTGCGGTAGCCGCCGACGCCCCGGTGGGCGCGGTAGTCGACGATGCCGGTGACCTCGATCCGCACGCCGCTGCCCTCGTCGGCGGTGAGGGTGACGGCGGCGGGGCTGGCCTGGTAGAGCGTCAGGCGGGAGAGGGCGAGGCGGGACGCCTCGTCGACGGTGACGGGCCGTTCGGCGGGGGCGTCCTCGCCGGAGACCGTCCGGTAGACGGCGTAGCCGCCGGCCGTGGCGGCGCAGACGGCGGCGGCGATCAGCGCGCCCAGCAATCGGCTCCGGCCCTTGACCGCGGACGGCCCGGGCTGGGCGGACTTCTTCGGCCGGGCCTTGGTGGGCATGAGGTGTGCACCTTTCGGGGTTCCGCGTACTGCGGGCAAGTCTGGCAGGAGGAACGCCACTTGGGCGGGCCCCCGGACCACTGGTCCGCGAACCCGCCCAAGCTCGGACACCTCCTCGATCAGGTGCGATCAGCCTCAATCAGCTGCAATCAGCTGCGAATCAGCCGCGATCACACCCGCACGAGGACCCGTCAGGACTACTGCTGCCCGGTCCGACGGCGTCGGACCAGCAGGACCAGCCCGGTGCCGACCGCGAGGAACAGCACCGCGCCGCCCAGCGCGTACGGCACCTGCTGCCCCGCACCCGTGTTCGGCAGGTTCCCGCTCGGCGCGGGCGCCGGAGGCGTGGTCGGTGCCGGGGTCGGCGTCGGGGTGGGCGTGGGCGTCGGGATGAGCTTGTTGACGGCCGTCACCGAGACCCCGTCCGTGAGGTTGTCCGGCGTCAGCACCAGCGGCCCGAAGACCGTGGTGTCCGGCGCCGCGTAGCCGTCCGGCGGGCTCAGCTCCTGCCAGTAGTACGTGCCCACGACCCCGCTGCCCTGGCAGAGGCCGTCGGCCCCGGTGGTGCAGGGGTCGCCCACCTTGGTGTCGGGCTTGTCGCCGGTGGGCTGGAGGCCGTCCGTGCCGTTGGTCTCCTTCCACAGCTGGAACTTCGCGCCCGCCAGGGGTTTGCCGTCCTGGTCGTGCTTGACCAGCTTCAGCGCGCCCTCCTGCTGGCGGAACCCGAAGTCGTACGTGTGGTTGTTCTCCCCGGGCCCGCCGGTGGTCAGCGCCTTCTCGGGGTACCTGCCCCCGGCGGGGACGACGCCCTTGGAGTCGACGAAGTGGTTGTCGCCCACGTCCGCGTCGGTCGGGACCCACTCGTAGAGGGGCCCGCCCTTGGCGTAGTCGGCGGGTTCGTCCAGCTTGACGGTGTACTTGGCGCGGGGCTTGAGCCCGCCCTCGACGTTCGAGTCGTCGAAGTAGTACTCGCCGCGCTTGGTGGTCTTCGTCGTGCCGACGAGCTTCCCCGACTCGTCGTACAGGTGGACGGTCGCGCCCTCCACCGGCTTCTGCCCCGGGCTCTGGACCCCCTTGCGCTCGGGGTCGTACCAGACCCGGTTGCCGATCTGCAACGGTGCCCGGTCGCACAGCACTTCGAGGTCGCCCATGGACGCGCCCTTGCCGAACGGAGCGGTGTCCGTCACGGGGTTGAGGCGCAGGCCGGACTTCGGGTCGGGCTTGCCGTCGAGGCGCTGGACCCAGGCGGTGCCGTACCCGACGGCGTAGCGGTTGTCCGGGTCGAAGCCGGAGGTCGCGATGGTGCTCTCCACCTTCGAGAGCGCCATCCCGGCGAACGCGGCGTTGTGGTGGAACGTCATCCGGCTGGTGTCGAAGAACCGCTTGCCCCGGGTGGTGATCCCGCAGCCGAGGTTGGTGTCCAGCACGTACGTACCGCCGGACAGGCAGGCCTTGTCGAGGTCGCCGCCGGACAGGATCTGCCCGGCCGTCCCCGGCGTCGGGCCGGCCGGGCCACGGTCGGCGAAGCGGTCGCGGAAGGCGATCAGCATCGATCCGTCCGTCTCGAAGCCCACCTCGCCGATCTCCGGCTCGGGCTGGGCCAGCGAGGTGCGGCAGGCCTGGCCGTTCTGGCTGGTCGGGATGGTCTTCGTCCACGGGAACCAGCCGGCGCCGTCGCAGGGGCCGGACCCGACGGTGGACTCACGGGGGTAGTCCAACTTCTGGTCCAGCACCGGCTTCTGGAACGCGCCGGTGGCGAGGTCGAAGGGCAGCACGACCGCGCGCAGGTCGGAGGCCTTGCCCGTCGACTCGCCCGAGCAGACGCCGCCCAGGTACCCGAGGCCGTCCTGGAGCCCGAGGCCGAAGGGGCGCCAGTCCCCCTCCGCCGGGCAGCCCGGGTCGGGGATCGGGTACGAGGCCTTGGGTGCGGCCGCAGTCGCCGCGCTCGCGTCGTAGCGGTACAGCTTGCGGTCGTTGAGGTTGACGACGAAGAGGTCCTTGCCGTCGTCCGTGATCTTGATGCCGCCGAGGCTCTCGCGCCCGGCGACGTCGAGGAAGGCGTCGTCCGTGCCCGTGCCGTGCGCCGTCGAGCCCGCGTTCGGGACGGTGCCCCAGAGCGTGGTCCTCTTCTGCGCCAGGTCGGTCACGTAGATCCCGCCGGGGCCGCCGGGGCCGTAGTCGGCGGTGCGCTTGGCCTGCGCGGTGGAGAAGACCCGCTTGTCGGCCTTGTTCCACGCGATGCCGTAGATGTTGCCCGTGTCGGCCTTGGTGGAGATGTTGGTGACGTGGACGTCGGTGCCGTCCACGCCCCGGGCGTCGTACGGGAAGGAGACCAGCGTGCGCGCCGATCCCGCTTCCCTGCCCGCCGGTTGACAGGTCGTCACCAGGGTGGCGTTCTTCTGGCAGTAGTCCCCGGGGTTCCACAGGCCGGTGGTGTAGGAGACCGTCTTGCCCCCGGAGAGGTCGACGAACTCCTCGTTGCTGGACAGCTGGTAGGGCGCGCCGTCCAGCCCCTGCTTCGAGGCGAAGGCCGGGAAGAGCACGCCCGGCTTCGGATTCACCACCTGGACGCGGTACTTGCCGCCCGTGGCCTTGGTGCCGGCCGGGGACAGCGTGACCGTGCCGTCGGCGGCGGTCGTGCCGTCGATCCCGTTGCCGGAGTCGTCGGTGAGCGTGACCTTCACGCCCCCGATGCCCGGTTCCAGCGCGGGGGTCCACACCCCGCTCGCGTCCACGGCCCGCACCACGTGGACCGTCACCGATCCGTCTGCGGCCGGCTGCGGATGGGCCGCCGGGGCCGCGGCCAGCGAGCAGGCGCCGATCCCGACCGCCACGGCCGTGATCCGCCCCACCGCACGGCGTCCGCGCCCGGAGGCCGGCGTGCGCCGACCCGGGCCGCGTGCGGCGCCGCTCGTCTGTTCACTCGTCGTCGTCATCCCTGCTCTCATCGTCGAGGTGGGCCCACCGCCCGGAGCTCGCAAGGGAGTTCCCTGAGTACGTACGGGTACGTGCCTCAAGTGGCGGAAAGCCGCCGTTGATTAACGGCAGCTTAAAGGGACCGCGTACGATGTGTGAGCGGAACGGGGAACTTTGACGAATCGTCAGACGTTCTGGCGCAGGGGTACGGAACGAAAGCCTCCGGGGCGGCTCAGGCGGCGGTGAGCGCCAACCTGATCCAGCGCTCGGCCTCGCGCGCCGCCACCGTCACGTCGAACCTCTCCGGGGCGGCCGCGGCCTGCACCACCAGCCCCTTGAGCAGGCCGACGAAGGCGAGCGCGAAGGCCGCCGGCTCCGGGCCGGGGCGCAGCTCGCCGTCCGCCGCGCCCTGGCGGACGACCTCGGCCGCCCAGGCCCTGGTCCGGGCGTCCAGGTCGGCGACGGCGGCGGTCAGCTCGGAGGCGCCGGCCAGCGCCTCGGCGCCGAGCACGACGAAGGCCCGGCCGAAATCGGTCGGTCGGCGCACGCCCTCCAGCACGCCCCGGGCGAAGCCGCACAGCTCCTCCACCGCCCCGGCGCCGGTGCGCGCGGGCGCCGCCGCCGTACGGGCCTCGGCGAGGGCCTCCTCCTGGAGGCGGGCGAGCAGCGCCGCCTTGGAGCCGAAGTAGTGGCTGGCCAGGCCCCGGCTGAACCCGGCCTCCTCGCCCACCCGGGCGAGCGTGACCCCGGTGCTGCCGTGCTCGGCGACCAGCCGGGCGGCGGCGGCGATCAGCGCGGACTCCGCACTGGCGCGCCGTTCGGCCTGGGTGCGCCGTTCGGCCTGGGTGCGGCGGGGCTGGGCGTCCGAGGACCGGGGGTCGGCGGGCTCATCGTGCGTGGGCATAGCACCATGCTAGTGTGGAACTTGCTTGTTGGATAACAAGTAAGTGGGAGGCGGCGGCGGGTACCCCCCGGCCCGCCGCCTCCACCCCGGCAGAAGGGACTCCCCCATGACCGCCACGATGCTCGCCGGCCGGCTCGACGTCGCGAACCGCAGCTTCGCCGTCGAGGAGGTGCCCGTCCCCGTACCCGGCCCCGGCGAGGTGCTGATCAAGGTCGAGGCCGCCGGCGTCTGCCTCTCCGACGTCCACCTGATCGAGGGCATGCTCAAGCCGATGTACCTCAAGGGCGACAAGGTCACCCTCGGCCACGAGGTCGCGGGCACCGTCCACACCCTCGGCGAGGGCGTCGCCACCGCCGCCGTCGGCGACCGCGTCCTCCTCCAGGCCGGCGAGAGCCGCGACGGCGTCACGTACACCCGCGGCGTGGACTACGACGGCGGCTGGGCCGAGTACGCCCTCGCCACCGCCACCACCCTGGTGCCCATCCCCGACGAACTCCCCTTCGAGCAGGCCTGCTTCATCCCCGACGCCGTCTCCACCCCCTGGGCCGCCATCACCGCCACCGGCGCCGTGCGCCCCGCCGAGGCCGTCGGCGTCTGGGGCGTCGGCGGCCTCGGCGCGCACGGCGTCCAGGTCCTGCGGGCCGTCGGCGCCTTCCCGATCGTCGCCGTCGACCCGCTCCCGGCCGCCCGCGAGCGCGCCCTGGCCTTCGGCGCGGACGCCGCCCTCGACCCGGCCGACCCCGAGTTCGCCGCCCGCCTGCGCGCCGCCACCGGCGGCCGGGCCCTCGACGTCGCCTTCGACTTCGCGGGCGTGGCCCCCGTACGCGAGCAGGCCATGGCCTCCCTCGGCGAGCAGGGCCGCCTGGTGCTCGTCGGCCTCACCGACAAGCCGCTGACCGTCACCAACGGCACCCTGGTCAGCTACCTGCGCCAGCAGATCCGGGGCCACTACGGCTCCGAGGGCAAGGACGTCGTCGACCTCGTCGGCCTGGTGCGCGGCGGGCGCCTCGACTTCTCCCGCTCGGTCAGCGGCACCTTCCCCCTCGCCGAGGCCGCCCGGGCCGTCGAGGCGCTGGAGCGCAAGGAGGGCAACCCGATCCGGCTGGTGCTCACTCCCTGACCGGCCGGGCCGGGTCACACCGCGATCGGGACGACCTCGATCCAGCACTCCTCGGCCACCGCGGCGATCGCGGCGCGCGCGTCCTCGGCATCGGCCTCGGTGAGGAAGACCCCGGCGGCCGAGGTCCGCGGCCGGCCGAAGAAGTCGACCCGCGTCATGACGACGTGCACGTGGCGGTAGCGCTCCCGACGGGCCGGCTCCCCGGCCGGCCCGTCGGGGGTTCCGCGCAGCAGGTCGACCACCTCCTCGGCGATCCGGGTCCGCGACAGGACGCCCTCCCGTCAACCGGATTCCGGCACCCCGCCCTCCTACCCCTCCTCCACCGCCGACACCGTGAGCGCCGGGCCCACCACCGACACCTGGACGGCCGCCCCCGGCCGCGTCAGGTGCAGGTAGAGCCGGGTGCGCAGCAGGCCGGAGAGGGCGACGGTCGCCGTGACGGCCAGGGCCAGGCAGAGCCCGGCGGCGATCATCTCCGACAGGGCCGTCGTCCGGTCGTGCGCGGTCAGGCCGAGCAGGAAGACGATCACGGCGGGCACCATGGTCACCGCCAGCGGCACAGCGATCCAGGTCGCACCCCGGGCGCTCGCCCAACGGTCCTGGCGGTGCAGCGCCTTGGAGGTGCGCACGGCCTCGCGCAGGCCCAGGCCGTCGACCACCATCGCGGGCACCGTCAGGTACCCGGAGGTGCCCCAGGAGAGCGCGAACAGCAGCACCGCGCTGACCAGCACCATCGCCGTCGAGGTCACCGACCAGGCCGCCAGCCCCGGCAGCCTGCGCGCCGCCCGCCCGACGGCCCGCCGCAGGCGGACGGGGCGCCCGCGCAGCGCGTCCTCGGCGGCGAGGGTCAGGACGGCGTTGGCGAGGGTGCTGATCAGCACCAGCACCGCGACCCCGAGCAGGGTGGTGACGGTGCCGAAGCCCGTCCGCACCTCCAGCGCGAGCAGCGCACCCGCCGCCCCGGTCAGCACCACCCCGCCGACGGCGGGCACGACCAGCAGCCGCTTCCGCGCCCGCAGGACCCGCACCAACTCCCGGGCGGTGATCCGCCCGTCGTCCTCCCCGCCCCGTTCGTTCATGGTCCGCCATGCTAGGGCCTGCGCACGGGCGCTCAGCCCTCGAACGTCACCTCGGGGAACTCCCGCGAGGGCGCGTCCAGCAGGTGCCCGCCCCGGTGGCGCAGGTGCCGGTCGAAGAAGGCCAGCGGGTACGCCTGCTGGATCGCCACGGCGCGGGCCGGGTCGAGGGTGCCGATGCGCCCGCGCAGCTCGGCCTCGCTCCAGCCGGCGAGCGGGGCGACCTGCGGCAGCAGGCACTGCGAGTCGCTGTACGAGGTGTGGACGGCGCCCGCCGTGTGCAGGTCGCGCCGCCAGCCGTGCAGATGCGGCCAGAAGGCGGCGACCTCCGGGGCGGCGGGGGTGTAGACGGCGGTCAGCATCAGGAACGGGCGGTCGACGTCCGGGGTGGTCTGGAAGATCATCGGGCCGTCGATACTCAGCCCGGCGCGCACCCGCGCGTCGTTCCCCGTGAGCAGCGCGGTCGCCGAGCCGCCCTTGGACCAGCCGAACGCGCCCACCCGACACGGGTCGACGATCGCGCCGAGACCCTCCGGCAGCGGCTTGCCGTCCGCGTCGGGGTTGCGCCCGGCGGCGAGGTCCTCGATCCGGTCGAGGACGAAGCCCATGTCGTACGCGAAGTCGGCGGGGCTCATCCCCCGATTGGGCGTGAGGACGGTGCCGTCGGGGAACTCGGTGAGGGCGTCGCCGGTGTGGTCGACGGTCACCACCACGTAGCCGTGGCTGGCGAGTTGCTGCACGATCACGGTGTGGTCGGCCCGGTGGCTGTGCGCGCCGTGGCAGTACAGCACCACGGGCCGCCGCCCGCCCCGCTGCGCGGGCGCCCCCTCGTGCCCGGCGGTGAGCGGCACCAGCGCGACCCCGGCCGGGACGCCGACGGCGTCGAGCAGCTTGGCCAGCGCGCCCGCGCTCATCCAGGGCGCCGCCGGGTACGCCCCGGTGTCCCGCGCCGGGTACCAGACGGAGGCCATCAGCGAGCGGTGGCTCCCCGGCCCACCGGCCGGGTCGGGCCGGCTGGTGTCCTCCAGCCGCAGGGTCACGATGCCGACCTGGTGGCGCCCGGTCGGCGCGGGCAGCGTGAGCCGCACGGGCGCGCCGGTCCCCGCGGAGGAACCCGCCGAGGAACCCGCGGCGGCCCGGGCGCTCCCGGCGAGCCCCAGCGGCAGCGCCGCCCCCGCGGCGCCGGCCGCGAGCGCGGCCCCCAGCATCCGACGGCGGGTCAGGACATGGCGTTCGGTGGTGATCACGGTGTCTCCCCCGGGTCTGTGCGGGACGGTCGTCCCGGCCGGAACGACGCTCCCACGCACCGCCCCTCGCATCATCAGCCCACGGGATGCACTCGCCCCCGGCCGTAGTCCCGGGGATGTACGCCCCGGCTCAGCCCGGCCGCCGGCTCAGCCCGTCCCCCGGCTCAGCCCGTCCGCCGGGCCACCGACCGCTCATCCTCGCGCAGGTGCCCTGCCTGCTCGCGCAGGCGGCGCCCGGCCTTGACGTACACGGTGGCGCTGTCCGTCGTGCTCGTCCGCTCGCAGACGGCGGCGGCCAGGTCCGCCGTCGCCTCCAGCAGTTCGGCGAGGGCGCCCAGCAGAAGCGCCTCCTCCGTCTCGGGGACCTTCTCCCGCGCGGTGTCCCGCGCCTTGGGAAGGGCGTTCTCCCGCAGCTGCCGCCGTGCCTCGCCGACGGCCTCCGCCATCGCCCGTATGCCGCTGTCCATCCCGTCCCGCTCCTCTCACCTGTCCCCCCGGTCCGTCCTACCCCGGTCAGCCGCATCCAGAGCGGCGGCGGCCGGGCACCTCGCCTAGCGTGGCCCGGGGGCCGCCGTTGAGCATCCGCACATCCGCACCAGGAGGCATGCCGATCATGACCGAAGACCTCTCCAAGCTGACCGGGGACTACGTCCTCGACCCCACCCACACCCGGATCGGGTTCGTCGCCCGCCACGCGATGGTGACGAAGGTCCGCGGGGCGTTCCACCAGTTCGAGGGCACCGCGCACCTGGACGGCGAGGCCCCGGGCCGGTCCTCCGGCCGGGTGACGATCAAGGCGGAGAGCATCGACACCGGCGTGGAGCAGCGCGACGGGCACCTGCGCACCAACGACTTCCTCGACGCCCCCACCTACCCGGACATCACCTTCGTCTCCTCCTCCGTCGAGCCGAAGAGCGCCACCGAGTACCGCGTCACCGGTGACCTGACCATCAAGGACACCACCCGCCCGGTCACCATCGACTTCGAGTACACCGGCAACGCCGTCGACCCGTACGGCAACCTCCGCGTGGGCCTGGAGGGTTCGGTGACGATCAGCCGCAAGGAGTACGGCGTGACGTGGAACGCCGCGCTGGAGGGCGGCGGTGTGCTGGTCGGCGACAAAGTGGTCCTGGAGTTCGACATCTCGGCCGTCCGCCAGTAGAGCGCACGCGGTCGCGAAAGGGCCTGACCGGACGGCGCGCCCCCGGTTAGGCTCCGAACCATGGCGACCGAATCCGCAGTCCTCCCGGCCTCCCTCGCGACCGGGCAGCGCTCCCTGGGCGATCCTTCCCTCGGCTACCCGCTGCTGCCCCCGCTGACCTCCGGCTGCCCGCGCACCGGAACCGAGGAGGTCTCCTACCCCCTCGAACTCGACTACGCCTACGCCCGCCTCGACGCCGCCGCCCTCTTCGCCCCCGCCGCGCGCACCGGCCTGGAGCGCTGGGCCCCGCTGCTGCCCCCGCTGCACGCGCCGGGCCTGGGCGAGGGCGGCACCCCGCTGGTCGAGATCGCTCCGAACGTCTTCGTCAAGGACGAGTCCCGCAACCCCACCTGGAGCCACAAGGACCGGCTCAACCGCTGCACCGTCAGCGCCGCCGTGGCGGTGGGCGCCCACGGCATCGCCGTCGCCTCCTCCGGCAACCACGGCGCCTCCGCCGCCGCCTACGCCGCCCGCGCCGGCCTGCGCTGCGTGGTGTTCACCGGGCCCGACCTGACGCCCGCCCTCGACTCCTTCCTCAACGCGTACGGCGCCGTGGTCCTCCCGGTGCCCTGGGAGGCCCGCTGGCCGCTGCTGCGGCAGGCGGTGGAGCGCTTCGGCCTGCACCCGGTCAGCAACCTGACCGGCACCCACACCGGCCACCCGTACGGGCCCGAGGGCTACAAGACCATCGCCTACGAGGTCTTCCAGGACGTGGGCGTCCCGGCGGCGGTGTTCGTGCCGACGGGGTACGGCGAGCTGCTGTTCGGCGTCCGCAAGGGCTTCGACGAGCTGCGCCGCCTGGGCCTGACGGACCGGGTGCCGAGGATCTACTCCTGCGAGTCGGCGGCCGGCGCCCCGCTGGCCACCGCCGTCGCCCGGGGTCTGCCGGCCGCGCGGGTGGAGGTCGGTCCGACGCGGGCGTACTCGATCGCCTCCCCGGTGAGCGGCTACCGGGGCGTGCTGGCGGTGCGCGGCAGCGGCGGACGCCCACTGACCCTCGACGACACCCAACTGGAGGCGGCCCGCCAGGAGTTGGCGGGCAACGGCCTGTGGGCGGAGCTCTCGGCGGCGGCCGGCCTGGCCGGGCTGCGCAGCCTCCCCGCGCACGAACTCCCGGACGACGGCCCGCTGGTCTGCGTCTCGACCTCCAGCGGCTTCAAGGACCGCGCGACCGGCAGCCACAGCACGGCACCGGTCGCCCCCGAGTGGGCCGGGGTCGAACGCCGGTTGCTGGAGGCCGGGTTCGAGCTCTGAGACCTGCCCGCAAAGCACAGTTCTCCCGTCGGTCCGTCCGCGTAGGGGCGGCGTTCGCCCGGCGCCGCCAGTCTGGCCGCTCCGTACCCGTTCGTTCGCCCACACGTCGAAGGGTTGTCACCGTGCTCCGTACCCACCGCCGCCGGCTGCCGCTGCTCGCGCTCGCCGTCGCCGCCCTGCCCGTGGTCGCACTGCCCGCCGTCCCCGCCGGGGCCGTCACCTACGGCACCCCGACGATCACCCTCTCGGCCGGGTACCTGTCCGGCGCGGTGGGGGCGGCCGGCGACCCGACCGTCACCGTCACGGTGGCCCAGAGCGGCGCCAACGCCTCCTCGTTGACGGTCGCGGCCTCCTCGACCACCCGCGCCTCGGTGGCCCGTACGGGGGACGTGAGCGTCAGCGGCACCGGCGCGAGCCGCACCCTGGCGGTGGCCGCGCAGGGCGTCGGGTACACCGACCTGACGGTCAAGGTGACGGGCCTGGGCGGCAAGACGGCGACCCGCACGCTGCACTACGCGGCCTCCGCCGCCGTCCAGAACTCCTCCGCCACCCGCTACCTGACGGGCTCCAGCGACGCCTCGGCGGCGGTGGACGCGGGCGGCGGCTACATCGTGGTCGGCGACGACGAGTCCAACACCCTGCGCCTGTACGACCGCAACAACTCCGGTGCCCCGGTGCGCACCTGGGACTTCAGCACGGCGCTGGGCGTCACCAAGGAGATCGACATCGAGGCCGCCGCCCGGGTCGGTGACACGATCTACTGGACGGGCTCGCTGGGCAACAACAAGGACGGCAAGGTCCGCCCCGACCGTCAGACCGTCTTCGCCACCAAGGTCACCGGCTCGGGCGCCGACACCCAGCTGACCCTGGTCGGCCAGTACCACGACCTGCGCGACGACCTGATCGCCTGGGACTCCGCGCACGGCGACCGCTACGGCTTCGCGGCCGGCGCCGCCGAGGGCCAGGCGCCCAAGCAGGTCGACGGCTTCAACGTGGAGGGCCTGGAGTTCGCCCCCGGCAGCTCCACCACCGCCTACATCGGCTTCCGCGCCCCGCTCACCCCGGCCGTCACCGGCGGCCGCGCGCTGCTGGTGCCGGTCACCAACTTCTCGTCCCTGCTGAACGGTTCGGCCTCGCAGGCCGTCATCGGCGAGCCGATCGAGCTGAACCTCGGCGGCCTGTCCATCCGCGACCTGCGCCGCAACGACCAGGGCCAGTACCTGATCGTCGCCGGCTCCTGGGCCGCCGAGGACAACTCCGCCCCGTACGCGCTCTACCGCTGGAACGGGCAGCCGGGCTCCGCGCCCGTCAAGCTGCTCGACCTGCCGACCGGCGACGCGGGCGCCTGGGAGGCCGTCCCGAACGTGCCGAACCTGGACGTGCCCGGCGCCCGGGCGCAGCTGATCACCGACAACGGCTCGGCGGACCTGTACGACGACGCGACGGAGGCCAAGGACCTCACCCACCCGGAGTGGAAGAAGTCCCGCAGCGTCTGGTTCACCCTGAGCTGACGCGCACGTACGGCGGGGCCCCGGAACACCGGAACAGGGGCCCCGCCGTACGGGTGCTCACAGGGAGACGACGACCTTCCCCCGGCTGGCCGAGCGGTCGTGGAAGAGGCTGCGGTAGGCGGCCGGGATCGCGTCGAAGCCGTGGTGGACGGTCTGCCGGTAGGCCAGTTCGCCGGAGCGCACCAGCGGCCCGAGGTCGCGCCGCAGGGCCGCCCAGTTCTCCTCGGTGAACCACTCCAGCGAGAAGATCCCCCGGATCGTGGTGCGCGGGAACATGATCATCGGCAGCAGCCTGGGCCCGGCCCAGGAGTCGCCGACCTGGCTGCCCCACTGCCAGCACACCGCGACCCTGCTGCCGACGGCGAGCCGGCCGAAGACGGCGTCCGTGAGCGCGCCGCCGAGGCTGTCGAAGTAGCGGTCCACGCCCTCCGGGGCGAGTTCGGCGAGCTCCTTCTCCAGCCGGTCCTGCGCGTCCCCGTCGCGGTAGAGCAGCACCCCGTCGAAGCCCAGCTCCCAGAGCCAGCCCGCCTTCTCCGGCGTCGCGGTGGTCCCGATCACCCGGGCGCCGCGCCGCTTGGCCAGCTGCCCGACGAGCGAGCCGACGGCCCCGGAGGCGCCGCTGACGACCACCGTCGCGCCCGGGCGCACGTCGAGGAACTTCTCCACCGCGCCCCAGGCCGTCATCCCGGGCCCGCCGAGGATGCCGAGCGCGGTGGTCAGCGGGAGGTGCTCGTCGTAGTGCGCGCGGTCCAGGCGCCGGTAGGCGGGGAAGACCATCGGGAAGGTGCCGGTCTGCCACAGCTTCGGGGAGCCGTCGCTGATCACATGGCTGCGCCAGCCGCCGAAACCCTGGACCAGCTCGCCGACGGCGAACCGCGCGGCGGGCCCGGCCGCGAGCACCTCCATGACCGAGTCGGCGCCCATGTGGTCGCCGATCGGGGTGTCCAGCGCGATGCCCTGGAGGTACGGGTCGACGGAGACGTGGAGCGTGCGCAGCAGCATCTCCTCGGGCGCGAGGCGCACGTCCACCTCCTCGACGACCTTGCGGTACATCCGTTCGACGTCGGGCACGCCCTCGACGTGCTCGCGGACGACCCACTTCTCGATCCTCACGAGGTGACTCCAAACTGCCGGTCGGGGCCGACCGGTTCGACGATCAGGACGGGCGGCGGCGCGGTGTCGTCGACCGAGGCGGTGAAGGGCCTGCGGTCGTCGCGGCAGATGAACTGGACGACGTGGCGACCGGCGGCGGCGGCCCTGATCAGGCCGCCGGTGGTGGCCCAGACGCCGGAGAGGTAGCAGTTCGCGAGGCCCGGCAGCCCCGGGCCGTTGCGCTTGATCTCCTCCTCCAGCGTCTCGCCGCTCTCCACGAACGGCTGCCAGCCCAGCACCGTGCCGTCGTAGTTGCCGGTGTAGCGGACCTGGGTGAGCGGGGTGGAGACGTCCTTGACGGCCACCGCCTCGCGCAGCCCCGGGTGGTGGCCGTCCAGGAAGTCGACGATCGCGTCCCGCACCCGGCGCTTCTCCCGCTGGTAGTCCCGGCCCCGGCCGACGGGCAGGGTGTGCAGTTCCTCCCCGCGCCGCAGCCGGGGCTGCTGCTCGGGGCCGGTGCTCAACTCGCGCCAGGGGGCGATGTCGCAGAAGTAGCTGGCGTAGACGATCGTGGTGGCCTCGGGCGAGAGCTCGGGGTAGTGGCGGCTGCGGAACTGGACGTTGATGCTCGGGTGCCGGATACCGGTGAGCTTCGCCGCGACCTCCTCCTCCAGCAGGTAGGTGCTGCACGGGTCGCCCGCCGGGAAGGGGCGGCGCAGGCCGAGGAAGACGGTGAGGTAGCCGGGGAAGACCATGCCCGGCTCGGTGATGGTCCTGGTGTACAGCCGGCGGTAGGTGTCGTTGAGGTAGCGGCCCTTGAGCAAGTCCATCACGGTGGTGCGGCCGTCGCAGGCGGCGACCACGATGTCCGCCCGGATCTCCCGCCCGTCGGTGAGCCGCACGCCCACGGCGGTGTCCCGCTCGACGAGGATCTCGCTCACCTTGGCGTTGTAGGTGATCTCCCCGCCGAGGCGCCGGTAGCGCTCCTCGACGGAGCGGGCCAGGCCCAGCGAGCCGCCCTCGGGCACGCCGGCCGACTGCCCGGCGTGCGAGGCGAGTTGGAAGTAGGTCGGCAGCACGGGGAAGTTGGGGTGCTTCTCGTACAGGACGAAGTTGAAGGCCTCGCGCAGCAGCGGGCTGCGGAACTTCCGCGCGTAGTCGCTCATCAGCACGGAGATGGACGTGCGGATGACGTTGAAGTACGGCAGGAACCCGGCCAGCATCCGCAGACGTTCGCCGCGGCTCATCAGGCCGACCGGGGTGAGGAAGGGGTAACGGGCCAGCGCCAGGCGGAACTTGCGCAGCCCTTCGCAGAACCTGCGGATCTGCCGGGCGTCCTCGGGGGCGAGGCCGAGCAGGTGGGCCTCGAGGCGGTCCGGGTCGGAGTAGAAGTAGACGGCGCCGCCCTCCCGGGTGCGCACCACGTTGAACACGTCGAAGTTGCGCATCCGCTTGCCCTGGAGGGCTCCCAGCTCCAGCCAGATCTGGTGCATCTCGTTGCCGGGGCCGCTGCCGAGCAGCCAGCTGACGCAGCAGTCGAAGGTGAACTCGCCGCGCTCCCAGCCGGTGCAGCAGCCTCCGGGGATCTCGTGCATCTCCACGATGTGGGTGCGGTAGCCGTTCATCCGGGCGTAGCAGCCGGTGGAGAGCCCGCCGAGGCCGCCGCCGATGATGACCATGCTCTGCCGGTCGGTGCTCTGCCGATCGGTGCTCTGCCGGTCGGTCGAGGCCCGGCTCATTCGGCCGCCCCCACGGTCGCGCGGTCCAGGCGGGGCAGCTTCCCCCACTTGCCGGGGTGCCAGGGTTCGGCGCTCTCGCTGGGCCAGGCGCGGAAGGGCAGGCCGAGCTCCCGGCAGAGGTACTGGGCGGCGTAACGCCCGCTGGTGGCGGCCCTGATGAGGCCGCCCAGCGCCGTCCACTGCCCGGCCATGGAGAACCCGGCGAGGCCCGGCACGCGCATCCGGTCGCGGTTGACGAGCCGGTTGGCGGCGTCCTCGGCCTCGGAGAAGGCCTGCCAGGCGAGGATGCTGCCGTAGGTGTTGCCGGTGAAGCGCTCGGTGGTCACCGGCGAGGCCACGTCGACGAGTTCGACGCGGCGGCCGATCCCCGGGTACGTCCGCTCCAGGAACTCCCGGACGAACGCGGCGACCTCCTGCTTGCGGGCGCGGTAGGCACGGCGGTCGCGCACCTTGAGGTCCTTCCAGGAGCGGTAGTCGCTGAAGTAGGTGCAGTGCAGGACGGACTTGCCGGGAGGGGCGAAGCCCTCCGCGTAGGCCGAACGCATCTGCACCACCAGGCTGTTCTGCAGGGTGCCGGGCAGCCGGCGGGCGGCCTCGGGGGGCAGCAGGTAGGTGGTGCTGTGCGGCTCGCCGGGCGGGAGGGGGCCGTCGAGGCCGACGAATGCGGAGACCACGGCCGGGTACAGGTTGCCGGGCTTGTCGAGGAGTTCGCCGTAGAGCCGGTCCAGGGTGGGGCTGGTCCACCGGCCGCCGAGCAGCTTGCCGAGGACGGTCGGGCCGTCGCAGGCGGCGACCACGTGGTCGGCGAAGTGCTGCGAGCCGTCCTTGAGCCGCACACCGACGGCGCGCCCACCCTCGATCAGGACCTCCTCGACGCGGCAGCGGTAGCCGATCGTCCCGCCCAGGGAGGTGTAGCGCTCCTCGACGGAGCGGGCCAGGCCGAGCGAACCCCCTTGGGGGAAGCCCGCGTTGCCGTTGTGGGCGGCGGCGAGGGTGTAGAGGTAGGGCAGCAGCGGGAACCCGGCCGGCTCCTGGAGGAACATGGTCGGGAACGCCCGCCGCAGCAGCGGGTCCTGGAAGCGCTCGGCGAAGCCGCTCATGGGGGTGGTCGCGGTGCGCCAGTACAGCCGGAAGGCGGGCAGGACGGCGCGCAGGGTGCGCAGCCGCTCGGCGGCGGTGCGCAGGCCCGGCGCGGTGGGCTCCCAGGGGGCCTCGTGGGCGACGAAGCGGCGCAGGTCCCGGCAGAAGGAGCGGATCGGGTCGGCGTCGCCGGGGGCGAGGTCGAGCAGGTGGGCTTCGAGGCGGTCGGGGTCGCAGTGGAAGGTGACGGCGCGCCCGTGCTCGTCCACGACGCGGTTGAACACGTCGAAGTGGGTGACGGACTTGCCGTCCAGGGCGCCGAGTTCGCTCCAGATCCGGTGGGCGCCGGTGCCCTCGGCGGTGCCGATGAGCCAGTCGACGCAGTAGTCGAAGAGGTAGCCGTCGCGGGACCAGGCGGTGCAGCAGCCGCCGGGCAGGACGTGCTTCTCGAAGATCCTGGTCTCCAGGCCGCTCATCTGCGCGTAGCAGCCGGTGGCCAGGCCCGCGAGGCCCGCGCCGATCACGATGACCCGGGGCGGGCCGCCGTCGGGCCGCTCGCGGGCGGACCAGTCCGGTCCGCGCTCAGCCCCGGCCATCGGAGCCCCCTTCGGCGAGCAGTCGGGCGGCCAACTCGGCGTTGCGGGCGGCGGTTTCGCCGTCGAGCATCTCGGCGTGGCTGCCGTGGCCGGGGTGAACGGTGGTGCCGCCGGTGGAGGCGCCCTGCCAGGAGCCGTCCTCGCCGCCGGTGTGCACGGCGAGCCTGTCGGGTTCGCAGATCACGTCCAGCCGGGCCGCGACCGTGCCCAGGTTGGGCGTGCGGCTGCAGAACTCCAGGTAGTCCCGGGCCTGTCGGAGGGTCTCGTCGGCGACGATCCGGGAGCCGGTGTGGCGGTGCAGGTGCTCGCGGAGTTCGGCCTCGAAGACGGCGAGGTGCTCCTCGCCGAGGTCGAAGGCGCCGTTGATCCGGTAGGCGTCCACGAGCAGCACGGAGGCGACGGCGCGACCGCGCGCCTCCAGTTCCTCGGCGACCTCGAAGGCGAGGTTGCCACCGAGGGAGTAGCCGAGCAGGGTGTACGGCCCGCCGGGGTGGAGTTCCTCGACGAGGTCGGCGTACCGCCGGATCTTGTCGTCTCCGGTCAGGTAGTTGAAGGCGGCGACGCGGTGTTCGGGCAGGTGGGCGGCGAGTTGGCGGTAGACCAGCCCGTGGCCTCCGGCGGGCGGGAAGCAGAAGACCGTACGGGCCTCGGGCGCCTGGGCGTTGAACCACAGGTACGGCTGCCCGCCGGCGAGTTCGCCGGTGATGATCTGCTCGATCGTGCGGGCCATGCCGTGCAGGGTGGTGACCTTGAACAGCTGGCCGACGGGGATCTCGATGGTGAACTCGGCCTGGAGGTGGTGGATCAGCTCGATCAACCGGATGGAGCTGCCGCCGAGTTCGAAGAAGTCGTGCTGGAGTCCGACCCGGTCGAGGCCGAGCAACCGCTGCCAGTGGTCGGCGACGCGCTGCTCGTACAGGGTGACGGGCGGTTCGTGGCCCTCGCCGCCGGTGTCGGCCTTGGGCTCGGGCAGGGCGGCGAGGTCGACCTTGCCGTTGGGGGTGAGCGGCAGGGCGGGCAGTTCGGTGAGGTAGGAGGGGATCATCACGGTGGGCAGGTTCTCGGCGAGGTGGCGGCGCAGTTCGCGCCGGTCGAGGGCCGCGCCCTCGGCGGGCACCAGATAGGCGGCCAGGACGGCCTCGCCGGAGGCGTCCTTGCGCACCGTCACGCAGGCGTGGGCGAGTTCGGGGCGGGCGGTCAGGTGGGCCTCGATCTCGCCGAGTTCGATGCGGTGGCCGCGCACCTTGACCTGGTTGTCGATCCGGCCGAGCAGGTGGGCCGTGCCGTCGGCGCTCCAGTGGCCGAGGTCGCCGGTGCGGTAGAGGCGCCTCGGCGTGCCGTCGAGGTCGAGGGCGGTGAAGCGGCGCGCCGTCTGCTCGGGGTCGCCGAGGTACCCGGCGGCCACGCCCGCACCGCCGATCCACAGTTCGCCGGGCACGCCGACGGGGACGGGCTCGTCGTAGGGGTCGAGGATGTACAGCTCGCTGTTGGGGAAGGGTCTCCCGATGGGGACCATCCGGCCGGGCTCCAACTCCCCGGCGTCGCCCTCGTAGTAGCTGCTGTCCACGGTGGCCTCGGTGAGGCCGTAGGAGTTGACCAGCCGCGTCCCCGGGCCGCACAGGGCGCGCAGGCGGCGGTGCTCGGCGGCCTTCCAGGAGTCGGAGCCGACGATGAGCAGCTTGACGAAGTCCAGCCGCAGGCCCTCGCGTTCGCAGTGGGCGATCAGGGCGCGGGCCACGGCGGGGACGAACTCGCCGCAGTCCACGGCCTCTTCGCGCATGACCCGGTGGAGCCGGGCCGTGTCGAAGAGCAGGTCCCGGTCCACCAGGACCAGCGTGCCGCCGGTGCCGAGGGCCCGGGCGAGGTCGCCGGTGAAGACGTCGAAGGCCGTCCCGGCCATCTGGAGGTGCGTACGGGCCTCGGTGTCCAGCCCGTACTCGGCGCGCCAGCCGGCCGTGACGGCGGCCAGGTTGCGGTGGGTGACCTGCACGCCCTTGGGGCGGCCGGTGGATCCGGAGGTGTGGATGACGTACGCCGTCCGGTCCGGGTCGGCGCAGGGCAGCGGGCCCTGGTCGGCGGAGGGCCGGTCCAGCTCCTCCAGGGTGACGGGTTCGGCCGGCAGGCCCTCCGGTACGGGGCGGCGCTGGTCGACGACGACGAGGGCGGCCCGGGCGTCGGCGATCTGGTGGGCGATCCGGTCGGCGGGGTGGTTCGGGTCCAGCGGCAGGTAGGCCGCCCCGGCGCGCCAGATGGCGAGCAGGGTGGTGATCAGCTCGGGGGTCTTGTCGAGGTGGACGGCGACCACCGCACCCTCTCCGACGCCGAGTTCGCGCAGCCGCAGCGCCCGGCGGTGGGAGCGGGCGTCGAGCTCGCCGTAGTCGAGGCGCTCGGTGCCCTCCCGGCCGGGGGCGACGACGGCGATCGCCTCGGGGTGCTCGGCGGCGGCCTTGGCGAACAGCTCGGGCAGCGGCGCCTCGTGGTCGATCCGGCGCCCGGACCCGCTGAACTCGCGCAGCAGGGTGCGGCGTTCGTCGTCGCCGAGCATCCGCAGCCGTCCGACCGGCTCCTGGGCCCCGGCGCGGGTCATGGCGTCGAGCAGGGTGCGGTAGTGGGCGGCGAGGCGATGGACGGTGGCGGGCTCGAAGAGGTCGGAGTTGTACTTGAGCACGCAGTGGAAGCTGCCGTCGGAGCGGTCCTCGTAGGCCGAGAGCGTCAGGTCGAACTGGCCTTCCTCCTCGGGCAGTTCGATGTACTCCAGGCGGTAGCCGAAGCGCTCCACGGCGACCTTGTGGGTGAGCAGGATGAACATCGCCTGGAAGACGGCGGAGCGGCTCGGGTCGTGCTGGAGGCCCAGCTGCTCGACCAGCAGCGGGAACGGGTACTCCTGGTGGTCGAGCCCGCCGAGGACGCTCTCGCGCACCCGGGCCAGCAGGTCGGCGACGGTCGGCTCCCCCGCGAGGCTGACGTGCAGCGGCAGCGGGTTGACGAAGTACCCGTAGACGGAGCCGAACTCCTCCTGGGTGCGCCCGGTGACGGGGCTGCCGACGACCACGCCGTCCTGCCCGGACCAGCGGTGCAGCAGCAGGTAGTAGGCGCTGAGCAGCACCATGAACGGGGTCGCGCCGTGATCGCGGGCCAACGCGTGGACGCGGGCGGTGAGTTCGGCGTCCAACCGGAAGAACTCGGACGCGCCGTTGTGGGTCTGCACGGCCGGGCGGGGCTTGTCGGTGGGCAGCGCCAGCACGGGCATCTCGACGGGCAGGTGGCCGCGCCAGTAGTCGAGCATCCGGTCGGCCTCGGGCCCGGCGAGGAAGCGGTTCTGGTGGTTGAGGAAGTCCAGGTAGCGGGCGGCCACCGGCGGCAGTTGCGGGGCGCGGCCCTCGCGCAGCGCCGCGTAGACCTCGAACAGCTCCTCGATGAAGGTGAAGGTGGAGATCGCGTCCGAGACGATGTGGTGGACGGCCTTCATCAGCACCCACCGGTCGGGCCCGCGCCGGAAGAGCCGCAGCCGCACCAGCGGGTCGTGCTCCAGGTCGTACGGCCGGCGGTACTCGCGGACGAGCAGCTCGTGGATCTCCTCCCAGGGGCGGCCCTCGACGTCGAACAGCCCGGTGTCGGCGGCGGGTTCGGCGCGCACGTGCTGGACGGGCCGGCCCTGCTCGGTGGTGAAGGCGGCGCGCAGCAGCGGGTGCCGCTCGACGAGGTGGCGGAAGGCCGCGAACAGCAGCTCGGGGTCGAGCGCGGCGCGGACCTCGACGGCGCCGCCGATGTTGTACGCGAAGCCGTCCGGGTGCAGCTGGCGCAGGAACCAGAGCGCCTGCTGGTTGTGGGTGAGCGGGAAGCGGGTCTCGTCGGTGTGGAGTTCGACCTCGGCGCGGGCGGGGCCGCCCTCGGCGGCGAGCAGGGCGGCGAGGCCCTCGGTGAGCAGCTCGGCGAGGTCGCCGACGGTGCCGTTGCCGAGCAGCGCCACCACCGGGAGGGCGACGCCGAGTTCGGCGTGGACGCGGGCGCGGAGCTCCATGGCGAGCAGCGAGTCCAGGCCGTGGGCGCCGAGCCTGGTGGTCTCGTCGATGCGGTCGGCGCCGGTGCGCAGGACGGCGGCCGCGGCGGCGGTGAGCCGGTCGAGGACGAGGGCGCGGCGCCCGGCGGGCCCGGCGGGGCGGTAGGCCTCGAGGAAGCCTCCGGACTCGGCGGGGGCCTGGTCGGCGGCCGCGGCGGCGAGTTCGGCGACCAGCGGCGGCGGCGCCGGGTACCAGGCGAGGAAGGTCGGCCAGTCGACGACGGGGGCGACGAGCAGCTGGGCGCGGTCCTGGCCGAGGACGCGCTCCAGGACGGCGGTTCCGGCCTCGGGCGGCAGGGAGTTCATGCCGCGGGCGTCGCGGTAGTGGGCGACGAGGCCGAGTTCCTCGATCATGCCGGTGGCCCAGGGCCCCCAGTCGAGGCTGAGCCCGGGCAGGCCGGCGGCGCGGCGGTGGTGGGCGAGGGCGTCCAGGAAGGCGTTGCCCGCCGCGTAGTTGGTCTGCCCGGCGGTGGTGAGCAGGGAGGCAACGGAGGCGAACAGCACGAAGTGGTCGAGCGGTTCCTCGCGCAGCAGCCGGTGCAGCAGGTGGGCGCCGACGACCTTGGGGGCGTAGCCGGCGTCGAAGGTGGGGCGGTCCATCTGGGCGAGCAGGGTGTCGCGGACCTGTCCGGCGAGGTGGAACACGCCCCGGACGGGCGGGAGTTGGCGGGTGCGGTAGTCGTCGAGCCAGGCGGCGAGGGCGTGTTCGTCGGTGACGTCGACGGGGGCGATGAGCGGGGAGGCGCCGAGGGCCTGGAGTTCGCGCAGGAAGGCGATCCGCTCCCCGGCGGGGGTGGCCGGGTCGGCGGCGGCCCACTGGTCGCGCTCGGGCAGGGCGGTGCGGCCGACGAGGATCAGCCGTCGGGCGCCGCGCCGCACCAGGGTGCGGCAGAGCAGCCGGCCGAGCGCGCCGAAGGCGCCGGTGACGAGGTAGCTGCCGTCGGCCCGCAGGACGGGCGGCAGCGGGCGGGTGAGCCCTTCGGCGGGGCGCAGGCGGGCGGTGAGGCGGCGGCCCGCGCGCAGGGCGATCTCCTGCTCGTCGCGGGCGGCGAGTTCGGCGAGCAGGGCCTCGGCCTGGTCGGCGGCGGGCCGCGCGGGGTCCAGGTCGATCAACGTGCCGCGCTGGGCGACGAGTTCCTGCTGCCAGAGGACCCGGCCGACGCCCCAGGCGGGGGCGCCGAGCGGCTCGACGCGGTCGCCCTCGGCGGCGGCCTGGGTGCCCCGGGTGACGATGTGCAGCCGCAGGTCGGGGCGGGCGGGCAGCGCCCGGGCGAGGGCGATCAGGGCGTAGGCGCCCCGGGTGGCGAGCCCGGCCAGCTGCCCGGGCGTGGTGGCGTCCAGGGCGGGCTGGTCGAGGTTCCAGAGGTGGACGGCGGTGCGGTGGGCGGGGCCGAGGTCGGCGAGGAGCCGGGCGTGGTCCTCGACGGAGTCGGGCCGGACGGTCGAGGCGCCCTCGCCGAAGGAGTAGGCCGTACCGGGGCGCACGAGGTGGGCGCGGCGGGTCAGTTCGGCCAGTCGCTCGGCGACGCCGCCCTCGTCGGCGAAGACCAGCAGGTCGCCGGGCTCCTCCTCGGCGGGGGCCTGCGCCGCCTCCGTCCAGGCGAGTTCGGTGAGCCACCCGTCGATGGTGGCCAGGCCGACGGAGGCGGCGGCCGTGGTGACGTCGGCGGCGCGGAAGCCGGTGATCCGGCCGAGCGGGGCGCCGTCCTCGGCGTCGTACAGGGCGATGTCGCCGACCAGGTCCCCGCCGCCGTCGCGGGTGACGGTGGCGTGGGCCCAGAGCGGGCGGGCGCCGATCGCGTCGAGCCGCAGCTCCTCGATGGCGACGGGCAGCCGCACGCCGCCGCCCTCGGGGGCGTGCAGCCGGGTGGTGAGGAGGGTCTGGAAGCAGGCGTCGAGCAGGGCGGGGTGCAGGTGGTGGCCGTCGGCCCGCGGGCCGAGCGCGGCGGTGGGCTCGATGCGGGCGAGGGCCTCGCCGGGCCCGGCCCAGACCTCGGTGATCGCCT
The DNA here is from genome assembly GCF_044767945.1 of Kitasatospora sp. NPDC101183. Taxonomy (NCBI): domain Bacteria; kingdom Bacillati; phylum Actinomycetota; class Actinomycetes; order Kitasatosporales; family Streptomycetaceae; genus Kitasatospora; species Kitasatospora sp. NPDC101183. The sequence goes on along the minus strand of NZ_JBIWOW010000005.1, from coordinate 159,103 downwards.
GGAAGGCGGACCCGTAGTGGTAGCCGAGGTCGGCGAAGCGCCGGTAGCAGTCGGGCCCATCGAGGCGGGCCCGGGCGCCGCGAACGGCCTGCGCGTCCAGGGCGGGCCCGTGGGCGCGGGGCTGGCCGGTGCGCACCCGTCCGGTGGCGTGGACGACGCTCTCGCCGCCGGGGGTGGAGGCGACGGTGAAGCGGGCCTCCTCGGGGGCGTAGCCGAGTTGGACGGTGACGGGCTCGGCCTCGGAGAGGACCAGCGCGCGCTGGAGTTCGATGTCGGCGAGGGCGACCTCGGTACCGCCGGTGAGGGCGCGGACGGCCTGGGCGGCCATCTCCAGGTATCCGGCGGCGGGGAAGACGACCTGGCCCTCGATGCGGTGGTCCGCGAGGTAGGGCAGCCGCTCCGGGTCGAGGGCGCTGCTCCAGGTGGGCTGGGCGTTGGCGGTGCGCCGGCCCAGCAGCGGGTGGTCCAGTTCGCCGAGGCGGACCTGGCGGACGGCCTGCGGCTCCGTCCAGTAGCGCTCGCGCCGCCAGGGGTAGGCGGGCAGCGGCACCGGGCGGCCGGCCGGGTGCAGCACCGTCCAGTCCAACTCGACGCCGACGGTGTGCAGTTCGGCGAGGCTACGGGTGAAGCGGGCGGGCTCGTCCTCCTGGCGCCGCAGGGAGGGCAGGCCGACGGCCCCCTCGGCGGTCTCGCGGATGGCGTGGCCGAGGACGGGGTGCGGGCCGACCTCCAGGAAGACGCCGACGCCCTCGGCGGCCATGCGCTCGACGACGGCCCGGAAGCGGACGGTGTCGCGGACGTTGTCCCACCAGTACGCCGCGTCGAGCTCCGGCCCGACGGCGACGCCCTCGCGGCCGGTGAGGTGCAGCGGCAGCGTGGCGCGCTGCGGCTTGATCCCGGCGAGGCCGTCGAGCAGCTCGTCCCGGATCGGGTCCATCAGCAGGCTGTGGTACGGGACTTCGACCTCCAGGGCGCGCACGAACACGCCCTCGGCAGCCAGTTGCCCGGCGAGCTCGCCGATCGCCCCGGTGTCCCCGGCCAGGGTGACGGAGGAGGGGCTGTTGACGGCGGCCAGCGAGGCCAGCTCCCGGTACGGGCGCAGCCGCCGCTCGGCCTCGGCCTCGGAGAGTCCGGCCGCGATCATGGCGCCGGTGCCGGCCAGCCGCTGCTGGAGGCGGCTGCGGGTGAGGATCACCCGGACGGCGTCCGGCAGGTCGTACACCCCGGCCTCGTAGAAGGCGGCCGCCTCGCCGGTGCTGTGCCCGGCGACGACGTCGGGGCGGACCCCTCGACTGCGCCACAGGGCCGAAAGGCCGACCTGCAGCGCGAAGTTGGCGGGCTGGGCGAGCCAGGTGTGCGCCATCCGCGAGTCGGCCTCGTCGCGCAGCATCTCCTCCAGCAGGCTCCAGCCGGCCTGGTCGCGGACCTCCCGGTCGACCTCCTGGACGGCGGCACGGTACACCGGCTCGGTCTCGTACAGGCCCCGGCCCATGCCCCACCACTGGGGGCCCATGCCGGTGAAGATCCAGGCGAGGCGCCGCTGCCCGCGCTCGCGGGCGCGGCCCCGGGCGAGGGCGGGGTGGTCCTCGCCGCGTTCGCAGGCGGCGAGGGCCTCCTCCAGCTCGGGCCGCGAGGAGTAGGCGACGGCGAGCCGCTCGGGCAGGTGCTGGCGCCGGTGGGCGAGGGTGTGGCCGAGGTCGGCGAGCGGCGCGCCCTCGGCGAGCTCCCGCCGTACGGCGCCCGCGAGTTCGGGCAGGCCGGCGGCGTCGCGGGTGCTCAGCGGCAGCACCGTGCACGCCGGGCCCCGCACGGGGGCGACGGGCCGGGCCTCGGGCGCCTCCTCCAGCAGGACGTGGGCGTTGGTGCCGCCGAAGCCGAAGGAGTTGACGCCCGCGCGGGCGGGGCCCTCGTGCACGGGCCACTCCAGCGCGGCGGCGGGGATCTCGAAGGGGAGGGCGGCGAGGTCGATGGCGGGGTTGGGCCGCTCCAGGTTGATGTGCGGCGGGATGCGGCGGTGCTTGAGGGCGAGCGCGGTCTTGATCAGCCCGGCGACCCCGGCGGCGGCCTCGGTGTGCCCGATGTTGGTCTTGACGGAGCCGACGTAGCAGCGCTCCCCCGCGCGCCGGCCCCGGCCGAGGACGCGGCCGAGCGCGGCGGCCTCGATCGGGTCCCCGACCGGGGTGGAGGTGCCGTGCGCCTCGACGTACTGGAGGCTGCCGGGCTCGATCCCGGCCTCGGCGCAGACCCGCTCGATCAGGGTGACCTGGGCGTCGGCGCTGGGGACGGTGATGCCGTTGGTGCGGCCGTCCTGGTTGACGCCGGTGCCGAGGATGACGGCGTGCACCTGGTCCCCGTCGCGCAGGGCGTCACGGAGCCGCTTGAGGACGACCACTCCGACGCCCTCGGCGCGGACGTAGCCGTTGGCGGAGGCGTCGAAGGCGCGGGAGCGGCCGTCCGCGGAGAGGAACCCGCCCTTGGTCTCGGCGATCGTGTACTGCGGGGTCATGTGCAGCAACGCGCCGCCCGCGAGGGCGAGTTCGGTCTCGCCGCGCAGCAGGCTCTGGCAGGCGAGGTGGACGGCGACGAGGGAGGAGCTGCAGGCGGTGTCGATGGACAGGCTCGGGCCGCGGAAGTCGAAGCTGTGCGAGATCCGGTTGGAGACCATCGTCATCATGGTGCCGGTGGCGGTGTGCGAGGCGATGGTGGAGAAGTCGAGGTCGGCGAACTGGAGGATCTTCCAGTCGAGGGTGAACGCGCCCATGTAGACGCCGACTTCGCGACCGGCGAGGTCCCCGGGGCGCTGTCCGCCGTCCTCCAGGGCCTCCCAGACGACCTCCAGGAGCTTGCGCTGCTGCGGGTCCATGTGGGCGGCTTCGCGGGGGCTGATGCCGAAGAACTCCGGGTCGAAGGTGTCGAAGCCGTCGATGTAGCCGCCGCGGCCGCCGGTCAGCCGGCCGGGCTTGGCGCGGTCCCGGCTGCCCAGGGTCGCCGTGTCGTACCGGTCGGCGGGGGTGTCGGTGAGGCAGTCACGGCCCTCGATCAGGTTGCGCCAGTAGGTCCGGTGGTCGTTGGCGTGTCCCGGCAGGCGGCAGCCGATTCCGGTGATCGCGATCCGTTCGAAGGGCACGGCGAAGGGCGAATTGGTCATGGTCCCTTCCGGGGCTGGTGGCGTGACGGGGCCGGCTTCGGTGCGGGGTCGTCGGTGGTGCGAGGGGGGTTACCCAGGCACAAGAATGAATATTCCGACCACGAACACTGAATTGAAGATCAGCACACAATCCATCGTTCTTCGCAGGCTGATGACCGGTTACGACAGGAAACGATCAGTGACTCTAGCCGGATGTTGACTCCTGGTCAGTCATTCGACGTGTTAACGCCACGATTGACCCGATCGACGCAAGGTATGCACACGAAGTTGACGAAAGCCCGGAGTGAAACCGGCGCATTCAGCCGTTCCTTCAACACATTCGGCGCTCGCGTACGCGGCCCGCGGGGGCCTCACAACCCCGCGAGCTCCCCCAAGCGCCGCGCCACCTGCGGACGGTGCGCGGCCAGCCGGGAGCGCAGCCCGCGCAGCTCGTACCCGACCAGCGCGGGCAGCGCGCCCTCCGGTCCGGCCTCCAGGGTCGGGCCGAGCAGCTCCACGGCCGCCTGCGGGTCGTGGGCGCAGGCGTGGCAGTCGGCCATGCGGACGTTGAACAGCAGACGGCTGGCCGGGAGTTGCGCCGGGCCCAGCAGGTCGAGGGCCGTCTCGGCGGCTTCCAGTGCGCGCCGGGCCAGCCGGGGGTCGTCCACCGCCGCCGCGAGGTCGCGCAGGGCCGCCGCGGCGGCGGCCTCGACCCGCACCCGCATGGAGGCGATGGTGAGCCAGGGCGCGTCCACCTCGTCCCGGGCACCGATGTGCTCCACGTGCGCCCGCGCCCGGTCGATCTCGCGGACGGTGCCGCCCACGTCCCCGCTCAGGGCCAGCGCCCTGGCGCGGCCGATCCCGCCCATGGCGCCCGCCCAGTGCCGGCCGGGGGCGGCCCGCTCGATCTCGCTGGCGTAGCCGAGCGCCGCGCCCGGGTCCCCGTCCAGCCGCACCAGGGTGCTCAGGTCGCTGAGGGTGCCGACCTGCGTCGCCTCGTCCTGGGCCAGCCGCGCCCAGGTGAGCGCCCGGTCGAAGCAGGCCATCGCGGTGGCGCCGCGGCCGTCCTGCATCCGCAGCGCCCCGGCCGCGTGCGCGTGTTCGGCCGCCAGCCGGGCCAGGGGGCGGCGCTGCGAGGCGGGGGCGACGGCGAGCCGGGCGAGCACGGCCCGCAGGGCGCGCTCGATGTCGAGGGCCAGCGCCAGGCGGTCGCCGGACTCCCCGGCGCGCAGGTGGGCGGCGAGCCGCCCGGCCAGGGCGTGCGCGGTGGGGGCGTCCAGCGGCGGGGCGACGGCCGGGTCGGCGGCGCAGAACTCGGCGTGCAGCAGGGCCAGTTCCCGCTCCTCGGGGACGTCGCAGCCCTGGGCGTCGTGCAGGGGGCAGAGCAGTCCGTAGTCCGGCAGCCGCCGGGGCGGCTGCGGTGCGGCGATCGGCGCGCGTAGGGAGAGGGAGGGGAGGTGCGAGGGCAGCGGCGGGCGCAGCAGCCCCGGAGGGAAGGGGTCGATGGCCGGGAGGGCGGCGGTCTCGGCCCGCAGGCAGGCCTCGCGCAACTCCCCGGCCGCGCCGAGCAGTTCGTCGATCCTCTCGGCGATCCTGGGGGTGACCCGGCGGGCACCGTGCTCGATCTTGCTGACGGCGGTGTGGTCGTAACCGACCCCCGCGCCGAGTTGCGCCTGGGTCAGCCCGGCCCGGCGCCGCCAGTGCCGCAGCAGGGCGCCGAACTCCCGCCAGGCGCCCACCTCCTGGCCGCCGGGGCGGTGCGCCCCCGCGTCGGAGCCCACCAGGTTGCGGTGCACGCTGCCTCCCCGGTCGCGTCGTTCCCCCCGGTTCCACGAGCAGGACGGTACTGGATGGCGATCGATCCGTACATCAGGTGGTCTCGACCAGTTGCCCCAGGTGGTCTCAACCACTGGGCCAAAAGCCCAGCTTGACGGAATTTGCCAACCCTATGCACCACGCGCACCAGCCATTGACCAGAGCATGACGCCATGTGAGGGTTCGGGCACCCGAGCGCGGACAGCCCGCACGGCCGTTCCCCCAGACGCGGCCCTGCGGCGAGCCCCCAGCCATGCCGTCCGCGGTCGAGGACCCCCACGTTCGAGGAGCCTCGATGCAACGCAGAGTTTCCACAGGGCGGTTGCTCACCACAGCCACCACCTTGACTCTCCTGGTCGGCGCGATAGCCGGCACCACAGGGCCGGCCACCGCCGCGCCCGCCCCCACGCCCGCGCCCCAACCGAGCGCGCTCGCCCTCGCCGTGAACGCCGCCGACGCGGCCGCCGCGGCCGGGGCCGACTCGCTGGCCAAGGGCCCGGGCGAGTCGTACGAGCGCCGCGCCGTCACCCCCTGGCTCGGCGGCCTGTACTCCGTCTCGTACGACCGCACCTACCACGGCCTTCCGGTCGTCGGCGGCGACGCGGTCGTGCTCGCCGACAGCCAGGGCAAGGTGCGCGGCTCGCAGTCCGCCGCCTCCGGCCCGGTCGGCGGGTCGACCACCCCGAAGATCAGCGCCGCCGCCGCGGAGAGGACCGCGCGCACCAAGCTGGCCACCGTCGACTCGGTGGCCCAGCGCCGCCTCGTCGTCAAGGTCAAGGACGGCACGAGCACGCTCGCCTGGGAGACGGTGCTCAAGGGTCGTACCGAGAGCGCGCCGAGCAGCCTGCACGTCTTCGTGGACGCGGTCACCGGCGAGGTCGTCGACACCTACGACGACGTCGAGGCCGGCACCGTCAACAGCAAGTGGAACGGCCCCGGCCCGCTGACCATCAGCACCTCCGGCTCCGGCGGCTCGTACTCGCTGACCGACCCGAGCCGGCCCGGCCTGAGCTGTTCCGACTACAGCACCGGCCAGGTCTTCCGGAAGTCCTCGGACTCCTGGGGCAACGGCAACCCCTCCAGCAAGGAGACCGGTTGCGGCGACGCCATGTGGGCGGCCCAGAAGGAATGGGACATGCTCCGCGACTGGCTCGGCCGCAACGGCCACGACGGCAACGGCGGCAGCTGGCCGGTCAAGGTCGGCCTGAGCGACGTCAACGCCTACTGGGACGGCAGCTCCGTCTCCATCGGCCACAGCCAGGCCGGCGAGTGGATCGCCGCCCAGGACGTCGTCGGCCACGAATTCGGCCACGGCATCGACCAGTTCACCCCCGGCGGCGCCAACAACGAGAACGGCCTCGGCGAGGGCACCGGTGACATCTTCGGCGCGCTCACCAAGGAGTACAACAACGAGCCCTCCTCCTACGACTACCCGGACTACCAGGTCGGCCGCGTGATCAACCTGGTCGGCCAGGGCCCGATCCGCAACCTGTACAACCCCTCCCTGGTCAACGGCGACCCGAACTGCTACTCCTCCTCCATCCCCAGCACCGAGGTCCACGCGGCCGCCGGCCCGCTGAACCACTGGTTCTACCTGCTGTCCAAGGGCTCCAGCGGCACCAACGGCTCGCCCAGCAGCCCGACCTGCAACAACTCCTCCGTCACCGGCATCGGCATGAAGCAGGCCGGCCAGGTCTGGTACGGCGGCATGCTGCTCAAGACCAGCGGCATGACGTACAAGCGCTACCGCACCACCACCCTGACGGCCGCCAAGAACCTCGACCCGACCTGCGGCTACTACAACGCCACCAAGGCGGCCTGGGACGCGGTCAGCGTGCCGGCGCAGAGCGGTGACCCGAGCTGCACGCCCTCCGGCGGCAACAACGACTTCTCGCTCAACCTCGGCCCGGCCTCCGGCACCGTCCAGCCCGGCGCCTCGACCACCGCGACGATCGGCACCTCGGTGACCTCGGGCACCGCGCAGACCGTCAACCTCAAGGCCACCGGCGCCCCGACCGGCGTGACCGCGACCGTCTCGCCCTCCTCGGTGCAGGCCGGCGGCTCCGCCACGCTGACCCTGGCGGCCTCCAACTCGGCCGCCGCGGGCACCTACACCATCACCGTGACCGGCACCGAGGGTGCGGCCACCCACACCGCCCAGTACACCCTGACGGTCGGCGGCGGCGGCCCCAACCCGGGCACCCCGCCCACCATCGACGTCACCAAGATCCAGGCCGACCTGACCCAGCTGAACACCATCGCCAACCAGAACGGCGGCAACCGCCGGGCCGGTAGCGCCGGGCACAGCCAGTCGGTGGCGTTCATCAAGGCCAAGCTCCAGGCGGCCGGCTACACCGTCGCCGAGCAGACCTGCACCTCCTGCAGCTACCAGTCCAACAACCTGATCGCCGACTGGCCCGGCGGCCCGTCCGACCAGGTCACCATGTTCGGCGCCCACCTGGACAGCGTCTCGGCCGGCCCCGGCATCAACGACAACGGCTCCGGCTCCGCCGTCCTGCTGGAGAACGCCCTCGCGCTCGCCCAGCAGAACCCGTCGCTCAGCCGCCACGTCCGCTTCGCCTGGTGGACCGGCGAGGAGCAGGGCCTCCAGGGCTCCAACTACTACGTCGGCCAGCTGAGCTCCGCCCAGCGCTCGGCGATCAAGGGCTACTACAACTTCGACATGGTCGGCTCGCCCAACGCCGGCTACTTCATCAACAACATCACCTCCAGCGCCGCCGCGCCGATGAAGGCGTACTGGGACTCGCTGAACCTCCAGCCGGAGGAGAACGTCGAGGGCGTCGGCCGCTCGGACGACTACTCCTTCCAGCAGGCCGGCATCCCGACCTCGGGCTACGCGGCCGGTGCCGACGCCGTCAAGACCTCGGCCCAGGCGGCGAAGTGGGGCGGCCAGGGCGGCCAGTCCTACGACTCCTGCTACCACCAGTCCTGCGACACCACGAGCAACGTCGACGCGACGCCGCTCGGCCGCAGCGCCAACGGCGTGGCCTACACCATCTGGAAGACCTCGGTCGGCGGCACCACGCCCGCCAACGACTTCTCCCTCTCGGTGAACCCGACCACCGCCACCGTCAAGCCCGGTGACTCCACCAGCGCGACGGTCTCCACCGCCACCACCTCCGGCTCCGCCCAGACCGTCAACCTGACGGCCTCCGGCGCCCCCGCGGGTGTGACGGTCTCGCTCAGCCCGTCCTCCGTGCAGTCCGGCGGCTCGTCCACGCTGAACATCAGCACCGCCTCCTCCACCACCGCGGGCACCTACAACATCACCGTCACCGGGGCGGGTTCGGCCAGCCACACCACCAGCTTCACGCTGGTCGTCAGCGGCCCGGGCAACCCCGGAGGGACCTGGACGCCCGGCACCACGTACAACGCCGGGGACGTCGTGACCTACAACGGGGTCAGCTACCGCTGCATCCAGGGTCACACCGCGCAGGTCGGCTGGGAGCCGCCGATCGTCCCCGCCCTGTGGCAGGCGATCTGACGCCTCCCTGAGGCCTGACCGCACCACCTGAAAGCCGCTGCGCCGCGATCCGCCTGAGGGGACGGATCGCGGCGCAGCCGTCTGTTCGCTCGGTATCGTGTCGGATCGGCAGCACGACCGAACTCAGGAGCCCTCAGGTGACTTCGCACCCCCTGCCCGTACCGGAGTTGGCCGCCGAGGCCGTCGAGCAGTGGCGCACCGAGGAGGCCGAACTGGTCGACCTGCTCACCCGGGCCCGGCACGGCGTCGGCGGGCTCGCCGCGTTCAGGCTCGGGCCGACACCCACCGTCCTGGTGACCGACCCGGCCGCCGTGCAGCACGTCCTGGCCCGCCACCCCGACACGTACGTCAAGCGCTCGCACCGGGCGCGGATGCTCGTCGGCAACGGCGTGCTCTCCGCCACCGGCGACGCCTGGAAGCGCCAACGGCGGCTGCTGCAGTCCCAGTTCACCGGCCCCGGGATGCGCCGGTACGAGCAGCGCATCGCTGCCGCCGCCCGGCAGGCCGCCGACCGGTGGGAGGGGTACCGGCGCAGCGGGGAGACCTTCGACCTCGGCGAGGAGATGCGCCGCTTCGCGCTGGACACCGTCTGGCGGGCGCTGACCGGGCTGCCGCTGGACGACCGTACGGACACCGAACTGCGGTCCGTGGAGCGGGTGGTGGCCGAGATGCCGACCCTGCCGGGGTCGGTGGACGAGGCGCGGCGGCTGGTGGAGGCGGACCTCGCGCGGATCGACACCGTCGCACACGCCGCGATCGCGGCGGCGAGGGCATCCTCCGCGTCCCAGGACCCGGGCCTGCTGCGGGTGCTGGTGGATGCCTCCGACCAATACCCCGAGTACACCGACGAGTTGATCCGCGACGAGCTGGTCACCCTGCTCGTCGCCGGGCACGAGACCACGGCCACCACGCTCACCTGGCTGTACCTGCTGCTCGACCGCTTCCCGGAGACGCACGGCGCCGACCCGGCCGCGCTGGTCAGCGAGACACTGCGACTCTACCCGCCCGCCTGGCTGCTCCCCCGGCACGCCGTACGGGACGACGTCGTCGAGGGCCACCACATCGCGGCGGGCACGGACGTCCTCGTCTGCCCGTTCCTCACCCACCGCGACCCGGCCCTGTGGCCCGACCCGGAACGCTTCGACCCCGCCCGCTTCTCCTCCGGGCGGCTGCCCGTCGGCGCGTACATCCCCTTCGGCCTCGGCGCCCGCGCCTGCCTGGGCACGCAGTTCGCCCTGCGGGAGACGGCGGCGCTGCTCGAACTGCTCCTACCGTTGGGCCCGTTGACGCTCCTCGACCCGCCCCGGGGCTCCAGCTACAGCATCACCGTACGGCCGGACGGGCCGACGCTCGCCCGCTTCCGCTGACGGCGCCGGGCTCCCGTGGGAGGAACCCGTCCTCCAACACCTCCCCCGCCAGCGCCGCGTCCACCCGCGCACCGATGTGCTCACGGGTGGTCGGGCACGTCAGCGGGAGGTCCCGGTGGCAGCCGAGCATGTGCGTCAGCACGGCGGCGGCGCGCTCCAGCCGACGCGCCCGGGCGAGCATCTCGTCCCGCTGCACCGCGAGCAGCGCCTTGCGCTCCCCCGCCGCCTCGCTCGCCACGACGGCCGCCGTACCCGCGATCGGGATCATCCCGTCCACGTGCCACAACTGGACGAGCGCCAACCGCTCCAGCGCCGCCCGGTCGTACTGCCGCACCCGCCCACGCCGCGCGGTGGCGGCCAGCAACCCGCACTCCTCGTAGTAGCGCAGCGCCGGCACCGACAGCCCGAAGGCGCCCGCCACCTCGCTGATCGAGTACAGCCGCTCGTCCATCCCGTCCTCCCTGGTTGCCCTCAAGTGAACCGGAGCAGCAAAACTTAGGCAAGCCTAACCTGCCCGAGCAAACGGCCCCGCCAGGACCGTGAACCCGGTGGCCACTCCCGCGGACCTGGCGGAGGACCTCGCCGAGATCGGCTACCCGCAACTGGCCCTCGGCTAGGGGCGTCGAGTTGTGATGACCGCCCAGTTGGAAGGCGTTGTGAGTACCTCGGTGGAGCGAAGGGCCGAATGCGTGGGGTGGAAGAGCCGCAGCTCATCCACCCCACCGCCGAAGCGAGGCGGCCGGGTGTGAAGTCGTCCAGGATGAGAATGCCACCGGAGGCGAGCAGCTCAACAACCCGCTGAGGGTCGTCACGCTTGCCACCGCGGCCGGAGAAGAAGACGCCGAATGGCGCGTGCTGCTCAAGCAGCCGCCAGTCCCCGGTGAGCACCCTCACCCGCGCGTCGTCCGCGAACGCCCACTCCAGTGCGCGGGAAGTCGGCCGGGCCGACTTCCCGCGCAACCACTCCAGCCGGCACTCCCTCGAGGCTCGCGACCCCACACACGCCCCACAACCAGGCCATCAAGGCGAGCGTCACCGGTGTTCGGTGACCAGCTCCAAGTCGTGGACCAGGAAGTGGAGTTGCATCTCGTCCGTCGAGTCGGCCCACAGCCCCTCCGCATCGAGCACCGAAGCGGCCACCAGCCGCGCCTCGGCGACGAGTTCCGGGTGGTGGTTGAAACCCGGCCACGGCAGGACGGGGTAGTTGTTCGCCTCGCCGAACTGCCGGACCCGTTCGATGTCTCCCAGGACCGTCCGTGGCAGTGACTCGTTCGCCCAGGACCACAGCCAAGACTGCTGGGCCAGGCTGACGCTGCCGATCATCGTGAGTCGGCCGACGAGGAACACCTTCCCGTCGCGCGACCACGTCATCTGCGCGTCGTCCATGGACCAGTGGTACTGCACGTCACCCGACAGCCCGAAGCGCTCGACCATGAGGGCCTGCCGCGAGCGGGCACGCTCCCGAGCCGCGCGCACGACCTCCTCCCAGCCGGAGTGGTCATGCTTCGAGTGGTCGTCCACCGTTCCTCCTCGTCCTGAACCGTCGGCAGGATCATCCCACTGCGCCGCAGGTCCAGGACTTCGGGCCGGCTACTACGGCGAACGATCGTGGATCTCTTCAGCGGCGGCAAGCGCAGCGGGACGGGTCACGCGCACAGTCTTCCGCGTGGTGGGAACGAGTCACATTGACCCAGAGGCGGCGCCCCTCACCCCGTGGGCGTGCCGATCCGGTCGCGCTCCAGGGCCGCGCGCAGCTCGGCGAGGGCCCGGCCGGCGGCCGACACGGACGCGCCGCCGATCAGCTCGGCGAGCCCTGCCGCGAACGTCTCCTCCGCGGCGTCGACGAGCCGTGTGCCGTCGTCGGTCAGGGCCAGGAGCGAGGACCGGCGGTCGGCCGGGTTCGGCCGCCGGACGGCCCATCCCTGCTTCTCCAGCCGGTCGACGCCCTTGCTGGTCGCCCCGATGCCGATGGCGAACTCGGCCGCGAGGTCGGCCACGCGCGCTCCGGGGTGGTCGCGCAGGTGGCGCAGGAACTCGAACTGCGAGGTGACGATCCCGTGCGCCGTGCGGAGGCGGTCGTTCAGCGCGTTGTAGAGACGCGTCTCGCACCGTACGAGGTCGGCGAAGAAGGCCGGCAGGTCGACCGCGTCGCCATCGAGTGATGTACATTCCATGGCATCTACTGTACGGGAATGCACATTGCCGGAGGGACAGCCATGAGCAAGTCACAGCGCGCCGAGATCGACGCGATGCTGCGCCGGCCGCAGCCCGAAGGGCCACGGTCGGTCGAGGAGATACGCGCCGGCTTCAGGGCGCTGATGGCCCGGATGATCGTGCCCGACACCGTGCGCACCACACCGACGACCCTCGGCGACCGCCCCGCCCTGCGGGTCGAGCCGACGGGCGGGCGCCGCGCCGGGACGATCCTGTACTTCCACGGCGGCGGCTTCGTGTTCGGCTCCCCCGAGACCGCCCTGTCGCTGACCGGCAATCTGGTCGCCAGGACCGGCTTCGAAGCCCACTCGGTGGACTACCGGCTCGCCCCCGAGCACCCGTTCCCGGCCGCGATCGACGACACCCTGAGCGCCTACCGCGCCCTCCTCGACGGCGGGCACGCCCCCTCCACCATCGCGTTCGCCGGCGACTCCGCGGGCGGCGGCCTCGCCGTCACCACCTGTCTGGCCGCCCGTGACGCGGGCCTGCCGCTCCCCGCCGCCGTCGTGGCGTTCTCGCCGGGCCTCGACGCGACCCGCACGGGCGGGAGCATGGACACCAGGGAGGCCGCCGACCCGATCTTCACCCGCCGGGCCGTCGAACGCACCGGGGCCATGTACCTCGCCGGCGCCGACCCGTACCAGCCCCTGCTCAGCCCGGCCGTCCTCGCCGACCTGACCGGATTTCCCCCCGTGCTGATCCAGGTCGGCACCAACGAGATCCTCCTGGACGACTCCACCCGCCTCGCCGCGCGCGCCCGATCGGCCGGGGTGGACGTCATCCTGGACGTCACCGCCGATGTGCCGCACGTGTTCCAGGCCTTCGCCGGCCTCCTGGACGAGGCGGACGAGGCCCTGGACCGCGCGGCCCTCTTCCTCACCCAGCACGTTCGGGAAAAGGCGTAGCTCCACCCTCCGGTGACCGCTACGGTGCGCCGTTGTGAATGGTGACGATCCGAAGGACCTGGTCCGGCGCGGATACGACCGGCTGTCCGCGCACTACGAGCGGGCGTTCGGCAGCGAGACGAAGTACGGGTCGTGGATCGAGGAACTGCTCGGGCGCCTCCCGGAGACCGGCACCGTGCTGGACGTGGGCTGCGGAACCGGAGTCCCCGTCGCCCGGTCGCTCGCGGCGGCGGGGCACCGCGTCACGGGCGTCGACATCAGCGACGTCCAGGTCCGGCGGGCCCGGGAACTGGTACCGGCCGCCGAGTTCCTTCGCGCGGACGCCACAGCCCTGACGTTCCCGCCCGGGGCCTTCGACGCCGTGGTCTGCCTGTACTCCCTGATCCACATCCCCGTCGAGGAGCAGCCGCCCCTGCTGAGCCGGATCGCCTCCTGGCTTCGGCCAGGAGGCTGGCTCCTGGCCACCACCGGCCACCGGGCCTGGACCGGAACCGACGAGAACTGGCTCGGAGGCGGCGCCCCGATGTGGTGGAGCCACGCGGACGCGGACACCACCCGCTCCTGGCTCGTGCGCGCCGGCTTGGAGGTATCCCACGAGGAGCTCGTCCCCGAGGGCGACACCGGCCACGTCCTGTTCTGGGCCCAGCGGCCGGAGAGCTGAGGGACGGCCAAGGGCTCACAACTCCGTACGGGAGAACTCCAGCTCACCGAAGTGTGACCGTGCCCCTGCCACGGTGCTCTCCGGGCGGGGTTGTCGTCGTCCGGTCGGTCAGGCGCCCCAGCGCGCGACGACGGCTTCCGCGATGTCGAAGGGCGCCTCGCATTCCGCGCACCGGGCCGTGCCGAAGACGTAGGTCAGCTTGTGCGCGAGGTAGGGGTGGCCGTCGGCGTGGATACGTCCGTGCAGTCGGCGGGCCAGGCCCTGCAGCGCAGCAGGGTCCCGTGGCTGGAGGGGGAACCGCTTGGCGGGGGCCTGGAGCATGTACAGGTGGTCGGTGGTCGAGAAGTATCCGTGTTCGCCGAAGACGATCGAGTTCTCGGCTTCGCACGCGGGGCAGGGCAGTTCGTACTCCTCGACGTTGAGGCCGTCGATCTGCTCGCCCCAGACCTCGACCCCCTCGAAGTTGAGCAGCGTTCCCAGGAGCTGGACGTAGTTGAGGGGGTCCTGGGTCAGCCCGGGATCCCGCAGGGCCTCCTCGGTGAGCCTCCGCATCTCGGCGATCTCCGTGGCGCGGGACACGTAGGGGTCTTCCCCGTTGTCGGGCCGGTCGATGCCGGCGACGATGGCGCCGGCCAGGTAGAGCGGTTGCCGCCGCTCCGACGGCGACCAGCGTCGGGCCGCGTCGGCCAGGGCCGGGAGTGCCGCGTAGCTGGCCGAGAAGACCGCGCCCTGGTGGCACAGGGCCGACCACAGCTCGTTCCAGCAGTCGTCGTGCGGGTCCGGGCTCATGGCGTCGAGGAGGCCGGGGATGTCCTGGGCGCTGCCGTACGCGTGGCTGAGCTGGGACCAGTCCGTCATGCCATGGATTCAAGCACCTGGGGGAGACGGATTCCGAGCGGTCGAGCTTCGGTGAGACAGGTCGAACCAACTGCAGAGCGCAGGAAGTCGACGTGGCCGACTTCCTGCGCACCCTCTTGCGTGGGGCCGTGAGCTGCGGAAACTCGGGTGAGGGGGTGGAGGTGGGTCTGGGAGAGTGGGGCGGCATGAGTACGTCGAGAGCGTTGCCGGTCATGCGAACCCCTGATCTGCGGGAGGCCTACGAGGCGGTCCAGCGGTTGTTGGGCCTTGCCCTCCCCCTGGACAACTTTCACGTCAACGTGGAGACGCAGGCCCTGACGCTCGCGGAGGCACAGCGCCTGGTGGCCGCGTTCCCGACAGCGCCGGTCTACCCGGCGGGTCGGTGAGGAGGGCCTCCAGCGGGGTGCCCGCGAGGAGGTGGTCGAGGGCCCAGCGGTTGGAGACAGGAACCGCGAGCGACGCCGTCTCGACATCGTTCCCGCCGCAGGGTGGAGAATGCCCGGGTGGCACAGGGGATGATCGAGCGGCTGATATCGGAGCTGGACAGTGACGACACGGCGGCCCGGGTCACCGCCCGGGACACCCTGGCGACGCTCGGCCCGCCCGCCGTCGCCCCGCTCCTCGACCGGCTGCGCCAACCCCCGAGCGACCGGGCCGGGTCGATGTACGTCGTCACACTCCAGCGGCTCGGGCGCTTCGCCTTCGCCCCCGTCGTGAAGGCACTGGCCGACGAGCCCGAGGTGGCCGGGGAGTTGGCCCGGGTCCTGCGCGGTCTCGGGCCCGCCTGCCTGGACGAGTACCTCGGTGTCCTCGACCACGTGCAGCCCGCCATCTGCGCCGCAGCCGCCGGCGCCCTCGGCACACCGGCCGCCCTCCCGCACGCCGACAGGCTGCTCCCGCTCCTCGCGGACCCGGCGCCGGAGGTGCGCCGCAGTGCGAGAGCCGCCCTGACGGCGCTCGGCGAGGACGCCGTCCCCCTCCTCCGTCACGTCCGCCGCCACGGCCCCGGCGCCCAGCGGCGCGGCGCGCTGGCCGTCCTGGCCGAGCTGGTGGACCCCCGCGACCTCGACCCGGCCGACCGGGCCGCCGTCCGCCGCCTGATCCGCATCAAGCGGCTGGACGAGACCCCGCACCCCCTCACGGCCTGCTTCCTCTCCTGGATCGCCGTCCGCACCGGCGACCAGGACGCCCTGCTGGACCTCCTCGGCCTCACCGACCCCGAGCCGGTCACCTTCACCCTCGGCTCCTCCGTCGCCGACGCCGACGGCCACGACGGCGCGGACGGCCCGCCGTTCCCCCAGTACGCCCGCGTCTACGTCACCCCCGAACTGGACGGCTGGACGCTCCTCCTCGGCCGCTGGTGCAGCCCGATCGACGCGGAGCGCACCGAGGAGGTCGCCCGCATCTGCCGCGAGCTGAGCGCCCGTTACGGCTCCGCGCAGGCCTACTTCCACGGCGCCCAGAACGACGGCTCCGCCTGGCTCGTCGCCGAGGACGGGGTGATCCTGCGCCGCGCCGCCTCCGAGGAGTACTACGAGGAGGGCGAAGAGGAAGCGGAGGAGATCGGCGATCCCCTCCCCGCCGAGCGGCTGGAACTCGCCCGCCTCGCCGCCGAGTTCGACGGCGAGGACCTGGAGTTCGAGTGGGGCTTCGCCCAGCTCGACATGGCCCGCAAGCTCGCCGCCGCCCTGAGCATCGACCCCTACGGCGTCGGCCCCGCGACCCGCGTCCGGGGCCGGGGCGTGCTCGCCCTGACCCCGTACGGCGTGGAGTACGGCGTCCCGCCGGGCGCCATGCCGATCTGACCAACGCCCGCGCCGCGTGCACAGGCTCCAGCCGCTCCTCCGACTCGGCGAGGTCGATCCACCCCTCCCCCGCCGCCCCCGCCCGTGATCTACGCTGGGCGCCATGACCACCCCCGCCCCCCTCTACGCCGCCGTCGACATCGGCGGCACCAAGATCGCCGGGGCGCTGGTCGACCCGGACGGCCGCCTGCGCCACCGCCTCCAACTCCCCACCCCCGCCCAGGCGCCCGCCCCCGAGGTCCTCGCCGTCGTCCACCGCGTGCTGGACCGCCTCGCCGCCACCCCCGACTGGCCCGCCGTGACGGCCCTCGGCATCGGCAGCGCCGGCCCGGTGGACCTCGCCGGGGGCACCGTCAGCCCGGTCAACATCCCCGGCTGGCGCCGCTTCCCCCTGGTCGCCCGGGCCGCCGCCCACCCGGCCGTCGCCGCCCGCGCCCTGCCCGTACGCCTCGCCGGCGACGGTGTCGCGATGGCCGCCGCCGAGCACTGGCAGGGCGCGGCCCGGGGCGCCGCGAACGCGCTGTGCCTGGTGGTGTCGACGGGCGTCGGCGCGGGCCTGGTCCTGGACGGCGCCGTGCGCCCCGGCCCGAGCGGCAACGCGGGCCATCTCGGCCACATCACCGTCGAGTTGGACGGCGAGCCCTGCCCCTGCGGCTCCCGCGGCTGCCTGGAGGGCATCGCCAGCGGTACGGCCATCGCCCGCCGCGCCCTGGCCGCCGGCTGGCACCCGCCCGGCGAGGACCGCACGGCCCGGGCCGTCGCCGCGGCGGCCGAGGCGGGGGACGGGATCGCGCTGGCCGCGTACGACCGGGCCGCCCGGGCCCTGGCCGCCGGGATCGCCGCGACGGCGGCCCTGGTGGACCTGGACCGGGTGGTGGTCGGCGGAGGGGTCGCCACCGCCGGGGACGTGCTGTTCGAGCCGCTCTCCCGCCACCTGCGCGCCTACGCCGTCCTCCCCTACCTGGACGGTCTGCAGCTGCGCCGCGCCGAGCTGGGCACCGACGCGGGCCTGATCGGCGCCGCCGCCCTCTGCCGCTGACGCACCGCGCGCCCCGGCGGCGATTGTCGGACCCTCGTGGCAGCCTGTCACCACCACGCCCCACGAGCACCGAGGAACGACCATGCGCACCCTCATCAGCACCGCCTTCATCTCCCTCGACGGCGTCGTCGAGGACCCGGGCGGTCAGACGGCCTACCGCAACGGCGGTTGGACGTTCAAGGACGTCGAGTTCCTCCCCGAGGCGTACGCGCTCAAGGGCAGCGAGCAGGAGGAGTCGACGGCCGTGCTGATGGGCCGCCGAAGCTACGAGCTGTTCAGCCCGATCTGGCCCGGCATGGCCGAGTTCGGGCACTACAAGGAGCTGCCGAAGTACGTCGTCTCCACGACGCTGGGCGAGGGCGCGCTCGTCGACGACTGGGGGCCGACCACGATCCTGCGCTCGCTCGACGAGGTCGCGGCGCTGAAGGAGACGGAGGGCGGCCCGATCATCGTCCACGGCAGCGTGGCGCTCAACCACGCGCTGTCGGACGCCGGGCTGATCGACCGGTACCACCTGCTGGTCTTCCCGCTGCTCCTCGGCGCCGGCGAGCGGCTGTTCAGCAGCACGGACAAGGACGCGCAGAAGCTCCGGCTCGTGGAGAGCGAGGTGTACGGGAACGGCATCCAGAAGAACGTGTTCGATGTCGTCCGCTGAGGGGCCCGAGGGCCTAGGCTGAGGGACATGACAAAGGGGGAACTGGACGGCAAGTCGGCTCTGGTGACGGGTGGTTCGCGTGGGATCGGCCGGGCGATCGCGCTCAGGCTGGCCCGCGACGGGGCGCTGGTGGCGGTGCACTTCGGGGGGAACGCGAAGGCCGCCGAGGAGACGGTGGCGCTGATCGACGAGGCGGGCGGACGGGCCTTCGCCGTGCGGGCCGCGTTCGGTGCGAGCGGCGCGGTGGAGGCCCTGTTCGAGGGGGTCGTCGCCGGGCTGGCGGCGCACGGCTCGGACGGTCTGGACGTGGTGGTCAACAACGCCGGTGTGCACTCGGAGAGCTCGATCGGGCAGCTCAGCGAGGAAGAGCTGTACCGGGTGCTGACGATCAATCTGAGCACGCCGATGTTCGTGATCCAGCGAGCTCTGCCGTTGCTGAGGGACGGCGGGCGGATCGTGAACGTCGGCTCGGCGGCGGCCCGGGTGGCGAACCACCTCCACATCGCGTACGTCGCGAGCAAGGCCGCACTGAGGGCGCTGGCGCCTTCGCTCGCCAACGAGTTGGGGCAGCGGGGAGTCACCGTGAACACGGTGGAGCCCGGGGTGGTGGCGACCGATATGACGGCCAAGTGGACCGGCCTCCCCGGGGCCGCGGCGGGGCTGGAGTCGATCACCGCGCTCGGCCGGATCGGCACGCCGGAGGACGTGGCGGATGTGGTGGGGTTCCTGGTGGGGCCGCAGGGGCGGTGGGTGACCGGGCAGACGATCGACGTGTCGGGCGGGACGTACCTCGGGCCCATCACGCGTGGGTGATCGGAGCCGCCACACGATCGCACCGAGAGGGCGCCACGGCCACTCCTGTTCCCCAGCGGCCCCCGGCAGTGCCGACTGCACACGACCGGGCCTACGCCGCCACCACCGCACACACCGGCTTCGTCCGCGCCGCGTAGGACCGCGCCGCCACCACCAGCCCGGTCCCCAGCCCCGCGAACGCCAGGCCGCCGAACTCCGCCATCCACCCGAGCCCCGAAGCCGTCGTGAACGGCGGCGAGGGCTTGAACCCGCCGAACCTCCCGAGCCCCACGAGCGGCGCCAGCACGATCAGCGCGTACCCGTACATCATCAGCGGAACGCCCGTCAGCCACGCCGGCACCAGCGGCAGCAGCCTCGGCACCCGGCGCCCCGCCAGGAACAGCGTCCAGCGCGGGAACACCTGCCCCCACACGTACAGCAGCCCCAGCAGCAGGAAGATCCCGAACCCCGCCGCGAACACCGTCACGTCGACCCCCACCTCGGCCAACGCCTTCGCCGGGCCCGACGCACGGCTCTCCACCACGGCCTGCCAGTCCCTGCCCGCGACGCCGATCGCGTTGCCGCTGAGCGTCCAGATCGTCTTGCACCCCGCCCACGGCAGCAGCCCGCCCATGAACAGGCACGCCGTCCACCGCACCCTCCTCGGGGCGCGAGCCGGAGCCGGGTGCGCGAGCGGCCCGTCCTCGCGGCCGCCGTGCGCCTGCCCGCAGCGCGTGCAGACGCCGCGCAGTCGGCGACGGTGGGCCATCCGCGCCATGACGAGCAGCGCGGCCCCGGCCGTGTCGAGCAGCACCTGGGCCAGCCCGGTGGCGCTCTCGATGCCCCCGCCCGTGGTCACCGTCACGAAGTAGACCGGCAGGCCGGTCGTTCCCCAGACGAGCATCGCGATCACGACGACCAGCACCACCCCCACCACCCTGCGGGCCCACTCGCCCAGGGGTCGCGTCGTGGCCAGGCACGCACCGCCGCCCGCCAGCGCCAGGGCCGCCAGCACCGCCAGGAGCGCCGGCGGGTACACGCTGTGCCCCGTCAGCGGCACGGTGGTGCCGGTCACCGCCCACCCGAGCTGGACGGCCGCGTACACCCCGGCCCAGAGCGCGGCGGCCCGGGGCGCCCAGGCGGGCCACCTCCGCCGCCAGGGGGCCGGGACGGGCCCACCACTCACCGTCGAATCCACCGCTACCGCCACCGTGACCTCCGCGCCGAAACTACTTTCGGTCTCCAAGATCCCTCGGTCTTCCGGCAGTTCACATCGGCCGCACGGCGCATCGCCCTCCCCCGCGCTGGGGAGGCGGCCCCCGACCGCACCCTGGTGAACGAGGGCCGGAAGCAGATCTACGGCACCCAGATCGCCGGCGTGAACGACGGCTCGCCCGTCCCCTGGCCCTGCAAGGAGCCCGAACGGATGGACGAGCGCCGCGCCGAGGTCGGCATCCCGCCCTTCGCCGAGTACGTGGCCCTGTTCTCGCTCGCCTGAGCCAGGACAGAAAGAGGTCTACCCGAAAACGGCCACGGCCTCCTCGATCCGGCCGAGGTCGAGGAGGTAACCGGCCCGCCAGCCGAGCAGGTCGGGAGCGCCCTGTTCGAGCACGGCAACGGCCTGCTCCGTCCGTCCCGCCTCTGCCAGCAGCAGGGCGAGCCTCGTGACCGCGTAGCGGCGGTCGGCCTCAGGGTGGCGCCGGACCTCCTCGACGGCGTCATCGATCCGGCCGCAGGCGGCCAGCAATTCGAGCCGGTACCAGAAGATCTCTTCCTCCGCGTCCTCCCAGCTCGACCTGACGGTGTCGAGTAGAACCAACCCCTCCTCCAGGCGCCCCTGATGGCCGTACAGGCGGCACAGCTGGGCGACGATCCACTTCGCCGCGCCGTCCGGGGCATCGGCCGCCGCGCGCAGGATCTCGATCGCCTCGCCGTGCCGCCCCTGCCGCGCGAGCAGCGCGGCAAGGTGGGCCGCCGCCAGGTCACGGGCGTAGGACCCTTCCTCGGTCCCCCGGGAGAAGGCCACCAGCCCCTCGACGTCACCGCGCTCCTCCAGCAACTCCACCAGGCACTGCACGGCCTCCTCGCGGTAGCCGGAGACCGCGTAGTCACGCAGTTCCTCGATCCGGCCGAGCCGGGCCAGCAGGTCGGCCAACTGGTCACGGCCGTTGACGGAAGCGCAGTCCCGGGTGTGCAACAGAGCAATCGCCTCCTCGACTCGCCCCTGCCGCTCGCGGATCGTCGCGAGCAGGCTGATGGCATTGAACGGCTCGGGGCTGTGGTGCTCGCAGGACAGACCACAGCAGCCCGTCCGCGGGGCGATCTCGATCTGACGCACCAGCAGCTCGACCGCTTCCTCCTCGCGGCCCGTGGTCCAGGCGATGTCGACGAAGGGTTCGGCGAGGACGTAGTCCGTGATGCGCGGGCGCAGCAGTGCCAACGCCTCGTCGCCCCGCCCGTGCCGGGCGAGCAGGCGCGCGAGGGGCGCCAGCGTCAGCCGGTCCCCACTCTTCGCGTGCCGCCGTACCAGCGCGATCGCCTCCTCGGCCCGGCCGCCGGCCTCCAGCACCTCCGCCACGGCCTCGACAGCCGACTGGTTGCCTCTCGCCAGGTACGGGGCGAGGACCTCCAGTGCCTCCGGTACCCGTTCCTCGGCCACGAGCAGCCGCGCGCACTCCTGTGCACAGAACCACTCGCCGCACTCGGCCCAGGACTTCAGCTCCTCCCGGCGACCGGCGTCGAGGAACCGCGAAGCCAGTTCGCGCGAGATTCGGTCGGACCAGGCCCAGGAGTCAGGATCAATGGTGTTCACACGGACGAACGCTAGTCCCGACCTCCGACAGGCCCGGACCCGACCTACCCCTCACGCCGGGAGCGGGTGGCCGAACAACAGGTCGTAGCCGTCCGGGAGTTGCTCGACCACTCTGTCCAGCAGCTCCGCCGGGGCGAGGTCCCCGACAGTGCTGAGCACGGCGCCGATGTCCCACTGGGCCGTGGCCGTCGTCGCGCCGTCGATCCAGCCGACGACGGCCTCGACGAAGCGGGCGGCGGTGAGGGGTTCGGCGGCGGGGTGGGCGTCGCGCAGGAGGCTCGCGTAGGTCTCGGGGAGGGCGGCCGCGAGTTCGGTGCGCTCGGCGCCGACGAGGTGTTCGCCGAGGAGTGCGAGCACGACGCGGGCGGCGTGGTCGGCCTCGGCCTGGCCCCGGTACTCCCCGCGTTCGACGACGCGGGCGAGGAAGTCCTCCCGGGAGATGGTCATCACGTCCTCCTTCCGGTCGGCGCGGGCGACCGGTGGGACGTACCGACGGGACGTTCCGGCGCCCGACCTGCTCAGCCTACCGCCGCGTACCGCCGCCCGGGTGGGCCGGCGGGGCGCTGGACCGGGCGGGCGGATCGACGCCGTTGTCGATCGCGCCGCCGGTGCGGGGCACGGGAGGCCGGGGGTTCAGCCGGCCGTGGTGCGGCAGAGTCGGCGCGGACCGGCCGGCGATGACGCTCTGCCACCGTCCACGGGCTGCCGCGGCGCCGGGGTCGTGAGGGAGGCGAGCGACGCCGTCCGCGCCGCCTCGGACATAAACCCGCCCAGGAAAAGCCGCTCGTTCTGGCTGAGATTGCGCGAGCGCCCGGATTCCCGGTCCCGTGCGACCACGACCGTCCGCGCCCTCATGAATGTGAGGCGCGCCCGGCAGACATTCACCTCGACGTGCGCGGAACTCCGCCCGAGACGTTCGACGGTCAACCACACGGAGAGCGGCTCGGGCCGGTGGTGCAACTGCTCCAGATAATCGATCTCGTGCCGCGCGATGATGAATCCGGACGGGAACAGGGATTCCCGGACGGCGGTCGCGTGGTGGCAGAACAGGTCGTAAATCCCCTCCTGGATGTAGCCGACCAGCCGGGCGTTGTTGATGTGCCCGTTCTCGTCGACGTCGCTCCACCGGGTGGGGCAGGACAGCACGTGCCCGACCGGGCTCGCCGCGCTCACTGCTCCGTCAGCCCGGCGCCGGTGCCGCCGCCCGCGGGGAGCAGCGCGCGCTGCAACCGGGCGTAGTAGCCGGAGTGTTCGGCTGCCATACGGGCCGCCGTCCAGCCTTCCTCGGCGGCCTCGGCGGCGGCCTGGACGACCAGGCTGTCGAGGACGGCGTCCACCGAGCGGCACAGCTCGGCGACGGCCGCGAGCCGCTCGTTGACGTCGGCGCCGCCGTCCGCCCCGCGGGCGGGGAACGCGGCGAGGGAGTCGACGGCGAGCTGGAGGTCGTCGACCTTCTCGGACTTCTTCTCCGGCGCGCATTCCGGCGTGGGGGCGATCCCGGAAACAGCCCCGGAAACGACCCCGGAAACGGCCTCGGAATGGCCTTCCGAATTCCCGGGCTGCGGCGCGCCGGACGCGTTCTGCGGATTCCGCATCGTCGTCATGTTTTTCTCCATGGCGTATTCCGGCCTTTCACGGCCAGCGACTGGTGTTCTCGTGCATCGGATCAGCACCGGATCAGCACCGGATCGATGTCGGCCCCCCGACGGCTTCGACGCTATCCCAGTCGGCGCGAGTCGGCAGATGGTTTCCGGAGGTCAACCGGAAACTGACTTCCATTGGAGTAGTTTGCCGGGGTACACAATATGCCCCATCAGCCGAATGCCTTCGGCGATCCGAGTGGTACGGCCGACTCGGAGGCGAAAACCGACTACCGAGCGTCACCGATCTGCTATCGGAGGCTCCACCACCGGGCCTTGTACAGGTGCGTGCCCCGCAGCACCCGGGTGCCCTCGGGCCGGTGAAGGGTGATCACCGAGGTGCACCAGTCGCAGGGGCCGGTGTGCTCGGGGGCGACGGTGAGCAGCCGGCCGGTGAAGGGCTCGTCGCCGACGCTCTTGAGGTCCCGGTCCGAGCCGGGCCCGGCCGGCCGCACGGGCGTGAAGCGGTCGTCGCCCGGGTCGTACCGGTAGAGGTGCCGCAGCGTGACGACCCAGAACAGTCCGGGGGCGCCGAGGACGGGTGCCAGGTCGTGCCCGCCGCCGTCGGGCAGGGGCGTGCTGCGGACGGCGGTGAGCACGGGCGCCGCCGGGGTGCCGCCGACGCGCAGCGCCGTCAGGGCCCCGTCGCCGACCGCCCAGAGCAGGCCCGTCCGGCCGTCCCGGAGCACCCCGTGCGCGCCCGGCAGCCGGTACTCGGCGTACGCGGCGGCGCGCGGGCCCTGCGAGGCGGCGTACACCCGGACCCAGCCGCCGGTGCTCGCCGCGACGGCGGCGTTCCCGTCCGGGAGCAGCTCGATGCTGTGCGGGTTGGCGGCGCCGCCGAGGTCGGCCGCCCAGCGGGCGCGGCCGGTGAGGGTGTCGACGACGGCGGCCAGCCCGCCGGAGGCGGTGGTCACCAGGTACCGGCGGCCTCCCCGGACACGGCTCTTCGCCTCGGACGGGTTGGTCCAGCTGCGCTCGGGGTGCAGGTCGGCCAGCTCGGGCGCCCGGTCGGCGCTCCAGCTCCACACCACGGGCAGGCGGTCGGGGCCCTGGTAGGCCATCAGCTCCTCGGCGCTCTGGAGCACCTGGGCGCTGCGCGAGCCCTGGTCGACCACCACCACCTGCCAGCCGGGCGACTTCGCGGCGGCAGGGGTGGCAGGGACGACAGGGACGACAGGGGCGGCGGGGACGCCCAGGCAGAGGAGGAGCAGGGCGGCCGGGAGGCGGCGGAGTCGGGGCACACCCCTACCGTGCCGCCCCGGGGCCGTCCTCGCCCTACCGCCCTGACACCACGTCCGCCACCCGGGCGATCGGCGAGGTCGTCGCCCGACCGGACGCCTCCTGACGGTCGGCGGCGTGGTACGCGGCGTACATCGCGTGCACCCCGAGCCAGCGCAGCGGCTCCGGCTCCCAGCGGCGCACGGTGTGGCCGACCCAGGGCAGCGCCGTCAGCCGGGTCTCGCGGCCGAGGACGAGGTCGGTGAGGGTGCGCCCGGCCAGGTTGGCGGTCGTCACCCCGCTGCCGACGTAGCCTCCCGCCCAGCCGAGCCCGCTGCGCCGGTCCAGCTCCACGGTGGAGCACCAGTCCCGGGGCACGCCGAGCACGCCCGCCCAGGCGTGGTCGATCCGGGCGGAGGCGGCGGCGGGGAAGAACCGGTCGAGGATCGCCCGCAGCTGCCGGACGGTCTCCGCCTGGGTCCCGCCGTCGGCGTCCGTGCGCGAGCCGAAGCGGTACGGCACGCCCCGGCCCCCGAGGGCGATCCGGTCGTCCGCCGTCCGCTGGGCGTACATGTAGGCGTGGGCGAAGTCCCCGAGCACCTCGCGGCCCCGCCAGCCGGCGGCCTCCCAGAAGGCGGCGGGCAGCGGCTCGGTGGCGATCATCGCGGAGTTCATCGGCAGCCACGTCCGCTTCTCGCCGCGCAGCCCGGCGGTGAACCCCTCGGTGGCGCGGAGCACGTGGTCGGCGGTGACCGTCCCGTACGGGGTGACGGCGCGCGGCCCGGTGTGCCCGCTCCCGGGCAGGATCGCGGTGACGGGCGTCGACTCGTGCACGGCGACTCCGAGTTGGCGCACCACCCGCGCCAGACCCCGTACCAGCTCGGCCGGTTGGACGCGCGCGCCGTGCGGGGACCACGTGCCGCCGAGCGCCCCGGCCACGTCGATCCGCTCCCGCGCCTCGCGCTCGCCCAGCAGGTGCACCCGCCCCTCGCCGTACTCCCGCTCGGCCTCCGCGTACGCGCGCAGCCGCTCCAACTGCGGCCGGTTGCGGGCGACTTCGAGCACCCCGCCGCGTACGATGTCCGCCTCGATCCGCTCCGCCTCCGCGATGCAGATCACCTCGTCCACCGCCGCGTCCATCGCCCGCTGCATCGCCACGGCACCGTCCCGGCCGTACCGCTTCGCGAAGGCGGAGCGCCCGGCGAAGCCGTTGTACAGCCAGCCGCCGTTGCGTCCCGAGGCACCGTAGCCGCAGAACCGCTGCTCCAGCAGGGCGATCCGCAGGGAGGGGTCGGCGCGCTTGAGGTAGTAGGCCGTCCAGAGCCCGGTGTACCCGCCGCCGACGATGCAGACGTCCACGTCGGCGTCCCCCGGCAGCGCGGGGCCGGGCTCGGGCACCCCGCCCGCCGCGTACCAGAACGACACCTCGCCGTTGACCGCATCGACCGCGTTGACCGCCACCGCGAACCTCCCGCACCCTCGCTGACCTGCCCGGACGCTACCCGCGCCCGCACGGGCCCGACCACCGTCACAGTGGCAGGATCCGGGACCGGCCCCAGCCACCCTGTCAGCCGGTTAGCATCCCGCCAGAGGAGAAGCCGT
The DNA here is from genome assembly GCF_044767945.1 of Kitasatospora sp. NPDC101183. Taxonomy (NCBI): domain Bacteria; kingdom Bacillati; phylum Actinomycetota; class Actinomycetes; order Kitasatosporales; family Streptomycetaceae; genus Kitasatospora; species Kitasatospora sp. NPDC101183. The sequence goes on along the minus strand of NZ_JBIWOW010000005.1, from coordinate 133,085 downwards.
CGAGGGGGAAGAGCGTGCCGCGCAAGGGCCCGGGAGTGGTCGTCGACGTCTCCAACGTCTGCTGGTCCAAGGAACTGCCGCCCGTCGGACGCAAGTTCCCGCTGCTCGACCGGCTGTTCCCCGTCCGCGACGCCTGGCGCGAGCAGTACGGCTCCGGCGCCCCGGTGGAGCTCGTCGGGGACAACTCCCTGCTGCGCAGCCTCCTCCCGCAGGACCGCGCCCGGCTGCAACAGCTGCGCCAGGACCCGGAGGCGGAGGGCTTCGCCGAAGTCCGGTTCGTGCCCTACGCCGACCCGGTGTTCCTGCGCCTGGCCCGGGAGCGCGACCGGCACGTCATCAGCTCCGACCTCTTCACCGACCTGCGCCGCGCCGAACCCTGGATCGAGCAGCAGCCCGAGCGGATGCTCGCCTGGACCACCGGCCCCGACGACCGGGTACGGCTGCGCCCCAGCGCCATCGTGCCGCTGCCCGCGCACCGCGTCTCCAAGGCCATCCAGATCAAGGACCTCAAGTACCTGCGCCTGCTCGACCCGGAGAGCCGCGACCACCGGCACATCCTGCGCCGCCACTGGCGCTGCACGGCGCTCGGCTGCGAGACCGCGCTGCGCTGGCCCGACGGCATGCTGGGCTGGCCCACCGTCAGCTCCGGGGGCCGCGCCGTGTGCACCTGCGGCTCCCTGCTGGAGGCGCTCGGCCCGCGCGGCGTCACCCGCAGCTTCGTCCTCTCCGACGCCACCGCCCCCGACCTGCCCGGCGGCCTGTCGGCGGGCGAGTTCCTGCGCTTCCCCGTCAGTCTCGGCGACGCCGTACAGCTGGGGCGCGGCGCGCTGCGGCACGGGTTCAACCTGGCGGCGGAGGAGCTGGCGGCGCCGCTCGCGGTCAAGCGGGTGAGCCGGGCGCACCTGCTGCTCTCGCTGGAGCAGACGGCGGGCGGCACCCCGCAGGCCTACGCGGTGGACCTCGGCTCGGGCAACGGGACGGTCGTCGTCCGCGACTCGGGCGTCGCCCGGCGGGTCGAGCCCGGCGAGCGCGTCGCCTTCGGCGTGGACGACCGGCTGGTACTGGGGGACGCGGTGGCCCTGCGGATGTCGGGGCGGCTGCACTTCACGGCGGAGCAGGCGCTGCCGCCGGCACTGGGGGACGGGGGCGACGGGATGACGCTGGTGTGGTGAGGCCGCCCCTCAGTCCCCGGTGACGCCGAAGATGCCCAGGTGCGTCGGGAAGACGCCGGTGTGGAGGAGCACGTACAGGCCCGTCCACCGCACCCGGCACTCGGCGAAGAGGCACTGCTCGCGCTCCTCGTCGCTCCGGGCCGCCCGGGAGGCGGCGGCGAGGCGCTCGTACTGCTCGACGGTGGGGCGGCCACTGCCGAAGTGGTGCGCCGCCCGGTCCCGGGCCAGGGGACGCAGGGTGAGGTGGTCGGCCGGGTTGGACGCCTTGGGCGGGAAGTCCCGGTCGAGGACGGTGACGATGTCGAGGATCGAGTGGGTGCCCTCCTCGCCCAGGAACTCCTCGTCCTCGTGCAGCTCCTCCAGGCTCGCGTAACGGGAGCCGTCGCCGAACTCCTCCTGGAACAGCCTCGTCTGCAGGGCCTCAACGGCCTCGCCGACGTCGCCGTCGCACTCGACGAGGTAGTCCCAGCTGCTGGCACCCATTGCGCCGTCCTCCCTGAAGATCGTTGACGGAGGAACGGTAGCGGAGGGGGCGGACAACGGTTGTGCCCGCCGGGTACGGGCGGGCTCCGTGGCCCCACCACCCGGTACGGCCCGAGCCGCCGCCTCCCAGCCGCCGACGGCCGTTCTTTGCGTCCCCCGGGGGCGAACTGGGGCCCTCCGGCGGCGACTTCGACACCCCCGTACGGCCGAACCCGCGTGACCCCTCCGCGCCCGGGGCGGTTCACAGGCCGTCACCCCTCTCGCCCCCGGAGGCCCCGCCCCATGCGCACCGCCCTCGCCACCCTGCTCCTCGGCGCCGTCCTGCTCCCCGCCGCAGCCGCCACCGCCGCCCCGGCCGCCGCCGCGCCCCGCGAGGTCAACCAGGGCTACAGCATCCCGGTCGGCGCCGTCACGGACCTCGGCGCACTGCCGGTCCTGGGCGGCCTCGGGCTGGACTTCGCCCGCCTGCTGGGGCAGTAGCGGGGAGGCGGCGCCCGGACTGCGGGCCGGATGTACGGCTGCGCCCTGCCCGGGCAGAAGCCTGGCGGGCCCCGCCCCGCCCCGCCCCACGCCGCCCCCCGCCGCGCCAACCGCCCAGCGCCGCTCCCGCCGTAACGCCCGCCGCCGCTCCAATCGGCTTCGCCCGGCTCGCCCCGTCGCAGTAGGGTCGGCTACGTCGCGGCGACACCACTGAGCCGCGTGGGGCCGGTGCGAGGGGGACGCGTGATCGGGGAGCTGTTGCCGGAGGCCGTCATCACGGAGGTCGCGTACGGCGATCCGCCGGAGGGGCGGCTGGAGCCCGAGGAGGCGGCCGTGGTCGCCCGGGCGGTGGAGAAGCGCCAACTGGAGTTCACCAGCGTCCGCCACTGCGCCCGGCTGGCACTCGGCCGTCTCGGCGTCCCGTACCGTCCGCTCGTGCCCGGTCTGCGCGGCACGCCGAGCTGGCCGGCGGGCGTCGTCGGCAGCCTCACCCACTGCGAGGGCTTCCGTGCCGCCGCCGTGGCCCGGGCCGGGGTGCTGACCTCGATCGGGATCGACGCCGAGCCCGCGCTGCCGCTGCCGGAGGGGGTGCTGGAGGTCGTCGCCCTGCCCTCCGAGCAGCGGCGGATCGCCGCGCTGCGGGCCGCGCACCCGCAGGTGCCCTGGGACCGGGTGCTGTTCAGCGCCAAGGAGTCCGTCTACAAGGCGTGGTTCCCGCTGGCCCTGCGCTTCCTGGAGTTCACGGAGGCCGAGCTGACCGTCTCCGCCGACGGCACCTTCACCGCGCGGGTGCTCGTCCCCGCCCCGACGGTCGACGGCCGCCCGCTGTCACGCTTCGACGGCCGCTGGACCGTCCGGGGCGGGCTGCTCGCCACCGCGATCGCCGTCCTGCCCGTGCCCTCGGAGGGTGCCCCCGGCATATCCTCGAACCCGTGACGGTGACTTATGTGATCGACGGCAATCGGATCGCCTCGCTCGACGACTTCTGGGACGCGGTGGGCAGGGAGATCGGCGAGGACGGCTACTTCGGCCGCAACCTCGACGCCTTCGCCGACTGCCTGCGCGGCGGCTACGGCACCCCCGAGGACGGCGACTACCTCATCGAGTGGCGCGACCACGAGGTGTCGCGCCGCAAGCTCGGCTACCCCGAGACGGTGCGCCGTCTGGAGCAGCGCCTCGCCCACGCCCACCCGACCAACCGCCCGCGCATCGCCGCCGAGCTGGCGGACGCCCGGGCGGGCAAGGGGCCGACGGTCTTCGACTGGCTGGTGCGGATCATCGAGGACGAGCACCCGGGCGGCCTGCGGCTCGCCTGAACCCCGCCTGAACCCCGCCTACAGAACGTCCGACAACCTGACGAACCGCCGCCCCGCCGCCAGCATCCCCGGCACCGCCGCCGCCACCCCGGGGGCGGTGCCGCCGCCCGGGTGGTTCATGTGGCCGATGACGATCGCGCCCGGCCCGGCCCCCGCCACCTCCCGCCGCACCTCGGCGGCGCTCAGCGTCGCGCCGCCGTCCCCGTTCACGGTGAAGCCGGCGACGCGTTCGCCCAGGTCGGCGACGATCCGGGCGGCCACGTCGTCGTAGTGCGCGGTGCCGGAGCGGAAGAACCGGGGCGGGCGGCCGAGCAGCCCGGCGAGCTTCTGCGCGTTGCCCGCGACCTCGTCGTACACCTCGCCCACGTCGTCCGTGCCCGCGATGCCGTACGCGGAGCGGCCGGTCACGGACAGGGGGCGGTGGACGGTGCCGTGGTTGCCGATCTCGAACAGCGGGTCGGCGGCGAGCTGTTCGAAGGTGTCGGGGTTGGCGTCGATCCACCGGGCGTTGAGGAAGAGCGTGGCGGGGACGGCGTGGGCGCGCAGGAAGTCGATCAGGTCGGCGTCGTAGCCGTTGCCGCCGGAGCCTCCGCAGGCGTCGAAGGTGAGGGCCGTCGCCCGTTCGCCCTCGGGTAGCTCGGTGAGCACCCCGGTGACCTCCAGGCCCCACTCGGTGGGGGCGGTGGCGGCGTAGCGCTGCACCACCTCGGCGCGGGTGGGCTCGCGGTGCGGGGGCTGACCGGGAGTGGGGGTCGCGGTGGGCGTCTCCGTCGGCGTGGGAGTCACGGCGGGGGTCGGCGTAGGCGTGGCCGACGGGACCGCCACCGGCGCCGCCGGCTTCGCCGCCCCCTGGCACCCCGCCAGCGCACCCCCGGCCATCGCCGCCAGCAGCACCCGCCGACTCAGCGCCACACCCGCCTCCACGTCTCCACCTCTCGGTCGCTCACCCGTTCCCCTCCCCTATGAACCGATGATCCGTCACGCCCCGCAACTCCACCGGCCCCTTCCCGCCCCTCCCCGCCCCCTTCACGGCCCCGCCCCACCCCGGTGACCCCGGCCTCACCGCAGGTTCACCCGCCGGGGTAGGCGCACGGACGACCCGCCCGCCCCCGGCCGACCGGAGACCCCGATGCCCGACCCCACTGATCCCACGGTTCCCACGGACCCCACCCGCCGTACGCTCCTCCGCAGCACCCTCGCCACCGGAGCCGCCACCGCCCTGTCCCTGGCGACCGCCGCCACCGCCACCCCGGCCGCCGCCGCCTCCCCCCACCCCGCCGGCTCCACCGTCACCCTCCCCCTCACCGGCCATCTCCCCACCGGCTGCCCCGACTTCGTCCACCTCCCCGTCGAAGTCCCCGAGGGCGTACGGGAGATCGCCGTCACCTACGGCTACGACAAGCCCCCCGTCCCGTCCGGCACACCCGGCAACTCCTGCGACATCGGCATCTTCGACGAGCGCGGCACCGACCTGGGCGGCGACGGCTTCCGCGGCTGGTCCGGCGGCTTCCGCACGGAGTTCAGCCTCTCCCGGGGCGCCGCCACCCCCGGCTACCTCCCGGGCCCGATCAACCCCGGCACCTGGCACATCGTCCTCGGCCCGTACCAGGTCGCCCCGCAGGGCCTGGACTACCACGTCGAGGTCACCCTCCGCTTCGGCGAGCCCGGGCCCGAGTTCGCCCCGCACTACCCGCCGGAGCGCGCCCGCGGCCGAGGCCGTGCCTGGTACCGGGGGGACTGCCACCTGCACACCGTGCACTCCGACGGGCGGCGCCTCCCCGAGGAGGTCGCGGCCGGCGCCCGCGCGGCCGGGCTGGACTTCATCGTCTCCACCGACCACAACACCAGCTCCTCCCACGCCGCCTGGGGCCCGCTGGCCGGCCCCGACCTGCTGATCGTCCCCGGCGAGGAGATCACCACCCGCAACGGCCACTGGCTCGCCCTCGGCCTGGAGCCCGGCGAGTTCGTCGACTGGCGCTACCGCTCGCGCGACGAGGAGTACCCGCGCTTCGTCCGCCAGGTCCACCGCTCCGGCGGCCTGGTGGTGCCCGCGCACCCGTACTGCCCGTACGTCGCCTGCCAGTGGAAGTTCGGCTACGAGCAGGCCGACGCCGTCGAGGTCTGGAACGGCCCCTGGACGTACGACGACGAGTCCGCCGTCGACACCTGGGACTCCCAGCTCGCCGTCGCCCTGCGCCACGGCCGCTCCTGGACGCCCGCCATGGGCAACAGCGACGCCCACAGCGCCCCGCAGGTCATCGGCTCGCCGCACAACGTCGTCCTCGCCGAGGACCTCACCCGGGACGCGGTCCTCGACGGGCTGCGCGCCGGGCGCAGCTGGCTCGCCGAGTCCGCCGCCGTCCGCCTGGAGCTCACCGCCGCCGGGCACGGTCGCAGCGCGGGCATCGGCGAGGAGCTGGCCGTCCCGGCCGACGCGCCGGTGGACGTGCGCCTCGTCGTCTCCGGGGTGCCCGGCGGCACCGTGCGGCTGATCACCGACGAGGGCCAGATGCACCAGGAGCCCCTGGGCGCGGACGGCTCCGGCACCGTCGTGTGGCGCACCACCGCCTCCCTCGCCGCGTACGTCCGCGCCGAGGTGCGCCACCCCCGGGCGGACGGCACGCCGGGCAAGGGCAACTCGATGGGGCCCGACCTCCCCTGGGGACCGATGGCCGCGCTCACCAACCCGATCGTGCTCCGCACCGATGGGGAGGGGAGGACTCCGGCCACCCGAGTGGACTAGGTTGATCCCCGAACGCATCAGTCGTAGGGACGAGGCGGTCGGCTGTCCGTATCCGGACGGCCCGGCCGCCGGCCCGCCTCCCCGCCCCCTGCCCCCGGCCCTCGAAGGGATCAGCAGCTGTGAACCGTACGACCGTAGGTGGGCCGGATCTCGGGGGCGGTCGGGGCGCGGGGGGCGTCCTCGTCCTCGTCGACCCCTCCGGCGCCGGTGCCGGCCAGGTCGCCGCACTCCTCGCGGCCCGGCTGCACCCGAGCGTCCACCTGCGGACGGACGACTTCCTGCGCGCGATCCGCAACGGCAACCTCCCCCCGGAGCAGCCCGAGGCCGACCGCCAGAACACCACCGCCCTCGCCGCCACCGCCCAGGCCGCCTTCGCCTACGCCACCGGCGGCTACCAGGTCGTCGTCGAGTCCCCGGCCACCCCGCCCACCCTCGACACCTTCCGCCGCGAGAGCCGCACCACCGGCGCCGCCCTCCACTACATCACCCTCCCCACCGACCCCCCGGACACCCCCGAAGCCACCGCCGACGCCATCCTCACCTCCCTCCCCCACCGCACCCACCTCCTCGGCTGGTAGCGCCTACTCCTCGTCCTTCGCCACCTCCCGGAGGGCGAGGACCGTGCCGTCGTCCGCGAACGACACCACGTCCCAGCGGTCGGCCGTCGTGCCGGTCGGCCAATCGGACCGCCGCGCGTAGGCCTGTCGGCGGTACTTCTCCAGCTCACCGACCTTCAGCAGGTCGAAGAGGTCCTCGGCCACGCCGGAGAACGCCTCGACCCGGTTCCCCAGGAGCCGGAAGACCTGGTCCGTCCCCACGAACCCCGCGGGCCCGAAGGTGTGCCGGGCGTCCCGGACGCTGGCCGAACCGGCAAAGGGCTCGTCCTCGTAGAGCCTCCTGCCCTGGTCGTCCGTCAGGTACGGTGCGATCTCCTTACCCGCGCCCGCGAACGCGAGCTGACCCGCGGCCGCCGTCCTGGCGACGACCCGCCCGAACCAGGCGGCATCTGCCCGGGGGATGAAGAAGCCGTCCTGGACGCGCGCCGACCGGTCCCCTGAGGCCGGCACCCGCACCGAACCGCTGTACGGAGGGTTCCTCCGGCGCACCTCGCCGTCGGCGCTCCCCGGTCCGGCGTCCGGCCTCACCGGCAGGAGCCCCGCCCCCGACGCCCTCAGGGCGTTGACCGTGATGCCGCCGGTCGCGAGCAGCTCGGTCGACATCAGGAGGCACGGCGTGTTGTTCCACCGGCCGAGCTGGAAGTGTTCGGCCCGCTCGGCGCCCCGGGCCAGTTGGCCGAAGGCCGTACGGTCGGCCGCGCTGGTGCGCGAAGTGGCTATCTGGTGACTGCCGTTGACCGTCACGGCGAACAGCACGGAGGGTTCGCCCGGCCGCCAGGCCTCGATGAAGTGGTCCGGTCTGGGCCGCTTGCCCAGGGTCGGCCGGTTGCCGGACTGCTTGCCGGAGCGCGCGAAGCCGGCCAGCAGCACCGCGTCGGCCTCCACGACGGACACGAGACGGTCGGGGAAGGCGTTCCGCACGGCGCGCTCCGCCACCGCGAGCCCGAAGGCCCGGCCCAACTCCCGGGCCTGCATGTGCCGGTACCACAACTCGGGGATGCGCCCGCTGGTCGTCAGTGCCAGCCTCCCCCTGCCGTCGGCGTCCAGAGCCCGGCAGTACTTGAGGACCTGCCACTGCTCGGCGAGCCCTCGGCCTCGCGCCTGCCGGGCGAGCGTCGTGGCCCTGGCCAGGGCGCCGAGCAACGCCCAGGGGGTCAGCACGAGTTCACCTCGGTCTGCGCTCGCCAGCGGCGCGAGCCCAGGCTTGCGCCGGCCCTGCTCGACGTCGTCCCGCGTCGTCCCTCCCTTGCCCTTCTTCCGCCTGCGATCCATCGCCGTGGCGGCCTTCGCAGCGTTCGCCACGAGCGTCGGCCCGGTGACGACCCGCACGGGCAGGGGGCGACGGAGTCGTTCGAGGACGTCTTCGGTGGTTGGCGCCATGCCCGGGAGGTTAGGAATCGCGGACGGGGCGCACGCAAGTGCGCATGTCGCGGCCTGCTCCGGACCCGATTCGATGCGCACGCATTTCCGTCGCACCATTCGGCGTTTCACACCCTGTTTCACGCCCCTCGGATTCCTCATCATTTCTTCCAGGACGACGAACCGGACGTCGCGGATCAGACCTGCGGTCACCGGAACGAAATGATGGGGAATCCGGAAGGAGTGCCATGGATTGCAGCCAGAAGTTGGCAGAACTGTTCAGGAAGGGGCGGAGGAAGGAATACCGCCCCGGTGAACCCATCCTGATCAAGGGGACGGCCGTGGACGACGTGCTGCTGATCGTCAACGGCTGGGCCCAGGTGACGGACCCGCACGCCGACGGCAGCGAGACCTTCCTCGACCTGCGCTGCCGCGGCGAGCTCCTCGGCGACACCGGCGTGCTCGGCGGCCGGCCGCGCAACGCGAACGTCCACGCCGTCCGGCGCACCGTCACCCTCGCCGTGGGCGGCACCCAGTTCCTGGCCTTCATCAAGCAGCACGACCTGCTCAAGCAGCTCCTGCTCAGCGCCCACGAGCAGCACCTCGCCGCAAACCGGCTCACGGGGGCACGCCGCTTCGGCTCGGCCGCCGTGACCAGCCGACTCCTGCTCGACCTGTCCCGACGCTGCGGGTCGCCGACCCTGCGCGGGATCACCCAGAAGGCCATGGCTGGAATGCTCGGCATCACCCTCCCGACTCTCCGGAAAGCCATCGCCGACCTCTCCACGTCCGGCGCCGTGCGCGCGGAATGGCCCGACGTCGAGATCCGGGACCAGGGAGTCCTGCGCGAAACCGCCCGCCTGGACGACTGATTCACGGAAACGGCGCATTCGGAACGCACCCTCCCGGCGAGAATCCGAAGTGATCCACGTCACACTTCGATCAGGAGGGAAAATTCTTTCCCTCCCGGCCTCCGCCGGCCGCACATCCTCGAAATGCGACCGCCCCCGCGGTCCGGAAATCCCATTCCATCGAGGAGTGCCGTGTCCGAGCCGTACGACCACGCCACATTCGTCAGCCTCCCCCTCCCGCCCCGCCAGGGCCTGCTCGCGGTGGACGCCAAGGACTCCATGAAGCTGCCGGCCGCGAAGCAGGCGGCCCTGAGCCGGGCCATCACCGAGACCCTCGACCGGGCCCTCGACCTCGCCGGGCTCGGCTCCATGCCCCGGCCGTTCACCACCAACACCGGCGACGGGCTGTCCTTCGGCTTCCCCCCGGAGTTCCTCCCCTTCGTCGTCCACCCGTTCATCGACCGGTTCAACGAGGTCCTCCTCGCCTACAACGCCCGCGGAGTCGGCCTGAACGTGCGGCTCCGACTGAGCCTGCACGCCGGTTCCGTGCCGCTGACCGGCGGCCGGCCCGGCGACGGAAACGCCACGCCCCGCAGCGAACTCCACAGGCTGCTCGACTCCCGGCCCGCGCGCCGCTACCTCGACCTCGGCAGCCCGAACGCCACCCCGCTGGTGGCGATCGTCTCCGACCCGCTCTACCAGGAGGTGGTCGTGGGGGGCTACTGCGGCTTGCCCCGCGAACGCTTCACCGAGGTCCACGCCGAGGTCGACGGCAAGGACTTCGCCCAGCGCGCCTGGATGTACGTGCCCACGCCGTCCGGCGACCTGCTCCCGCCCGAGTCCGGCCCGGCGCCGGACGCGCCCGTGCCCTCGGGCCCCGTCCCGAACCCCGACGCGGGCGGCGCCGGCCGGGCCCGCCCTGCCCCTCCCACCCGGTCGGTCCGCGTCCAGCGGCTCCAGAACGGCGTCAACGCCATGGACTCGATCGTCCACAGCGTCGAGAACCACGTGACGACCGGCTCCGAGTCCGCGGGGACCAGGTGACCACGGCCCCCGCCGACCGCGGGTTCCCGGGCGGCGAGCCGTCGTCGCCCGGGGGCCCGCCCCACCACCAGTACGTCGAGAACGGCGCCAACCTCAACGGCGCCCAGGTGAAGGCGATCTACATCACCAACCACTACGGGCCCTCGCCCGACCACGCGCGTCGGCAGCGGCCCCCCGCCGAAGAACGGCCGCACCTCCTGCCGCCCGACCTGACGGCGCACATGCTCACCCTCACCTCCGCGCTCGCCGGCCTGGCCGCGTCCGTACGACGTGCCGCGTCCGCCCTCCGGCAGATCGCCGCTCGACCCGCGAACCTCGAGCCGAGCCCCTGACCTCCGCCGACCGTTCCCTCCGATCAGGAGAAACCGTGGCTCCACTCCCTCCCACCCGACTCTTCGACCTGGTCGAGTCCCGCGTCGCACGGCCCGACACCGGCCTCCCGCACGCCTTCCGCGTCACCACCACGGACGGCCGCTTCGACCTCACCCCGGCCGAGGCCCGCCGACTCGTGCACGGCCCGGACCGCGCGGGCCCCCTCGCCCGGGCGGTGTGGCGCTTCGCCGTCCAGACCGCCCGGCCCCCGGCACCGCAGCCCCTCTGGGACGTCCTGCCGGTCTGGCTCGCCCTCCCCCGGCTGCGGCCCGCCGTTCACCACATCCACCGCCGGCTCCGCACCGACCGCAACGACCTGGAGGCCGCGGCCGTCGAGGCGATGATCGAGGGCTCCCTGCGCTTCGAGGACACCGGCGACGGGCTCGCCGGTGAGCGCCTGATGCGCGCGGCCACCGGGAACGCCTGGCGTGTCGCCAAGCAGGGGTGCCGCGAGCGGACCGTCCGTCACTTCACCGCGCTGACGGACAAGCGCGGTGGCCTCTGGCAGCCCCCGTCGGCCGACCCGGCCTCCTGGGAACTCCAGATCGCCCCGCCCGACCGCCCGGACGGCCTCGCCGCGCCGCTGCACTTCACCGTGTCCCGCGAGCGCCTCACCGGCGAACGCCTCGGCGCGATGGCGGCCGGGATCGGGCTGCACGAGATCGTTCACCGGGCCCGCCGGCCGAGGGCCGGCCGGCGCATCGGAACCCTGTCCCTCCGACCTGCCGGGAGCCCCCGATGAGCTACTCCCCCGAACGCGCACTCTCGTTCGCCGAGGCGTTCGACCTGCCGCTGTGCGTGGACCTCAGCACCGCCGCGAGGGCCTTCGGCGTGTGCCTGGCCACCGCCTACCGGCTTGTCCACCTCGGCTGGTTCCCCTGCCTCGTCCTCCGGGTCGGGCACCAGTACCGCGTCCCCACCACCTCCCTCCTGCGCGCCCTGGACATCGAGGAACTGCCTGTCCACGCCAACGACTTGGCGGCGGGCGCCGACTACGCCACCCGCCTCGACGGCCCGAGCACCGGCACGGAGGACACGCGATGACCGTCATGCCGATCACCGCGCCCGAGCCGGACGACCCCCCGGCCGCGCCCAGCTGCTTCGTCATCGGCCCCATCGGGGACGAGCACGCGGAACTCGACAGCGCGGAGCGGCGCGTCTTCGAGCGGGCCCTGCTCGTCTACGACGAAGTCGTCCGCGCCGCCTGCCGCCCGCACGGCATCGACCCGCTGCGCGCCGACGCGATCGCCGACGCCGGAGAGATCACCGATCAGATCCTCGCCCACCTCAACGGGGACGACCTCGTCATCGCCGACGTCAGCGGCGGGAACCCGAACGTCATGTACGAGCTCGGCTACCGCGACCGCGCCGGAAAGCCGACGATCCTGATCGGCGAGACGGGGCTCCTGCCCTTCGACATCGCCCGCAAGCGCACCATCCGCTTCCGGCGCGACCGCAGCGGCCTGGTCCAGGCGCGTGAACAGCTCCACCGGTTCCTCGCGGAGGGGCTCGGCAAGGGGTTCAACGCCTTCGCCCCGGCCGACCCGGCACGCGCAACGCTCGTCCCCGCGGTCGCGGGGACCGGGGAACCCGAGGAGCCCGAGGACAGCGCCCCCGGACTCTTCGAACGGATCGCCCAGGCCGAGCTGCAGATGGAGGCCTCCATGGCGGACCTCGCGGACATGGAGGAGGCGGCCATGCACTTCGCCGTCGCCGCCGAGGAGTTGACCTCCGAACCGAACCGGTCACCCAGTGCCGCGCTGGTGGTCGTCAAGCGGTTCTCCGACGCCATCGCCGCTCCGTCCGCCGCCCTGCGGTCCAGCGCCGAGGCGTTCGGCCGGCGGATGGCCGACATCAACGCCGGAATCCACGCGACGCTCGACATCCTCGAGCAGCAGCCCGAGGAGGAACGCGGCCCCGAAAGGTCCGCCATGCTCACCGGGCTGATCGAGACCGGTGAGCAGGTGCGACACAGCGCGACCGACGTCGTCGCCCTCGGGGCGATCATGCGTCAGGTCTCCGGCTACTCCCGCGTCCTGCGCACCCCCGCCCGCGAGGTCTCCGCGGCCGTGCGCGCCTTCGTCACGGTCCTCACCGAGATCGAGGCCTGGGAGAACCGGGCCCGCGCCCTCCAGTAGGTCCGGCACGACGGACTCGGGTCGTCGCCCCTCACGGGGTGACGACCCTTCGTCACTTTCCGTGTTCTATCCGGTGCCGGTTTGGGTACGTACCCCGGCGCGCCCGACGGTCGGGTGCGACGCGAGCACGGAGGCCTGGCGGCCATGGACCACAACCACATCCCGCCGACGGTACGGCGCACCTACGGCACGGACGACCTGTCGACCGCGCCGTCCTTCGCCGGGGGATTCATCAACTTCGGCGACTGGCAGGGGATCGACCTCGCCGCACCGACACCCGAGGACCGGGTGCGCAGTCAGGAGCAGCTCTACCGCCGGGCGCTGCGCGTCTTCGAGGAGCCCCGGGAGCGGACGCGGCTGGCGGAGGTCGGCTGCGGGCGGGGGCTCGGGGCGGCGCTGGCGCTACGGGAGTTCCGGTTCGCCTCGGTGACGGGCGTGGACATCCACCCCGACCAGATCGAGCGCGCCCGCGCCGTCAACGCCCTCGCCCTGGCCACCTATCCGGACCGGCTCGCCTACACCCTGGGCTCCGCCGACGAACTGCCCTTCCCCGACGCCTCGTTGGACGGCGTGTTCTCCGTCGAGGCCGCCCAGCACTTCCGCGAACTGACGAGCTTCGCCCGGGAGAGCGCCCGCGTCCTGCGCTCCGGCGGGCGCCTGGTGGTCACCACGTTCTTCGCCGCCCCCGGCGCGGACATCGCCGAGCGCCTCAAGATCCTCCTCGCCAGCTTCGCCGACGGCCTCGACATCCCCCACACCCTCGGCGACTTCACCACCGACCTCGCCGCCGCCGGCTTCACCTCGGTGTCCGTCGAACCCATCGGCCCCGACGTCTGGCCAGGCCTCGACCGCTACCTCGCCGACACCGTCCCCGCCGGCCACTGGACCCGCAACTTCCTCCCCGCCTGGCGCGACGGCCTCCTCGACTACCACCTCCTCACCGCCACCCGCTGACCCGCGGGGCGGCGCAGGCCCGGCGCCCGGCGTGTTCACCGGGCGCCGGGCGCCGGACGGAGGGGGGTGAGGCGGTAGCCGAGGCCGCGGACCGTCTGGATCTCGCAGCGGGCGCGGGCGCGGGCGAGTTTGCGGCGGAGGGCGGAGATGTAGACCTCGACGATGTTGAGGTCGCCGCTGAAGGCGTTGTCCCAGACGGCGTCGAGGATCTCGGGTTTGGGGATCGCCTGGTCCGGGCGGCGGGCCAGGCATTCCAGGACGCCGAACTCCTTGGCGGTGAGGCGCAGTTGCTCCCCGGCGACGGTGCAGCGGCGGGCGGCGGGGTCGACGGTGAGGTCGCCGACCTCCAGGGCGGCGGGGCGCCCTGCGCCGCCGCGGCGCAGGAGGGCGCGCAGCCGGGCGGCGAGGACGACGTGGGAGAAGGGCTTGCTGAGGAAGTCGTCCGCGCCGCAGTCCAGCGCGTCGGCCTCGTCGTACTCGCCGTTCTTCGCCGTCAGCACCAGCACCGGTACGGGGTTCCCGGCGCGGCGCAGTTCCTCGCAGACCTTGAAGCCGCTCATCCCGGGCAGCATCAGGTCCAGCACCACCGCCGCGTACCCACCCGACGCGGCCCGCGCCAGGCCGTCCGGGCCGTCGTGCGCCACGTCGACGGCGTAGCCCTCGGCCCGCAGCCCCCGGCTGAGCGAGCGCGCCAGCCGTTCCTCGTCCTCGACCAACAGGAGTCTCACCGGGCGAGCTTAAACCGGCCCCGGGGGCGGTGGCGGGAGTCTGAAAGGATCTTCAGGTTGGTTCAGAAGCCCTTCAGCGGGGCTTCCCTACGGTCTCGGCCGTGTCCAGACGATCGATTCCCCACCTCCTCGCCGTGGTCCTGTGCGCGCTCTACTGCGCGGTCTCGGTGCCGCGCCAACTCCGTTTCGAGACCACCGGGTTCGACCTCGGGATCTTCGAGCAGGGGGTGCGCGGCTACGCCGGCCTGGGCCCGCCGGTCTCCGCCCTGAAGGGCACCGGGTTCAACCTGCTCGGGGACCACTTCAGCCCCGTCCTCGCGCTGCTCGCGCCGGTGTACCGGGTGTTCCCCGGCCCGGTGACGCTGCTGGTGGCGCAGGCCGTGCTGATCGCCGTCTCGGCGGTGCCGGTGACGCGGCTGGCGGTCGAGGTGTCCGGCCGGCTCGGCGGAGCGCTGCTCGGCACGGCGTACGGGCTGTCCTGGGGGCTCTGGGCGGCACTGGAGTTCGACTTCCACGAGGTGGCCTTCGCCGTCCCGCTCGCCGCCTTCGCCCTGGAGGCGCTCGCCCGCGACCGGGCGGTGGCGGCGGCCTGCTGGGCCCTGCCGCTGCTGCTGGTGAAGGAGGACCAGGGGCTGCTGGTGGCCGGGATCGGCGCGTACCTGGCGGCCCGGCGGCACCGCCGGCTGGGCGTGGCGGTGGTGGCGGCCGCCGTGGTGGTGACGGCGGTGGCGGTGCTGGTGGTGATCCCCGCCGTCAACCCGGACGGGCACTACGCGTACGCGGGCAAGGGCGCCTGGGAGGGCGGCGATCCGTTCTCGCGCCTGCTGCTGCCCGGGGTCAAGGGCTGGACGGTGCTCGCCCTGCTGGTGCCGACGGCCTTCCTGGCGCTGCGCTCGCCGCTGGTGCTGCTCGCGGCGGCGCCGCTGGCCGCCCGGTTCTGGGCCGACAGCCCGAACTACTGGGGCACCGACTACCACTACAGCGCCGTCCTGATGCCGGTGCTGTTCGTGGCGGGCGCGGACGGCCTGCGGCGGGCGGGCCGGTTCCGGCGGACGATCCCGCTGATCGCGCTGCTGGTGGCGGCCGTCGCCCTGCCCCGGCCCGCGCCCGGCCCGCCCGGGCTGCGGATCGCCGAGGCGCGACGGGCGCTGGCGGTGATCCCGGACGGCGCCCGGGTCGCGGCCGCGAACGCGCTGGCCCCGCAGCTGACGGCCCGCTGCACCGTCTCCCTCTACCCCTTCCTGACGCCCCCGGGCACCGAGGGGCCCTGGGACCGGCCGGTGGCGGAGTGGCTCGCGCTGCTGGACCGGGACGAGCAGCGGACGCCCGCCTCCCCCGGCCGACGCTCCGACGGGGTGCCGATGCCACCGACGGGGTACGGAGTGACGGCCTCCGGCGGCGGAGTCACCGTCTACCGCTGGACCGGGCCCGCAGGCTGACGATCCGCGCCTGAAACCGACACCGGCAGCTCGACGACCAGCTCCGCGCCCCGCCCGGAGCCCGGCTCGACCGCCCGGACCGTCCCGCCCAGCGAGCCCGCGATGCCCCGGACGAGGGCCAGCCCGAGGCCCGCGCCGCCGTCCACCCTGCCCCGGGCGTCGTCGAGTCGGACGAACCGCTCGAAGACCCGCTCCCGGTCGGCGGCGGGGATGCCGGGGCCGTCGTCGGCGACGGTCAGCACGGCCCGCCCGTCGGCGACCTGCAGCGAGACCAGCACCTCCCCGGCCGCGTGCCGCACCGCGTTGTCCAGCAGGTTGCGCAGCACCCGGCCGAGCAGCACCTCCGTGCCCCGGACGCTCGCCTCGTCCAGCCGCGGGGCGCACACCCTCGGCCCGCCGGGCAGGCACCCGCGTTCGGCGACCTGTTCGGCGACCAGGTCGTGCAGGTCCACCTCCTCCTCGACCGTCCGCCGCTCCTCGGTGCGGGCGAGCAACAGCAGGTCGTCGGCCAGGAGTTGGAGCCGCTCGGTGTCGGCGAGCGCCTCCGCCACCACCTCCGGCCAGCGGGCCTGCTCCGGGTGCGCGAGCGCCACCTCCAGCGAGTGGCGCAGCACGGCGACGGGTGTGCGCAGCTCGTGCGAGGCGTCCGCGACGAGGCGGCGCTGCTCGGTGACGGCGTGCTCCAGCCGCCCCAGCGTGGTGTTGGTGGTCTCGGCGAGCCGCGCGATGCCGTCCCTGCCCGGCGGCACCGGCACGCGCTCGTGGAACGCCCCGCCGCCGATCCGCTCCATCCTCCGGCGGATCGCCTCCACCGGGCGCAGCGCGAGCCCCGTCACCCACCAGGCGACGAGGGCGACGAACAGCGAGGCGCCGGGCACGAGGTACCAGCCGAGGATGCGGTTCACCAGGGCCGAGGCGCGGTTGGCCATGGTGTCGTCGACCATGACGTAGATGGTGAGTTGCTGGGCGTTGCGCTGCGGCGGACCCATCAGCCGGACGAGGCGGTCGCCCTGGACGGTGCCGGTGGTCCGCCGGATGAAGGTGGCGCTGTGGCCCGGCCCGCCGGAGCCCGCCCCCGGCAGCGCCCCCGGCGAGGCCCCGTCCGACGGTCTGGCGGAGGCGCCCTGCACCACCGGCAGGGTGACGCGCTGGCTGGAGAGTTCGGGCGCGCGGGAGGGCAGCGGGGCGAGGCCCTGGAACTCGCCGGGGGTCATCCGGTCGGACTTCGCCCAGGTGCCGTCCTGGTAGAGGATCACGTACGGGGAGTCCTGGTACCCCTCGATCGGCGGCGCCCCCAGCCACCCGTGGATGCTGGTCGCCACCGCCTGCTCCAGCAGCGCCGCGTCCCCCGCCGCCCGCGCCTCGGCGGCGGGCACCCACTGCTGCCGCACCGCGTCGCCGACCCAGACCGTCGCCAGCCCGAACGCCAGCACCGAGGCCACCGCCGAGGCGATCGCCGCCCGCATCCGGACGGAAAGCCGCCGAAGCCCCATGCCCACCCTCCCCACCCTCCCCACCGGCCCACGACCGTACCCGATCGGCTGGTGGGCACCGGAGGAGGACGACCACGTCACGTACGGTCAGTAGGCTGCTGCCGTCACACGTCAAAGCTCTTCCAGGGGTGGGGTCTTCGTGCAGCACATCGGCGGCGGGCGGTACGTCCTGGAGCGCGAGATCGCCAAGGGCGGGATGGGCAGGATCTGGGAGGCGCGGGACACGCTGCTCGACCGGGCGGTGGCGATCAAGGAGGTCTCCCTCGACGCGATCGCGCCCGTCCACCAGGCCGAGTTCCTGAGCCGGGCCGCCGGCGAGGGCCGCCGGGCCGCCGCGCTGGCGGACCACCCGAACATCGTCACCGTGCACGATGTGGTCCTGGAGAGCGGGGCGCCCTGGACGGTGATGCAGTACGTGCGGGGCCGCACCCTGGCCGAGGCGCTGCGGGCCGGGCCGATGGCGGTGGAGGACGCGGCGCTGCTGGCGGCGCAGATGCTGTCGGCGCTCGGGTTCGCGCACGAGGCCGGGATCGTCCACCGGGACGTCAAGCCGCTGAACATCATGCTCAACGACGCCGACGGCCGCTGTCTGCTCACCGACTTCGGCATCGCCAAGGGCATCGGCGAGACGGGCCTCACCGAGACCGGTGTGGTCATCGGATCGGCCTCCTACCTGGCGCCGGAACGCCGGGACGGGATGGACGTGCCGGCCGGGGACCTGTTCAGCCTGGGCGTGGCCCTGTTCGAGGCGGTGGAGGGCCACTCGCCGTTCACCCGCCCCACCTGGACGGGGACGGTCATGGCCGTCGCCGTCGATCCGCTGCCGCCGATGACGCGCGCGGGGCGGCTGGCCCCGCTGATCGCGGCGCTCACGGAGAAGGACCCGGCGGCCCGGCCGACGGTGGCGCAGGCGCTGGCGATGCTGGGGGACGCCCGGCCGGCGCCGGCCCCGACACCTGAACCGGCCCCGACGCGCGCACCGGCCCCGACGCGCGAACCGGCCCCTGAACCGCTTAGGCCGCAGCCCGCCGAACCCCGCCGGGAGCCCACGGTGCTCGACCGGCCGCCCACCGCCACCCGCTGGCTGCGCAGCGGCATGGCCGTGCTGGCCCACGAGCGCGTCTCCGCCCTCGCGTTCGGCCCGGACGGACGCACCCTCGCCACCGCCGGCGGCGCGCGCCGCCCGGCCGTCCGCCTGTGGGACCTCGCCTCCGGCGGGCAGCTCGCGCAGTGGGGGGAGCCCGAGTCGGGCACCCGCACCACCATCGGCCACCTCTCCTACAGCCCCGACGGCCGGGCGCTGACGCTGGTCGAGGGCGTGCCGGTGACGAACTACGTGCCGCTGTCCGTCGACGCCGTCCGTTGGGACACCGCCACCGGCACCGTGACCGCCTCCCACCGGTACCGCAGCGACATCGTCACCGGCGGCCTCGCCCACAGCCCGGACGGCGCGGTGCTGGCGACCATCAGCCGCTACCGGGACCTGACCTTCTGGGAGTTCGCGACCGGCCGCGCCATCCGCACCGTCCAACTCCGGGGCCACTGCGCGGCGTTCAGCCCGGACGGCCGGATGCTGGCGGTCGGCGGCGCCCCGGGCCCGCGCACCGGCGGCGGCGCCGCCGTCACGCTCCTCGACGCCGACAGCCGTGCCCTGCTCAGCGTCCTGCACACCAACGCGATGGCGGCGGCCCACTCCCTGGCCTTCGGGCCGGACGGCCGGATGCTGGCCGTCGGCGGCGCCCCGAACAAGCGGGCGCGCTCGGGCGCCGTCGTCCTGTTCGACACCGGGACGAACCTGGCGACCGCCGCCGTGGACACGGCCGTCGTCCCGGCCGCGCCGACGCTGGCCCTGAGCGCCGACGGCCGCACGGGCGCCGCCTACGGGGGCGGCGAGGAGATCCACGTCTGGGACGTCCCCTCCGGCCGCCCGATCGCGACCCTCCACGTCCCCGAGGCCGAGACGCGCGCGGCCCGCCTGCTGAAGTACCTCAACGTGGAGAACCCCCAGCCCCTCGTCCGCGACCTCGCCGTCAGCCCGGACGGCGCCGTGGTCGCCGCCGCCTGCCGCGCGGGCCTCGTCCGCCTCTGGCGGGTCGGCTAGGAGCGCATCCCGGCGGGGGAGCGCATCAGCACGCCACCGCCACCGGCCGGGCGGCCGCCAGCGCGTCCAGCCGCCGCAGGCTCGCCCGGCGCTGGAGGGCGCCCAGGCCCGTCGCCGCCGCGCCGAGGGTGATCCAGCCGAGCGGGCCCGCGGCCATCACCGCGCCCGTCAGCAGCAGCGGCCCGGCCGCCCGCTGCACCGACTGGGACATCCCGGCGACCCCCAGGTACGAGGCGCCCGCCCCGGCCGGGGCGAGGCTGACGGCGAGCTCCCAGGAGGTGACCGAGCGCAGCAGCTCCGCGAAGGTGATCAGCATGGCGGCGGCCAGCAGCGCCAGCGAGGCCGTCCACGCCCCGGCCCCGGCGGATACCGCGATGAGCAGGCAGCTGGCGAGCAGGGTGACGCCGTACCAGCGCACCGCCCGGGTGGCGCCGCGGGCGTCGGCGGCCCAGGCGGAGACGCGCAGTTGGAGCGCGACGACGAGGACGGTGTTGAGCACCAGGAAGACCGGCACGACCGCGTGCGGGGCCGAGGTGTGGTGGACGAGCCAGACCGGCAGGCCGACGTTGAGGATCGAGTCGTCCAGGCTGAGCGGCATGTCCATCAGCACGAACAGCAGGTAGCCCCGGTCCCGCCACGGCCCGCGCGGAGCGGCGCCCTCCTGCTCCACGGCCACGGGGTCCGGGGCGGTGAGCAGCCCCCGCCCGGCCGGTTCCCGGGTGCGGCGCACGAGTTCGGCGGCGAGGACGTACGAGAGCGCGTTGCCGAGGATCAGCAGCTGGTACGCGGTGGTGGTGCCGAAGGCGAGGCCGACGGCCGCGATCCCCGCGCCGACGGCGTACCCGGCGTTGGCGATGCTGCGGAACAGCGCCTGGAAGGTGCCGCGCTGCTCCCCCGCGACCCGGCTGGCGAACAGCATCTCCAGCGTCTTGGCGGAGCGCTCGGCCAGGCAGGTCACGGCGACGACCAGCAGCAGGGCGAGGAAGTCGTGGACGACGAGCATCAGGCCCATCGTCCCCAGCCGCAGCAGGTGGCTGGTGATCAGCAGGCCGCGGACGGGGAACCGTTCGGCGGCCCGCCCGGCCAGGGGCGATCCGGCGATCCCGGCGACGGCGGCGACTCCGAGCATCAGGCCCAGCTGCCGCTCGTCGAGGCCGCAGACGAAGGTGAAGTAGAGCACCGAGGCCGCCGCCCACACGCCGGTGCCGGTGCGGTCGATGCCCTGTGCCAGCAGCATGATGCGCGCGTCCCGCCCGCCCGGTGGCCGCCGCAGCTGGGCGATCAGTCCGTTGTCCCGCATGTCGGCTCCCCCTGGTGCCTCCGGATTTAATCTCGACGTCAAGATACTTGATGCCAAGAGATTGCGAAACCCCTATTTTCGCAGGCCGGACCACCCTCCCCGACCGCCCCACCGCCCCCGGCCGGCCCCTCGACGCCCCGGGCACCGTGCGCCAGACTGCTCCCCAGCAGCACCCGCGCTCCCCACGCACCGGCACCTCCCCCACCACCGCGACCCCATTGGAGAGCAGGACCGGTGACCAACCGTCAACTCCTGGAGATCCCCTTCACGTCCGGCCGTTCCGGCTCCGGACCGGCGACCTGGGGCCAGCGCGCCTACTGGGACACCATCCGCGCCCTCGCCCCCGCCGACGCCCCGCGCTACAACGTCGCCGGCGGCGCCCCGATCGACCCCGGCCTCCCCCTGCCCGTCCTGATCGACGCCCTGGGGAAGCTGCTCCACCTGCACGAGTCCCTGCGCACCCGGCTGCTCCCCGACGAGGACGGGCAGCTTCTCCAAGTCCTAGACTCCGACGGCACGTTGACCCTGGAGGTGCACTCCTGTTCGGACGCGGAGGACCTGCCCGAGGCCGGCGCCCGGCTGCACGGGGAGCTCTCGGCCCGCACCTTCGACACCGCCGCCGAATGGCCGCTGCACGTCGCGGTGATCGAGCGGGACGGCCTCGTCCGCTACGCCAGCGTGGTGCTCCCCCACACGGCCGTCGACGGCGCGGGCATGAGCCGCCTGATCGCCGACCTCGCCGCCCTCTGCCTCGGCAGCTCCCCCGCCGAGCTGGACGGGCTGCGCGTCCCCGCCCGCCAGCCGCTGGAGGAGGCCGAGTTCCAGCGCTCGCCCCGGGGGGCGCGACGGGACGGCAACGCCCGCCGCGACTTCCTGCGCAAGCTGCGCGGCGGCCCGGCCCGCCAGTTCCCGGAACCCGAGGCGGCCCCCGACCCCACGGCCCTGTTCCCCAACGCGGTGCTGCGCTCCCCCGCCCTGGCCCGCGCCGTCGAGCAGGTCGCCGCCGGCCACCGGGCGAGCACCTCCTCCGTCCTGCTGGCCGCCACCGCCGCCATGACGGCCCGGCTGTCCGGCTCGACGGAGGCGCTGCTCGACGTCGTGGTCAGCAACCGCTTCCTGCCCGAGCTGGCCAACGCGGTGGCCGCCGTCGCGGGCGAGGTGCTGATCCACCTCCCGGAGGCGGACGGGGAGTTCGGCGCCCTGGTGCGCCGCACCCACGCCGCCGCGCTCGGCGGCTACCTGAACGCCTACTACGACAAGACGGCCCTGGACGCCCAGGTCGCGGAGCTGGCCGCCGAGGGAGTGCCGCTCGCCGACCGCTCCTGCGTCTTCAACGACATCCGCGAGGTCGTCCCCCCGGGCGCCGACGCCCCCGGCGAGCCGGGCGCGACCACCCTCACCTGGCCGGTGGAGTTCGAGCCGCGCCCCGGGCTGACGTACGCGCTGGACGCGGCGCAGTCGGGCGACGCGGTGAGCCTGGCCATGACGGCCGACCCGGCCGTGCTGCCCCGGGCGGAGATGGAGCGCTTCCTGTACGGGATCGAGGAGACCGTCCTCGCCGAGGCCCGAGCACTGGCCGCCGCCACCGCGACCTCCCCCGCCTGACCCCGCTCACACGGGCGGGGCGGCCCGGCGAGGACCCGGGCCGCCCCGCCCCTCACAGCGTCGAGGTCAACGCCCCTCGCCGTGGCCCGCGTTGGCCTCCTGGATCTTCTTCCAGGACTTCGGCTCCACCGGCACCGCGTCCTTCGCCTGCGCGTTCAACGAGGCCGGCTTCGCCCCGCCCGGCCCGACGGCCGGCTTGGCCGGGGTGAACAGCCAGGTGGTGAAGAAGTCCCCGAGCTGCTGACCGGACACCTTCTCCGCGTACGCCTGGAAGTCCTGGACGGTGGCGTTGCCGTAGCGGTGCTCCGTCGGCCAGCCCTTGAGGATCTGGAAGAACTTCTCGTCGCCGACCTTGACGCGCAGCGCCTGGATCGCGACGGCGCCCCGGTCGTAGACGGCGCTGGAGAACTGGTTCTGCGCGCCCGGGTCGCCCGGCTTGACCGTCCAGAACGGGTCCTCGGCCGGGTGCGAGGCGTAGACGAAGTCCGCCAACTGCTGCGCGGTGCCCTCGTTCTCGTGCTCGGACCAGAGGTACTGCGCGTAGCTGGCGAAGCCCTCGTTGAGCCAGATGTCGCTCCAGCGCGCCACCGAGACGCTGTCCCCGTACCACTGGTGCGCCAGCTCGTGCACGACCACCGAGGTGTTGGCGCCCTTGGCGAACTGCCGGGGGCTGTAGAAGACCCGGGTCTGGGTCTCCAGCGCGTACCGGGTGGGCACGTTGGGCACGTACCCGCCGATGGAGCTGAACGGGTAGTCGCCGAAGTAGCCGCTGAGGAAGTCCACCAGCTCGCCGGTGCGCTCCACGCTGGCGCGGGCGGCGTCGGCGTTCTCGCCGAGGTCCTTGCTGTAGGCGTTGTAGACGGGCAGCCCGCTCGCCGTGGTGTCCTGGGTGATGTCGAACTTGCCGACCGCGAGGGTGGCCAGGTACGTGGCCTGCGGCTTGTTCTCGCGCCAGCTGTAGCGCGTCCAGCCGGCCTGCGAACTGGTGCCGGTCAGCACGCCGTTGCTGATCACCTGGTTGCCGTCCGGGACGAGCACCGAGACGTCGTAGGTGGCCTTGTTGCTGGGGTGGTCGTTGCTCGGGAACCACCACCAGGCGGCCTCGGGCTCGTTGGCCGCGATCCCGCCGTCGGGGGTGCGCAGCCAGCCGGTGAATCCGTACTTCTTCACGGTGGAGGGCACGCCCTTGTAGCGCACGACCACGGTGGCCTGGCTGCCCTTGGCCAGCGGACGGGCGGGGGTGATCTCCAGCTCCTGCTCGCCGCTGGTGGCGAAGGTGGCGGCCCGGCCGTTGACGCGGACCTCGGAGACGTTGAGGGCGAAGTCGAGGTTGAAGCGCGAGAGGTCCTGGGTGGCCGTGGCCAGGATGGTGGTGGTGCCCTCCAGCTCGTCGGTGACGGGCTGGTACTTCAGCCGGATGTCGTAGTGCGAGACGCGGTAGCCGCCGTTGCCGTAGGTCGGGTAGTAGGGGTCGCCCACCCCGGGGGCGCCGGGTTGGAAGTCCGCGGCCGAGGCCGGGACGACGAGCAGCAGGCTCAGGGCACTGGCGGCGGCGGAGACGATCAGCCTCTTGCGCAACGTGGTCCTCCAGGATCACCGGAACGTCGGAAACGTCGAACGGGAACGACGGTGGATCGATCCATGTCCCGGTGGAGCCCGAACCACTCCCCCATGATGAGATGTTCATGATAAGAAACAGGCCGAAATGGCGGCGCCGCAGCACCGCCACCAGCCCCTCACGCCCCAGCCGTCACCCCCGCCCCCGCTGCGGGCCGCTCAGGCCCCCAGTGCGACGGGCGCCCGCACCAGCGAGCCGTACTCCGTCCACGAGCCGTCGTAGTTCTTGACGTGCGGGTAGCCCAGCAGCTCCGTCAGCGCGAACCAGGTGTGCGCCGAGCGCTCCCCGATCCGGCAGTAGGCGATCACCTCGCGCTCGGGTTCCACGCCCCGGCCGCCGTACAGCGCCCGCAGTTCCTCGGCCGGACGGAAGGAGCCGTCCTCCCGGGCAGCCTGGGACCAGGGCACGTTCACCGCGCCGGGGATGTGCCCGGGCACCTGGGCCTGCTCCTGCGGCAGGTGCGCCGGGGCGATCAGCTCGCCCCGGAACTCGGCGGGCGAGCGGACGTCGACGAGGACGGAGTCGGCGCCGGGCTTGGCGAAGACCTCGGCCCTGGCCAGCACCTCGTCGCGCAGCGCCCGCAGCTGCGGGCGCTCGGGGCCGGTCAGCCGGTAGGACGTGTGCTGGTAGTCCATGACCTCGGCGGTGAGTTCGCGGCCCTCCAGCTCCCACTTCTTGCGCCCGCCGTCCAGCAGCCGCACCGGGCCGAAGCCGCGCAGCCGCAGCAGCCAGAAGGCGTACGCGGCGAACCAGTTGCTGTTGCCGCCGTAGAGGACGACGACGGTGTCCTCCTCGACGCCGGCCGCCCGCAGCAGGTGCTCGACGCCCTGGCGGTCCAGATAGTCGCGGCCGACGCCGCTGCGCAGGTCGGTCGTCCAGTTCCAGCCCACCGCGCCGGGGATGTGGGCCCGGTCGTAGGCGTCGGTGTCCTCGTCCACCTCGACGATCCGGACCGTCCCGTCGTCCAGGTGGTGGGCGAGCCGCTCGGTGCTCACCAGCGACTCCGGGTGTGCGTAGCCCTTGCCGGTCATCCCGGGCCTCCTTCGGCGCTGCTCGGGCCCGTCTTCACACTCGCGTCTGCGGGGCGACGCCGGGGCCCGAGGCCCGTCGCGTCCCGATCACGGGCAGCGGGGGGCTCCGGCGACCGGGCCGGACAGTTCGAACGTACGCCGACCGCCCGGCCCGGGCCACCCGGTCAGGAGAAGACCACGGAGCGCAGCTTGAGCCGGTCGCCGAGCCGCTTGCCGGGGTTCATCACGTAGAACGTGTCGCCGCTGCAGTCGAAGTCCAGGAAGACCGTCGCGGTGGAGCTGGTGAAGTTCTCCGGCGCGAAGGCCGGGTCCTGTTCGGTGGCGCCGAAGAGGTTGATGCACGTGCCGCTCTCGGGGTCGGCGAGCCCGGCGGGGACGCCGGGGCCGACCTTGTAGAGGAACTCGCCCGTGGCCGCACTGGCCGACAGCGGGGCGGAGAGGACGAGGGCGGCGGCGCTGGCGACGGCGAGCGCGGCGTTGCGGAGACGCATGTGTGAGGGCCTTTCAGGTGGTACGCGCAGGTACCGGGGGACTTGGTGCAAAATCACCCTAGAGGCCCAAAATCCGCAGAAACGGTTCTCCCAATCCACTCGTTCGGGTGGTTTAGACATCAAAGCCGGTACCCGGTCACCCCGGGTACCGGCGGAATCGGGGCCCTCAGTTCGGCGGGGCCGTGAAGAAGTACCCGGAGTCGATCAGCGTCGGCAGGTACGTCTTCAACGCCGCCACCGTCTGCGAGCGGTCCCCGCCGCCGTCGTGGTTGAGCACGATCGCCCCCGGCCGGACGTCGCGCAGGATGCGCTCGGTGATCGCCGAGGTGCCGGGCCGGGCCCAGTCGCGCGGGTCCACCGACCAGCCCATGTTCCGCATCCCTAGGTCGGCGGCCACCTTGAGAGAGACCGGGGACCAGTCGCCCCCGGGCGCCCGGAACCAGGTGGGCAGCCGCCCGGTGGTGCGGTGCAGCAGGTCCGAGGTGCGCTCCAGCTCGTCGCGCACCTTGCCCTCCGACATGTGCCGCAGGTCCGGGTGGGTCCAGGTGTGGTTGGCGATGTGGTGGCCCCGGTCGGCGATCTCCCGCACCAGCTCCGGGTGCTCGACGGCGTTCTCGCCGATCAGGAAGAAGGTGGCCCGGATGCCGTACTGCTGGAGCAGCGCCAGCACCGTCGGCGTGTAGCGGGGGTCGGGGCCGTCGTCGATGGTGAGGGCGACCACCCGCTGGGCCGCGTCCAGCTCGTACACCGGCTTGCTCTCGCGCTCGGTGAGCACCCGGTGGACGGGCTCCCCGGTGGCGCCGGCGGGGGCGGCGGCCGAGGCGGGCGGCGCGGGGGAGGGCGTCGGGGAGGAGGTGGCCGAGGTCAGGGTCGGGGTCGGGGAGGCCGCCCACTGGGAGGGCGAGCCGGTCGGAGCCGCCCCGATCGCCCCCGCCTCGGCGGCCTCCGGGCTGGGCGGGCCGGCGGCGGAGGGCTCGCCGGCGAACGGGCTGCGGCAGCCGGCGGCGGCTCCGAGCAGGGACATGCCGGCCGCGACCAGCAGCAATCTTCGCGAAGTAATCTGACGATCAGACAGCATTCTGGATGTGTGCCCCGCCGCCCACAGCCGCTGACCCACGGTGACCCCGACGGGCCCGATCACCACTCCGACGGCCCAAAGGGGCACCGTCCGCACACCGACTCTCCGGAACTTCCCCCGCACTTCGACGACCGGACGCCCGGGTTCCCCGTGAGGGCCGCTACGCTGTGCCCTCCCAGTGTGATGATCTGCCATCAGAGGACGTGGCCATGACGACAAGTCAGGACTCCCCCCAGCCGGGCGAGCAGCAGGTGGACGCGGACCGGGTCGAGCTCAGCGAGTGGGAACGCTTCGGCGTCGACACCACCGCCCCCCACTCGGCCCGCGTCTACGACTACTGGCTGGGCGGAAAGACCAACTTCCCGCCGGACCGCGCCATGGGTCAGGCCATCGAGGAGGCCGTCCCCAGCGTCAAGCAGATGGCCAAGGCCAACCGCGCCTTCCAGGGCCGCGCCGTACGCCACCTCGCCCAGGAGCACGGCATCCGCCAGTTCCTCGACCTCGGCACGGGCATCCCCACCTCGCCCAACACCCACGAGATCGCCGAGTCCGTCAGCCCCGGCACCCGCGTGGTCTACGTCGACAACGACCCGATCGTGCTCGCCCACGCCCGCGCCCTGATGGTCTCCAGCCCGGCCAGCCGCACCACCTACATCCACGCCGACCTGCGCAAGCCCGAGGAGCTGTTCGCCGACCCGGCGCTCACCTCGACGCTCGACCTCACCCAGCCGGTCGGCCTGCTGATGATCGCCGTGCTGATGCTGATCGCCGACGAGGACGACCCGTGGGGCCGCGTCGCCGCCCTGCGCGACGCCCTGCCCTCCGGCAGCTGTCTGGCGCTGACCACGCCGACCCAGGACTTCGACCCGGTCGCGGTCGGCAAGGTCGCCGAGGCCGCCCGCGCCGGCGGGATGACCCTGGTGCCGCGCTCCCACGACGACGTGCTGCGCTTCTTCGACGGCTGGGACCTCGTCGAGCCGGGCCTGGCCCCCGTCCTCGCCTGGCGCCCGGACGGCGAGCCGCCGGCGGACCCGAAGGCCGCGTACTACTGGGGCGGCGTCGCGATCAAGCGCTGAGACCCTCCGAAGAAGAACGAAGAAGTAGCGCGGTGCTGCGGCCGCGCTACTTCAGCAGGCGGGAGAGCCTGCGATCCGCCAGCGGCTTGCCGCCGGTCTGGCAGGTCGGGCAGTACTGGAGCGAGGAGTCCGCGAAGGACACCTCGCGCACGGTGTCCCCGCAGACCGGGCAGGGCAGCCCGGTGCGGCCGTGGACCCGCATCCCGACCTTCTTCTCCGCCTTCAGCTCCCCCGCCGCCAGCCCCCGCGAGCGCTCCACCGCCTCGCGCAGCGTGCTGCCGAGCGCCTCGTACAGCCGGTCCGTCTCCTCGCCGCTCAGATCGGCCGCGATCTTGTACGGGGACATCCGCGCCGCGTGCAGCACCTCGTCCGAGTAGGCGTTGCCCACCCCCGCCAGCACGCCCTGGTCACGCAGCACGCCCTTGATCCGCCGCCGCTCCCCGTGCAGCAGGGCGGCGAAATCCTCCCCGGTGACCTCCAGCGGGTCCGGCCCGAGCCGGGCGACGCCGGGCACCTCGGCCGGGTCGGCGACCACGTACACGGCGAGGCCCTTCTTCGTCCCCGCCTCGGTGAGGTCGAAGCCCGCCCCGTCCTCCAGGCGCAGCCGAAGCGCCAGCGGGTTGCGCGGGCTCGGGCGCGGCGGCTCGGCGGGCAGGGCGTCCTTCCAGCGCAGCCAGCCGGCCCGGGCCAGGTGCACGACCAGGTGCAGGCCGTCGGCCCCGGGCCCCAGGAACGCGAGGTCCAGGAACTTGCCCCGCCGGGAGACCCCCGTGACGGTGCGCCCCGCCAGGGCCGTCACCGGCGGGTCGTACGTCTTGAGCGCGCTGATCGCCACCGGCCAGGCCGCCGCGACCACCCGCCCGGTCAACCGTTCGGACAGGAAGGCGCTCAGCGCCTCGACCTCGGGCAGCTCCGGCATGGGCCCAGTCTGCCCCCACCGGGCGCGGGCCGCACTCCGTAAGGAGGGGATAAGCCCAGCTCAGCGCGGGTGGTGAGGCTCTTCACAGCGGGCCCGCGCGCCGACCGTTCCGGTTTCAACCTGTGGCAGACTCGGATGCCATGGACATCGGCCCGGTCACCAGGACGCTGCGCGCGGCGGTCTTCGCCGCGCTCGTCGTGCTGCTCGCCGGTCTCGGCCAGGTGCTGGTCACCGGCCGGGCGCTGCCGCTCGCCACGATGGGCCTGGCCGGGCTCGCCGTCTTCGCGGCGGCCTTCGCCCTGGCCGGCCGCGAGCGCGGCTACGCGGCCGTCGCCGCCGTGTTCCTCCCCCTGGAGCTGGGCGCCGGAGCGCTCTTCGGCCTCGCCCAGTCCAGCTGCCCCTCCCTGCCGCCCCAGGCCGCGCACGGCTTCCAGCCGCTGCTGTGCGGCGGCGGCTCGCTGGGCGGGTTCCTGCTCGGCCACGGCGCCTCCCAGCAGACCGGCGTGCTGCTGCTCCTGCTGCTGCACACGGCGATCGCGCTGATCGGCGCGTACGGGCTGCGCCGGGCGGACGCCGCGATGACCTGCCTGGCCCGCACGCTCCACATGGTCGGCGAGTTCGCCCACCGGCACCTGCCGGCCCTCGCCCGGCTGCTGCGGCTGCTCGCCGCGCCCGTCCCGGCCCGTCCGGTGGTGCGGGTGCCGCTGCCCGAGGCCAGCCGCCCCGCCGTCCCCGCGGAGGGCGCCTGCGTGCGCCCGGCCGTGCGGCGCGGTCCCCCGGTGTTCGTCCCGGCCGCCTGAGACCTCCGTTCCCCGGCGGTCGGCCCTCTCGCATCCCCGCACGCCCGAGAGCACAGGACGACACCCCATGAGCAACTCCCGCAAGACCGCCAAGAAGACCTCCGCCACCGAGCGCATGCGCGTCGCCCGCGAGCAGGCCGAGCGCTCCGAGCGCATCCGCCGCCGCGTGGTCGTCGGCGTCTCCTCCGTCGCCGTGCTGGCCCTCGCGGCCGGCGTGGCCTTCGCCGTCGGCGGCTCCTCCGGCTCCGGTTCGAGCGCCGCCGTCAAGGGCCCGCTGGTCGTCCCGGCCAACGCCACCGGCCCCGGCGGCACGGTGATCACGTACGGCAAGGCCGACGCCCCGCACACCCTGTCCGTGTACGAGGACTTCCGCTGCCCGTTCTGCGAGAAGCTCGAGACCGGCACCGGCAAGGCGATCCAGCAGGGCGCCGACGACGGCACGTACAAGATCGAGTACCACCTGGCGACGTTCCTGGACAACAACCTCGGCGGCCAGGGCTCGCGCACCGCGCTGGCGGCGGCCGGGGCCGCGCTGAACGAGGGCGTGGACAAGTTCAAGGCCTTCCACGACGTGCTGTACGCCAACCAGCCGCAGGAGAGCAGCGACGCCTTCGGCGACGTCAACCACGTCCTCGACCTCGCCGGTCAGGTGCCGGGCCTCAAGACGGACTCCTTCGTGAAGGCCGTCCAGGAGGGCACCTACGTGCCGTGGGCGGCCAAGGTGAACGAGGAGTTCAACAAGAGCGACGTCACCGGCACCCCGACCGTCAAGCTGGACGGCAAGAAGCTGGACGTCCTGACCGGCGGGAACGCCGTCTCCCCCGAGCAGTTCACCGCGATGGTGAAGCAGCAGGTCGCCGGATGACCGCCCCCGCCGCACCGACCGCCCGGACGTACGGCGCGAGCCGCCCGTACGCCTGGCTGCTGCTGATCGGCGGCGCGGTCGGCCTGTTCGCCTCGGCCGTCCTCACCCTGGACAAGCTGCGGCTGCTCAAGGACCCGTCCTACGTCCCCAGTTGCAACATCAACCCGATCATCAGCTGCGGCTCGATCATGCGCAGCGCGCAGGCCGAGGCCTTCGGCTTCCCCAACTCGCTGCTGGGCCTGGTCGGTTTCGCCGTCGTGATCGCGATCGGCGCCGGACTGCTGTCCGGGGCGACGTACCGGCGCTGGTTCTGGCTGGGCCTCCAGGCGGGGACGGTCTTCGGGATCGGCTTCGTGACCTGGCTGATGTACCAGGCGCTCTACCGGATCAACGCGCTGTGCCCCTACTGCATGGTGGTGTGGACGGCGATGATCCCGCTGTTCTGGTACACCACCCTGCACAACCTGCGCAGCGGCGTCATCCCCGTCGGCCGCCGCCTGCGGCCGGTGGTGCGGGAACTGGCGCGCTACCACTGGACGGTTCCCGCGCTCTGGTACGCCGTCGTGGCGCTGCTGGTCCTGAACCGGTTCTGGTACTACTGGAGCACCCTGCTCTGACCCCGTCCGCCGCCCCCGCCCGCCGTGGCGCGGGCGGCGGGCCCCTTCCCGGCGAGGTGGCCGATGCGGCGCGGAATCGTCCTGTTCGTGAACGTCTCCCTGGACGGCTACTTCGAGGGCCCGGACCACGACCTCGGCTGGTCCCGGGTCGACGAGGAACTGCACCGCCACTTCAACCGGGTACTCGCCCGCATGGGTGGTTTCGTCTCCGGCCGGCGGACCCACGAGCTGATGGCCGCGACCTGGCCCACGGCCGACCGGGACCCGGACGCGCCCGGCTGGATGGCGGAGTTCGCGGGCATCTGGCGCGACATGCCGAAGGTCGCCTTCTCCCGCACCCTCGAGCACGCCGACTGGAACACCACGGTCGTCCGGGAGGTCACCCCGGAGACGGTCGGCGCCCTCACCCGGGGCGAGGGCGCAGACCTCGCCCTCAGCGGCGGCGAACTGGCCGAGGCCTTCCTCGCGCAGAACCTGGTCGACGAGTTCCGGGTCTACGTGCACCCGGTGGTCCTCGGCCGCGGCACCCTGCTCTTCCGCCCCACCCCGGAGCCCGTCCCGCTCACCCTGCTCGACACCCACCGCTTCACCAACGGCGTGACACTGCTGCACTACGCGCGCACCGGGCCGTCACCGCTCGGGGAGCGGTGACGGCCCGGATCATCAGGGTCCGAAACCCTCAGAGCTCCGAGGGCTCGAAGACGAACGCCTCGACCTCGGCCAGGAGTTCGGCGCGCCGCGCCTCGTCCAGGAACGAGGCGCGGAAGGAGTTCGCGGCCAGGCGGCGCAGCGTCTCCTGCTCCAGGGCGAGGGCCTCGCGCACGGCGCGGAAGTTGTCCTCGACGTAGCCGCCGAAGTAGGCCGGGTCGTCGGAGTTGACGGTCACCAGCAGCCCGGCGTCCAGCATCTCGCGCAGCGGGTGGTCCGCGAGGGTGTCGATGCAGCGCAGGCGCACGTTGGAGAGCGGGCACAGCGTCAGCGGGACCTGCTCGCGGACCAGGCGGGCGACGAGTTCGCCGTCCTCCAGGCAGCGCAGGCCGTGGTCGATCCGCTCCACGCCGAGGACGTCCAGCGCCTCGGTGATGTACGAGGCGGGGCCCTCCTCGCCCGCGTGGGCGACGCGGTGCAGCCCGGCCTCGGCGGCCCGGCGGTAGACCTCGCGGAACTTGACCGGCGGGTGACCGACCTCGGCGGAGTCCAGGCCGATGCCGGCGATCCGGCCGAAGTACGGGCGGGCGGCCTCGAAGGTCTCCAGCGCCGACTCGGCGGACTCGTCGCGCAGGAAGCACATGATCAGCCGGGTGCTGATGCCGTACCGCTCCTCGCTGCGCTCCAGCGCGGCGGTCAGACCGTTCACCACGGTGGCCAGCGGCACGCCGCGGGCGGTGTGGGCCTGCGGGTCGAAGAAGATCTCCGCGTGCCGCACGCCCTGCCCGGCGGCGCGGGCGAGGTAGGCGTCGGCGAGGTCGGCGAAGTCCTCCTCGGTGCGCAGCACGGCCATCAGCGCGTAGTACAGGTCCAGGAAGGACTGCAGGTCGCTGAAGGAGTACGCCTCGCGCAGCGCCTCGGTGTCGGCGTAGGGCAGCTCGACGCCGTTGCGGTCGGCGAGGGCGAAGGCGAGTTCGGGCTCCAGCGTGCCTTCGATGTGCAGGTGGAGTTCGGCCTTGGGAAGCGGCATGGGCGATCTGTCCGAGCTGTAGGGGGCGGAATCTTCGGTTTCAGGTGGATTCATCCTAGGAGCTCCGGCCCGGCTGGCAGGTCACGTACGCTCCGCAGCGGGGAGGCCAGCGGCAGCAGCGCGCTCAGGGCCAGCAGACCGGTCATGGTCCACATGGTGCCGCGCGGCCCGATCGCGTCGCCCAGCGCCCCGCCGGTCAGGGCGCCGAGCGGGATGGTGGTGTACGCGGCGACCATCGCGCTGGCCGTGACCCGGCTGAGCAGGGCGGGCGGGGTGTAGGACTGCCGGAAGCTGCCGAGCACGACGTTGGCCACCGTGACGGCCGCGATCACCCCGAACAGCCCGGCCACGTAGAACAGCGCGCCCAGGCCCGGGCCCGTCAGCGGCATCAGCAGGCCGGTCGGCAGCACGACGAGCAGCACGATCCGCAGCCCGCGCGCGCTGCCCAGGCGCCGGCACAGCGGCCGGGCCGCCAGCGCCCCGGCGACGCCGCCGACGGCCCCGGCCGAGGCGAGGGCGCCGACCCAGCCGGGGGCGATGCCCGCGTCGCGGACCAGGAAGAGGACCACGATCGACTGGTAGCCGGTGAGGGCGAAGTTCGCGGCGGCGCCGTACAGGGTGAAGGAGCGCAGGTACGGGTCCCGCCAGAGGAAGGCGAGGCCCTCGCGGACCTCGCGCGGCAGGTCCCTTCCGCCCTGGCCCGGGGGTGCGGCGGCGGGCCGGGCCCGGACCTTGAGCAGGGTGCCGGCGGCGATCAGGAAGCTGACCGCGTCGAGGAGCAACCCGGCCGCCGCGCCGAGCAGTTGGACGGTGAGGCCGGCCAGTCCGCGCCCGGCGACCTCGGCCGCCGAGGCGCTGCCGCCCAGTGTGGCGTTGGCCTCGATCAGGCCCTCGGCCGGGACGAGTTCGGGTACGAAGACGTGGAAGGCCGCGTCGAAGAACACCGCCGCCGTGCCCGTGAGGAAGGCGACGGCCAGCAGTTGGGCCAGGGTGAGCACGCCCAGCGCGGCGGCCAGCGGGACGCTCGCGAACAGCGCCGCCGAGCCGAGGTTGCAGCCGATCATCACCGCCCGCCGGGGCGCCCGGCCGACCCACACCCCGGCGGGCAGGCCGAAGAACAGCCAGGGCAGCCAGACCAGGCCGGTCAGCAGGCCGACGGCGAACGGCCCCGCGTCCAGGGTGAGCACGGCGACCAGCGGCAGGGCGATGGAGGTGACGCTGCTGCCGAGCTTGCTGACGGTCTGGCCCGCCCACAGCAGCCGGAAGTCCCGGTCGGCGAACAGGCCCCAGCGGGAGGGGACTCGGGCTGCTTCGAGGGTCGCGCTCACGGCTGCGCCGGGACGGCGTGGGAGAAGGCGAGGACGGTCTCGCGCGCGCGGCCGTCCTCGGGCACGGGCCGGTCGGCCCACTTCTGGATCACCGCGTGCAGGTCGGCGGCCAGTTCCCTGGCCTCCTCGGGGGTGAGCCGCAGCCAGCTCTGGGTGGAGATCGCGCAGCCGTCCTGCCACGCGGCCGGGTAGCCGCTGCGCCGCAGCGCCCATGCGCGGACCAGCTCGACCTGGCGTTCCAGCAGGATCGACCCGGCCGCGTCGGCGACGGCCTCGGAGACCGGGTCCCCGTCGAAGTCGGCGCGGGCCCAGGCGAGTTCGCGGTCGGCCAGGCGCCACCAGCGCTCGCGGCGGTCGCGGGCGAGCTCGGGGGCCTCCTCGATCAGCGTGCTCTCGGCGAGCACCTTGAGGTGGTGGCTGACGTTGCCCACCGCCTGGCCGGTGCGCCCGGCGAGCTGCCCGACGGTGGCCGGGCCGTCCACCTTGAGCAGGTCGATCAGGCGGCGGCGCAGCGGGTGGGTGAGGGCGGCGAGGACCCGGGAGTCGTCGATCGACCGGCTGCCCCGGGGCGGATGCGTGGAGTCGTCCATGCCCGGGAGGATATCCACAAGAACTCTTGTACGACATCTCTTTTACAAGACTCCTTGTGGAGTGCGGATCGCCCCTCCGGGCCCTCGGGCGCACCCTGGAGGAGGGGCCTTCACCGAGGAGGTACCGAGACATGCGGCACGTCGACGACCCGCACATCCGGCCCGAGGGCGTCTCCCCGCACGCGCTGGGCAACGACACCCTGCTGCACGAGCTGGAGCAGCTGCACCGCACCCGTCACGAGACCTTCCTGTACGGCTCCGAGGACGCGCTCAAGCGGCACACGCTGCGCATGGGCCAGCTGGAGGCCGAGTACCTCCACCGCTTCCCCGGCCGCCTGGTGACCGCCGGGCGCACCAGGGCCGGGGCCAGGGCCCGGGAGGCGGCGGCGCGCGCCGAGTCGCTGCCGGAGTGACCCAGGCCGCAGCGCGGCCCGCCGTGACACGCCGGGCCGCGTGCGCGTGCCCGGGGCCGGGCGTCGGGGAGGGTGAGTGCAGCCCTCACCCCCAGCAGCTCGCACCCCAGCACCCGGGAGCCCCGCATGCCCATCGCCAGCGTCAACCCCGCGACCGGCGAGACCCTCCGGACCTTCGACGCCCTCGACCCCTCCGGCGTCGACCAGCGCCTGGCCCGCGCCGAGGCCGCCTTCCACGGCTGGCGCTCCACCCCCTTCGCCGCCCGCGCCGGCCTGATGCACCGCGCCGCCGACCTGCTGGAGCGCGACCAGGAGGCCGTCGCCCGCACCATGACCGAGGAGATGGGCAAGCCGCTCGTCCAGGCCCGCGCCGAGGCGGCCAAGTGCGCCAAGGCGATGCGCTGGTACGCCGACCACGCGGAGTCCCTGCTCGCCGACGAGCACCCCGCCCCGGCCGACGTGGCCGACGCCGGGGCCTCGCGCGCGTACGTCCGCTACCGGCCGCTCGGGCCCGTCCTGGCCGTGATGCCGTGGAACTTCCCCTTCTGGCAGGTGATCCGCTTCGCCGCGCCCGCGCTGATGGCGGGCAACACCGGCCTGCTCAAGCACGCCTCCAACGTGCCGCGCACCGCGCTGGCCATCGAGGACCTGTTCCGCCGGGCGGGCTTCCCCGAGGGCTGCTTCCAGACCCTGCTGATCGGCTCGGGCGCCGTCGAGGGCGTGGTCCGTGACGCCCGGGTCGCCGCCGTCACCCTCACCGGCAGCGAGCCGGCCGGTCGGGCCGTCGCGGCCGCGGCGGCGGACGAGGTGAAGAAGTCCGTGCTGGAGCTGGGCGGCAGCGACCCGTTCGTCGTCCTGCCGAGCGCCGACCTGGACGCGGCGGTGCGCACCGCCGTCCGGGCCCGGGTGCAGAACAACGGCCAGTCCTGCATCGCGGCCAAGCGGTTCATCGTCCACACCGACGTGTACGACCGCTTCCTGGCCGGCTTCACGGAGGGGATGCGGGCGTTGAGGGTCGGCGACCCGATGGACGAGGCCACGGACGTGGGCCCGCTGGCCAGCCGCCAGGGGCGCGACGACCTGGAGGAGCTGGTCGAGGACGCCCGGGTGCGCGGCGCCCGGATCGAGTGCGGCGGCGGGCGGCCGATGGGCTGGGACACCGGCTGGTTCTTCGAGCCGACGGTGCTCACCGGCGTCACCCCGGCCATGCGCATCCACCGGGAGGAAACCTTCGGCCCCGTCGCGACCGTCTACCGGATCGCCGACCTGGACGAGGCGGTGGCGCTCGCCGACGACACGCCGTTCGGGCTGAGCTCCAACGTCTGGACCCGGGACGAGGGCGAGCAGGAGCGCTTCGTGCGCGACGTCCAGGCCGGCGGGGTGTTCTTCAACGGGATGACGGCCTCCCACCCGGCGCTGCCGTTCGGCGGCGTCAAGCGCTCCGGGTTCGGGCGGGAGCTGTCCGGGCACGGCATCAAGGAGTTCTGCAACGTCACCACGGTGTGGATCGGCTGAGCACCCCGCCGTTCGCGCGCGCCGGGTCAGGACGCCACGCGGTGCCTGCCCCGGCCGGGGGTCATCCAGCGGGCGACCACGCCGCCCAGGGCGACCACCGTCAGGCCCCAGAAGATCGCCATCAGCACGAGCATCGGGGTCAGGCTCACCTGGGTCGCGACCATGCCCAGGCCGACGGAGAGGGCGACCATGAAGGTCACCACGGTGGGGCTGAGGCTGAGCAGCCAGTGCCAGGCGCGGTGGCCGAAGCCACGGTTCGCCACGGCCTCGGGGCCGGTGTCCAGTTCCTTGTAGGTCAGCAGGTCCATATCGGGATCGCCTCCGGGGGGTGGGGGTGGAGGGAACGGCCTGGTCCGCCGTGGTCAGGAGGCCTTGCGCGGGGCCGTGGACTTCCGGGTGGTGGTCTTCTTGGCGGCTTTCGCGGGCGCCGCGGCCTTCTTGGCCGGGGCACGCTTGCGTGGTGCCGGCTTCTCCTCCGAAGGCTCCTCCGGTTCGGCCGCCCGCCCGTGCTCGCTCTGCGCCTGGCGCAGGCTGCTGCGCAGCGCCTCCATCAGGTCGATCACGTTGTCCGGCGCCTCGCCCGCCGCCTCCTCGTGCGGCAGCTCGACGCCCTCCAGCCTCGCGGTGATCACCTGCTGGAGCGCCTGCTGGTAGTCGTCGTGCAGTTGGGAGAGGTCGAAGTCCTCGGAGAGGGTGTCCATCAGCGAGCGCGCCATCTTCAGTTCCTGCGGCCGCACGGTGACCTCGCCCTCGGGGGCGATGCCCGCCGCCGGGCGCACCTCGTCCGGCCAGATGCAGGTCTGGAGCACCAGGGTGCCCTCGTGCACCCGCAGCACCGCGGGCGATTCCCGGGTGCGCAGCGCGATCTTGGTGACGGCGATCTGCCCGGCGTCCAGCAGGGCGTCGCGCAGCAGGGCGTACGGCTTGGCGGCGGACTGGTCGGCGACGCCCACGTAGTAGGCCTTGGAGAACATCAGCGGGTCGATCTCGCCCGCGTCGACGAAGGCCAGCACGTCGATGATCTTCTTGCTGGGCAGCGGCAGGTCCGCGAGGTCCTCGTCGGTGAGCGTGACGGTCCGGCCGTCCGGAGACTCGTAGCCCTTGGCGATCTCCGCGTACGGGACCTCCTTCTCCTCCCGCTCGCAGTATCGCTTCATCCGCACCCGGCCGCCGTCCTTGGCGTGCACCTGGTGCAGCGGGACGTCGTGCTCCTGGGTCGCGGAGTACAGGTGGACGGGGATGCTGACCAGCCCGAAGCTGATCGTCCCCTTCCAGGTGGTCTGCATGGGGTCGCTCCTGGGACGGCGACGAGGACGATGACACCGACAACGCCCCGAGACCTCCCACTGTGCCCCGATCCGGCGCGTCCGGCCACACCGGCGGAGACTGGCCCCGGGAGGTCGATGCGCATGAGCGTCCGGAGCCCCGGGGACGCCGTCTACCTGGTGACGTACGCCGTACGCGGCGAGGCCGGGCCGCGCCGGGCCCGGGTCTCGCTGCTGCCCGGGTACGCCCGCGAGTCGGACGTGCCGCGGCTGCTGGCCGCCCGGCTGACCGGGCGGCCGGGCGACGCGGGGCTGATCACCGTGCTGGACACGCACGAGGAGCCGGACATGCGCGAGGAGCCGGAGACGCGCGAGGAGCCGGAGACGCGCGAGGAGCCGGAGACGCGCGAGGAGTGAGCCTCAGGAGACGGGCCGGCCCGCGACCGACCAGCCGTGCAGGTGGCGCAGGTAGTCGTGGGCGTCGGGGAGGGTGTCCACCAGGTTCTGCTGCTGGCGCTTGATCCGCTCGAACAGCGGCTCGGCGCCGCGCACCGACTCCGGCCGGTGGGCGAGGGCCGGCAGCGGGGCGTCCGGCTCCGTGCCGAGCCCGGCGAGGACGGCGTAGTAGCTGGCGTTCGTCCAGAGCCGGCCCGGCTCCGGCGTGCCGCCGCCGTAGTAGACCCGCTCGTCCACGGCCGGGAACCCCAGCGGCAGCCCCGCCCGGTAGGCGACGGTCTTGGCGCGCAGGCTGTCCGGCAGCGCGACCTCGTGGGCGGCCCGCCAGAACGGCGTGTCGGTGCGCCGGGCGCAGGCGAAGTGGGCCTGGACGAAGTCCCGGGACTCGTCGAACTCGGTGGCGACCTCGCGGTTGAAGCCGTCCAGCAGGGCCGGGGCGAAGCAGTCCGCCGGGAAGTGGCGGGCCAGTTGCTGGAGCGCGCTGGAGACGAAGTGCAGCGCGGTGGGCTCCAGCGGCTCCAGCAGGCCCGCGCTCTCGCCGATGCCCACGCAGTTGCGCACCCAGGCGCGGCGGGCGCGGCCGGCCCGGAAGGCCGTCTCGGCCGTCTCGGCGCGCCCCGGGTCCAGGCCCCAGAGGCGGCACAGGTCCTCGGTGGCCGTGCCCGCGTCGGCGAAGGCGCTCGCGTAGACGTAGTTCGACTCGAACTGGCCGAGCACCGGCGTCTTCCCCGCCCAGCCGGAGGGCATCGCGAGGACGGTGCGGTACGGCTCCAGGCCGTGCGCGTAGTCGTCGTGCGGCAGGCGCACCGTCACCGCGCGGTCGCAGAGCAGCTGGTCGCCGAGGTCCAGGTACGGCTCGGCCATCGCCTGGCGCAGCAGGCGGGCGCGGGGGCCGGAGCAGTCGACGAAGAGGTCCCCGTCGAGCACCTCGCCGGCGGTGGTGTGCAGCGCCTCCAGGTACCCGTTGACGTCCGTCTCCACCCGCGCCAGGGCGCCGGGGACCCTGCGTACGCCCAGGCTGCCCGTGGCGTGGCGGCGCAGGAAGTCGGTGAAGCGGGCCCGGTCCAGGTGCCAGCCGTAGCGGGTCGCCGGGCGGCCGTCCATCCAGCGCGGGGAGCGGCGGGCGTCCAGCAGCGGGGGCTCGCGGAAGCAGGCGTAGTCGAAGGGCTCGACCGTGCCGCCGTGGTGGCGGCGGTTGTGCCAGTAGTGCGACAGCGGGACCTGGTCGTGCTCGGGGAGCAGGCCGTACGCGTGGTAGAACGCGTCGGCGCCGCCCTGCGGAAGCTCGCGGGCCACGGCCTCGCCGGCGCCGCCCGTACGCCAGTTGACGAAGCGCAGGGCCGAGCCGAAGGTCGCGCCGGACTCGCGCATCCAGTCGTCCTCGGCGATGCCGAGGACGGCGAAGAAGGAGCGCTGGAGGGTCGGCAGCGCGGCCTCGATCCCGGCGTCCGCGGCGGTCTCGGGCTCCTCCAGGACCGTCACCTCGACCGTCCCCTGCAAGGCCTTGCGCAGGTACGCGGCACTCATCCAGCCGGCCGGGCCGCCCCCCAGCACCACCACGCTCCTGATCCGGGCGTCCATCTCCGCTCCCCTTCCGCCGGTCCGTCTTCTCGGACGGCACCAGCGTGGGGGCTGCGTCTATGACGAACCTATGGTCCGACGGACCGACGGCCTTCCGGACGGCAGGAAACTGCCACCGGTATCTGCATGTCGGCACTTTGCTGCCAATCGAACAGTCTTGCCCGTGCGGGCCGCGCGGCTTCCGTAGGGTCGGCCCCGGGGGAACGCACACGCACCACGCGGCACATGCACCACGGACCTACGGGGAGGGCCCGATGAACAGCCTCACCACGCACGACCTCCGGCCGGCGCAGGCGCCCAACCGCCTGCTGGACTCGCTGCCCGGCACCGACCCCGAGCTCGCCGCACGGCTGCAACGGCGCCTCGCCCTGGTCGAGGAGCGCCTGCTGGAGTGCACCCGGGGCGACAGCACCGGGCCGGCAGCCACCGCCACCAGCCACCTCATCGGCGCCGGCGGCAAGCGGCTGCGGCCCCTCCTCGCGCTGCTGGGCGCGGAGTTCGGCGATCCGGAGGCCGGCGGCGTGGTCGACGCCGCCGTCATCACCGAGCTGGTCCACGTCGCCTCGCTGCACCACGACGACGTCATGGACTCCGCCCCCACCCGGCACGGCGTCCCCAGCGTCAACGCCCGCTGGGGCAACACCATGGCCGTCCTCACCGGGGACCTCCTGCTCGCCCGGATCGCCAAGCTCGCCGCCGGGCTCGGGCAGGGCGCCGTCCAGCTCTACGCGGACACCGCCGGACGGCTCGTACGCGGCCAGCTGCGCGAACTCTCCAGCCCGCCCGGCCCCGAGGGGCAGCCCGAGCACCACTTCTCGGTGATCGCCGACAAGTCCGGCTCGCTGATCTCCGCCTCGGTCCGCCTCGGCGCCCTCCAGGCGGGCGCGCCGACGGAGGTCGAACAGGCCCTCGGCGTGTTCGGCGAGCACCTGGGCTCGGCGTTCCAGATATCCGACGACCTGCTGGACATCACCTCCGAGCGCACCGAGTCCGGCAAGCAGCCGGGCACCGACCTCGCGATGGGCGTCCCCACCCTCCCCGTCATCCTCGCCCTCACCGACACCGACCCGGGCGGCGCGGAACTGCGTGACCTCCTGGAGCACGCCGACCTCTCCGAGGAACCGGCCCGCACCCGCGCCCTCGCCCTCCTGCGCACCTCCCCCGCCCTCGACCGGACCCGCGCCGTCCTCGCCACCCACATCCACCGCGCCCACGCCGCCCTCACCCCCCTCCCGCCCCTCCCCGCCCGCCACACCCTCACCACCCTCACCACCGCCCTCCTCGGCCGCACCTCCTGACCCGCCGCCTCCCCGCAGAGCCCTCCCCCTGCTGACCCTGCGTCAGATCTGAGCTTTCCGCCACCACCCCGCACCCGCCCTGACCTGCGACTTTCCGTCCGCTCAGCGAACAGATGCCCAGCCCCTGTTCCGATACCCGGGCGAAGAAGTTAGGTTGCACCGCAATGCGCGGTTCGTCCCCCCACCCTCCGGCGTGTCGAGCCGAGGGTCAGGCCGCGCGGGAAGGCACAGGGCAACCCCAACGATGAGTGCGGACACCACCAACCCGCCGATCACCACCCCCGGCCCACACGGCGACGGCCACCTCAAGGCCGGGCTCAAGAACCGCCACCTGTCGATGATCGCCATCGGCGGCGTGATCGGCGCCGGCCTGTTCGTCGGCTCCGGCGCGGGCATCGCCGCCACCGGCCCCGGCATCCTGCTGTCCTACACCCTCGCCGGCGTCCTGGTCGTCCTGGTGATGCGGATGCTCGGCGAGATGGCCGCCGCCGACCCCCAGAGCGGCTCGTTCTCCGCGTACGCGGACCGCGCGCTGGGCCGGTGGGCGGGCTTCACCATCGGCTGGCTGTACTGGTTCTTCTGGGTCGTCGTCCTCGCCGTGGAGGCGACCGCCGGGGCGAAGATCCTGCACGGCTGGGTCCCCGGCGTCCCCCAGTGGGGCTGGGCGCTGATCGTGATGGCGGTGCTGACCGCCACCAACCTGTTCTCCGTCGCCTCCTACGGCGAGTTCGAGTTCTGGTTCGCCGGCATCAAGGTCGTCGCGATCGCCGCCTTCCTGGTGATCGGCGCCCTCGCGGCCTTCGGCCTGCTGCCCGACACCCACGCCGTCGGCCTGACGAACCTCACCGGCCACGGCGGCTTCCTGCCGAACGGCGTCGGCGCCGTGTTCACCGGCATGCTCACCGTCGTCTTCGCCTTCATGGGCAGCGAGATCGTCACCCTCGCCGCCGGCGAGTCCGAGGATCCGGAGCGCGCCGTGAGCAAGGCCACCAACAGCGTGATCTGGCGCATCGGGATCTTCTACCTGGGCTCGATCCTGCTCGTCGTCACCCTCCTCCCCTGGGACTCCTCCGACGTCAAGGCCAGCCCGTACGTCGCCGTGCTGGACCACGTGGGCATCCCGCACGCCGGTCAGGTGATGAACGTGATCGTGCTCACGGCCGTGCTGTCCTGCCTCAACTCCGGGATGTACACGGCCTCCCGGATGGCCTTCTCCCTCGGGCAGCGCGGCGACGCCCCGAAGGCGTTCGCCAAGGTCACGGGCCGCGGCGTCCCCCGGACGGCGATCCTCGCCTCGGTCGTGTTCGGGTTCGTCGCCGTCTTCTTCAACTACACCTACCCGGAGACGGTGTTCGCCTTCCTCCTCAACTCCTCGGGCGCTGTTGCGCTCTTCGTCTGGCTGGTGATCTGCTTCTCCCAGTTGCGGATGCGCCGGATCATCGAGCGGGAGACCCCGGAGCGACTGACCGTACGGATGTGGCTGTACCCGTACCTGACCTGGACGGCCATCGGCATGATCGGGTTCGTGGTGGCGTACATGTTCACGGACGCGGACGGCCGCAAGCAGATGTACCTGTCGCTGGTCGCCGCGGCGATCGTGCTCGCGGCCTCGGCCGTGGTGGGCCGCCGGCGACGGGTCGCGGTGGCGGCGGAGTCCTGACCCGACCGCGCCGCTCGGAACGCCGGGCCCGGGAGCCGTTGCGGAGGCTCCCGGGCCCGGTGCCGTTCCCACCCCTTCCCGGGCCGCAACCGGGCCGCAACCGGGCCGTCACGCTCCGCCGAACTCCGGCCCGCACACGTGTGAGGCCGCGCACAGCCCGTACGGCGTCCACGACCCTCGATAGTCGTCGCGCCCCGCACCGGCCCGCCGCCACCGCCCGGACGGCCTCGCGCGCCCGGCCCGTCCCGCCGGTCGCACCCCGAACACGCCAGGCCACCGCCCGTCCCGACCCCCACACCCTTCGGCGGTACCGGGCCTGAACCCCCACATTCTCAATTCGGACATTTCACAGCAAAGTCCCCGAAGATCCCCTGTGCAGCACCCCCGCAGCCACTACCCGCCGTAGTAGCGGGCGCCTTTGCCACCCGTCCGCCGCCCTGCCAAGAATGGCCCGTCGCCAGGCAGCGCGGTCGGCCCGTCCGTGCCGCGCAGCCCGCCCGCCCCGCCGCTTCCGCCGGGGCGCCACGGCCGTCCCGATACGGCCGCGCGGGCCCCGCTCACCCGGAGCCCGTGCGATGCCCCGCGCCCCATCGCCGTAGGCGCGGACCCGACGGCCCCCGACGGAGAAGGATCGCCCGCCCCATGCCGCTCAGCCATGCCCGCCGCAACTCCCTGATCACCGGCGTCACCACGCTCGTGGTGGCCGGTGCCGCCACCGCCGCGCTCGCCCTCCCGGGCGTCAGCAGCTCCACCACCGTCGTCGCCGAGGCCCCCGCGGCCGCCGTGTCGGTGGACGGGCAGCCGGTCGCCGACCAGGCCCCGGCCTCCGCCCAGGCCCAGGCCGAGGCCGACGCCCAGGCCGCCGCCCAGGCCCAGGCGCAGGCTCAGGCTCAGGCTCAGGCTCAGGCTCAGGCCGAAGCCGAGGCGAAGGCCCAGGCGGACGCCAAGGCCAAGGCGGACGCCGACGCCGCCTCCCGCTCCCAGCAGCGCAAGGACCTCGCGGCCGGCTTCTCCGGCTCCCCGCAGCAGATCGCCGCCCAGATCGTCCCGGCCGGCCAGCTGCAGTGCTTCAGCAACATCGTCTTCCACGAGAGCAGCTGGAACCCCCTCGCCGTCAACGCCTCCTCCGGCGCGTACGGCCTGGTGCAGGCCCTGCCCGGCTCGAAGATGGCCTCCGCCGGCGCCGACTGGCGCACCAACCCGGCGACCCAGATCGCGTGGGGCCTGGACTACATGAACTCCCGCTACGGCAGCCCCTGCGCCGCCTGGTCGTTCTGGCAGAACCACCACTGGTACTAAAGAGCACCCGAAGGCCGGGGTCCGCGTCTCGCGGCCCCGGCCTTCGCGCGTCCCGCGTCGCCACCTGCCGTGGACACGCCCGGCAGGCGGCGTGAAGATCTGGCGCACGGACGTACCCTTCGCCCCGCCTTGCCCGGATTCACGCCGAGGCGGGGCTTTGCCACCGTTCGCGCGCCCTCTTACGCTCCGGCGTCATGCCCTCACCCCTCATCAGCGTCGTCGTCCCCGCCTATGACCAGCACAAACAGCTCGCCGAGTGCCTCGACTCGGTGCTCGCGCAGTCCCTCGACGACGTCGAGGTGATCGTCGTCGCCGACCGCTCCCCGGAGTCCGACGGCGACCTCGCCGAGGCCTACGCGGCCCGCCACCCCCGCGTCTCGGCGCTGCGGCTGAACGCGGCCGTCGGCGTCGGCGTGTGCCGCAACGCGGGCGCGGCCCGGGCGCGCGGCGAGTACCTGCTCTTCCTCGACGCCGACCACCTCCTCCCCCGCGACGGCCTGCGCGTCCTCGCCGACCGCCTGCGCGGGACCGGCCCGGTGGACGTCCTGCTGTTCGGCCACTCCCGCCACCACGGCGGCCGCGACTGGCCCGGCGCCG
Organism: Kitasatospora sp. NPDC101183; assembly: GCF_044767945.1. Lineage (NCBI taxonomy): Bacteria > Bacillati > Actinomycetota > Actinomycetes > Kitasatosporales > Streptomycetaceae > Kitasatospora > Kitasatospora sp. NPDC101183. The sequence continues at coordinate 88,715 of NZ_JBIWOW010000005.1, read as the reverse complement.
CCGAGGCCCTGCTCGCCGCCGCCGGCCCCGAGCCCTTCGCCCCCTTCGACCGGCCCGAACTGCTCGGCGCGCCCCCGCTGATCTGGGACCGGCTGGTCCGCCGCGGCCACTGGGAGGAGCTCGCCCTCGCCTTCCCCGACGGCCGGTACGAGGAGGTCCCCGTCGTGCACGCCGCGATGCTCGGCGCCCGCACGGCCGCCGTGCTGCCCCGCGAGTGCGTGCAGCTGCGCCGCCGGGAGACCGTCCACCCCTCCAGCGGCCCGGGCAGCAGCGTCTTCGACCTCTTCGACCAGTACGAGCGCAGCTTCGCCCTGCTGGAGGACCAGCCGCACCTGTACGCGGTGCGCGACGCGCTGTTCGTGCGGATGGTCCGGCACTACCTCTTCGTCTTCGACCTCGCCGGCTGCGTCCCCCGCGCGGAGCGCCCGCAGTTCTTCCACCGCGCCGCCGAGCACCACCGCCGCTTCCTGCCGCCGGGCCACCGCAAGCCGGGCGGGCGCGAGGGCATCAAGTTCGCCCTGCTGGCGGGCGGCGCCTACCCGGCCTTCGAGGTGGCCAAGCTCTCCCACATCGCCAAGGGGACGCTGACGGGCCGGCGCTGAGCCTGTCGGCGGGCCGGGACCGCCTCAGGACACCTGGTCGGCGGTACCCCCGTCGCGCCCGGTGCCCCTGCGGGGCCGGGGCTGGCATGCTCGGAGGTCGCCGAGAGCCCGCGAGCCCCGGAGGTCACCGATGAGCCGTCCGTCCGCCGACCCCGGGGCCGCGTTGGCCCGCGAGCTGGCCTCCGTGCTGCGCGGCGAGGTCCGCTTCGGCACCGCCGAGCGGGCCGTCTACGGGCAGGACGCCTCCAACTACCGCCACCCGCCCCTCGGCGTGGTCAAGCCCGCCGACCTCGACGACGTCCGCACCACCCTGGCCCTGTGCCGCGCCCACCGCGTCCCCGTGGTGGCGCGCGGCGCCGGGACGAGCATCGGCGGGCAGGCGATCGGGCCCGGCGCCGTGGTGCTGGACTTCCGCCGCCACCTGGGCGCCGTCCTCGCCGTCGACCCGCAGGCCCGCACCGCCCGCGTCCAGCCCGGCACCGTCCTGGACGACCTCCAGCGCGCCGCCCGGCCGTACGGGCTGCGCTTCGGGCCGGACCCGTCCACCCACAGCCGCTGCACGCTCGGCGGCATGATCGGCAACGACTCCTGCGGCTCCCACTCCCTCGCCTGGGGCCGCACCTCCGACCACGTCCAGGAGCTGGAGCTGCTGCTCTCCGACGGCACCGAGCTGACCGTCGGCGGCCCGCTCACCGCCGCCGAACGCGCCGCCCTGCGCCGCCTGCCCGGCCGGGCGGGCCAACTCCACGCGCAGCTCCAGGAGTTCACCGACCGCAACCTGGCCGTCATCCGCCAGGGCATGCCCCGCCTGCCCCGCCGCACCTCCGGCTACCCGCTGGACGCGCTGCTGCCCGAGCACGGCCACGACCTCGCCCGGGCGCTCACCGGCACCGAGGGCACCTGCGCCCTGCTGCTGGGCGCCACCGTCCGCCTCGTCGAGGAGCCGCCCGCCCGCGCCCTGGTGGTGGCCGGCTACCCCGACGAGGGCGCCGCCGCCGACGCGATCCCCGCCCTGCTGCCGTACGGGCCGCTCACCGCCGAGGGCATGGCCGCCGACCTGATCGCCGCCCTCCTCGCGGCCGGCCCCCGCCCGCCCGCGCTGGACCGGCTGCCCGCCGGCGAGTGCTGGCTGTTCCTGGAGGTCGGCGGCGACACCCCGCTGGCCGCCTACCAGGCCGCCCGCACCCTCGCCGACGCGGTGCGCCGCGAGCGCCGGGCCGCCGTCTCCCTCGTCACCGACCCGGCGGAGCAGCGCCAGCTGTGGGCCGTCCGCGAGGCGGGCGCCGGCATCGTCACCCGCCTGCCCGGGGGCGGCGAGGCCTGGCCCGGCTGGGAGGACTCCGCCGTCCCGCCCGAGCGGCTCGGCGACTACCTGCGGGCCCTGCGCGCCCTGCTGCGCCGGCACAGCCTGCACGGCGTCCCGTACGGGCACTTCGGCGACGGCTGCGTGCACCTGCGCATCGACTTCCCGCTCGGCGAGCCCCAAGGGGTGCTGGTCTTCCGGGAGTTCCTGGAGGACGCGGCCGATCTGGCGGTCTCGTACGGTGGTTCACTCTCCGGCGAGCACGGCGACGGCCAGGCCCGCGCCGAGCTGCTGCCGCGCATGTACCCGCCCGACGTCATCGCCCTGTTCGGCGAGTTCAAGCGGATCTGGGACGCGGAGAACCTCCTCAACCCGGGCGCCCTGGTCGATCCGCGCCCGCTGGACGCGGACCTGCGCTTCGTCACCGCCCCGCGCCGCGCGCTGCCGCTCGCCCTGCCGTACGAGCAGGACGGGGGCAGCCTCGCCAAGGCCGTGCACCGCTGCGTGGGCGTGGCCAAGTGCGTCGCCCCGGGCAGCGGGGTGATGTGCCCGAGCTACCTGGCCACCGGCGAGGAGCGGCACTCCACCCGGGGCCGCGCCCGGCTGCTGGCGGAGATGCTGCGCGGCGAGCTGGTCACCGGCGGCTGGCGCTCCTCGGAGGTGCGGGAGGCGCTGGACCTGTGCCTCGGCTGCAAGGGCTGCGCGAGCGACTGCCCCACCCATGTGGACATGGCCACCTACAAGGCCGAGTTCCTCCACCAGCACCACCGCCACCGGCCGCGCCCGCTCGCCCACTACTCGATGGGCTGGCTGCCGCTGTGGCTGCGGGCGGCGGCGCTCGCCCCCGGCGCCGTCAACACCCTGGCCCGCTCCCGCGCGGGCGCGCTGCTCAAGCGGCTCGGCGGGATCGACCGGCGCCGGGTCCTGCCCGTCCTGCCGCCGGAGACCTTCACCCGCTGGTACGGGCGGCGCGGTCCCTCGCCCTCGGGCGGGCGGCCGGTGCTGCTGTGGCCGGACACCTTCTCCGACCACCTCCAGCCGCGGGTGCTGCGCTCGGCCGTCGAGGTGCTGGAGCACCTGGGCTTCGAGGTCCACCTGCCGGGCGGCCCGGTCTGCTGCGGCCTCACCTGGTACTCCACCGGCCAACTCGACACCGCCCGGCGGGTGTTGCGGCGCAGCCTCCGGGCGGTCGGCGCAGCCGGGCTCCCGGCCGACACCCCCGTGATCGGCCTGGACCCGAGCTGCACCGCCGCCCTGCGCGAGGAGGCCCCGAAACTGCTCGGCCCGGACGCCCGCCCCTTGGCCGAACACACGCGCACCTTCGCGGAATTCCTGGACGAGCACGCCCCCGAGGCCCCGCTCCCGAAGATCCCGCTGGACGCGATCACCCAGACCCACTGCCACCAGCACGCCGTCCTCGGCAGCGCGGCGGACCGGCGGGTCGAGGCCCGCCTCGGCCTCGACAACCGCGTGCTGGAGGCCGGTTGCTGCGGCCTGGCGGGCGACTTCGGCTTCACCCGGGGCCACTTCGAGGTCTCCGAGGCGATCGCGGAGCGCGTCCTGCTGCCCGCCGTCCGCACCGCCGCACCGGGCACGGTGGTGCTGGCGGACGGCTTCAGCTGCCGCACGCAGATCGCCCAACTCGGTGACGGCAGGCAGGCGTTGCACCTGGCCGAGCTCATCGCCCGGGCGCTGCGCGAGGAGGGCTGACCTCAGCCCCGCGCGGGCCCGGTGACCAGCGCGTGCGGCAGGTGGTCCGTCCCGATGCCGGGCAGCCAGCCCCGGCGCCGGTGGGCGATCGCCGCGAGGGCGAGCGGCGGCCGCGGCAGCAGGCTCGCGGGGCCCGGCTCGCCGCCGCGCCCGTCCCGCCAGGGCAGCAGGGCGGCCAGCCCGGCCCCGTACGCCTCACGGTCCCCGGCGAGGACGGCCCGCAGCACCTCCAGCGCGAGCGCGTACGGATGCTCGCCGCCGCCCCCGCCCCGGATGCGAATCCGGGCCAACCCGGCCTCCACCGCCGCGAGGGCCCTCCGGTCCCGGTCGTCGCTCGGCTCCCCGCGCATCGCGCGGATCGCGGTGGAGAGCCGCTCCTCGAACCCCTCCAGCGCCTCCGCGAGCAGCTCGCCCCGCACCTCGTGCCGTTCCATCCGCGCCTCTCCCCCTGGTCGATCAACGATTCGCCCACATCCTAGGAACCGCCGCCGACGCCTCCCGCCACGAGGAAGGCCCCGGCGTGCGCCGCGGCCTCCTCCCGGCTCGGGTACCCGGCCGCCGACTCCCCGGCCACGCCGTCCGCCCCCGTCCCGAACCAGTGCCAGCCATCCTCGGACTCCACCAACTCGGCCACCCCGCCGAAGAGTTCGAGCACGCCAGGACGCGCCGCCCGGGCCACGGCCTCCGGCCACTTCTTCCGCGCGCCCTGCCGGGTGATGCCCCAGGCCGCGCCCAGCTGCTCGTAACTGGCGCCGTACGAACCGGCGGTGGCGGCCGCGAGCGCGGTGAGCCGCTTGACCTCGGCGTCGACCAGCTTCCAGGCGGACAGCACGGAGAGGGCCGTGTCGACCGGCTCCCCGTGCCAGCTCCGCTCCTGCGACAGCCCGGTCTCGCGGGCGCGTACGGCGGCGGCGAGCGGGTTCAGCGCGTCCACGAGGGCGCGGCCCAGCTCCGCGCTCTCCTCCGAGGTGATCTCCACAGTCGTCATGCCGACAACCATAGTTACCGCAAGGCTCCGTGACAACCATCGTTACCGATCGAACCTCGACAGCGGGCCCGCCTCCCGGCGCTCCGGCGCGAACGGCGTGCCGGAGGCGAGGCCGCGACACCCCACGACCAGCGCCTCGCCCAGGAACCCGACGCCGATGGAGAGTTGGACGGGCCGGGCGTCCGCCGCCAGGCCGCAGCGCGCGGCGAGCAGCGAGAAGCCCGCCATCACCGCCAGCGAGAGCACCGCCACCAGGAACGTCCGCCCCGCGTAGCGCTGCCACAGCACGCCCTCGCGCTCGAACAGCACGACGGTGGCCCCGCGCAGCGCGCCGAGCGCGAGGCCGAGCACCGATCCCGCGCCCACCCAGACGTAGTCCCCCGCGCGCAGCCCGTGGTGCTGCGCGAGCGACCAGAGACCGAGGGCAGTGAGCACCACCGGCGCCGCGAAGAGGTCCCTGGCATTGAGCGGCTCGCCGCGCAGGCGCCGCACCACCACCACGACCACCACCGCCGCGATCCCCGCGTACACCCACAGATGCGCCATCCCCACTCCCCCAGTTTTTATAACTCGACCGTGCTAAATAAGCGGCGTCAGCAATGTAGCTCGACCGTGCTATAACGGCAACATGCCCAAGATCGTCGACCCCGTCGAACGCCGCCAGGCCGTCGCGGACGCCGTCCTGCGCGTCGCCGCCCGCGAGGGCCTGGAGCACGCCTCGCTGCGCAACGTCGCCGAGGAGGCCGGCCTCGCCATCGGCTCCGTCCGGCACTACTTCGCGGGCGGCTCCGAGCTGATGATCTTCGCGATGGCGGAGCTGGCCCGCCGGATCGACACCCGGATCCGCACCCGCGCCCGCGCACTGCTCGACCCGGCCCCCGACAGCGGCGCCGACACCGCCACCGACCGACGCGCCGGGGTCGAGCGCCTGCTCGCCGAGGTCCTCCCCCTGGACGAGGGACGCCGCGAGGAGTCCTCCCTCTGGCTCTCCTTCGTCACCGCCGCCCGATTCCGCCCCGAACTACGCTCCCGCGCCGCTGAGTTGCAGACCGGACTGGACGAACTGATCCGCCACGTCCTCGTCGAGACCGACCGCGCGGGCGGGCTCGCCCCCGGCCTCGACCTCGCCGTCGAGACCCGCCGGCTGTCCGCCCTCCTGGACGGCCTCACCCTCCAGGCCGTCCAGCACCCCGACCTCGTCGGCCCGGACGAACTGCGCGCCGTCCTGCGCCGCCACCTCGACAGCCTCCGCAGCCCTTAGGAAGCCGCCGCCGTCGGGGCCTCCTCCGCACAGACCGCCGACACGAACTCGGCCAGCCGCGCCTGCGGCAGCCCCCGGGCGATGTCGGCCTCGCTGATGATGCCGACCAGCTTGTGCTCCGGGTGGTTGATCACCGGCAGCCGCCGCACCTGGTACTGCTCCATCACCCGCAGCACCTGCTCGCAGTCCTCGTCCGCCTCCACCGTCATCGGCCGCCCCAGCGCCAGCTCGCCCGCCGTCACCTGCGCCGGGTCCCGGCCCTCGGCGACGCAGCGCAGCACGATGTCGCGGTCGGTCACGATGCCCAGCAGCCGCTCGTCGTCCCCGCAGATGGGCAGCGCGCCGACGTGCCGGTCCCGCATGATCCGGGCCGCCTCGGCCAACGTCTGGCCCTCGCGGACGCACTCGGCGCCGGGGTGCATGATGTCGATCGCTCTGGTCATGATCCGCCTCCTGACCTGACTTCCACCCCCTCGTCCATCCTGGTCCGGCGGGGTGCCCGGCGCCACCGGGGAGCCGTCCTCAGGCGGCCCGCCCCGGCTCCTCGCTCCGCCCCTCTCCCTCCCCCTCGCTCCGCGGCGAGGTCCGCAACACCTCGTCCAGCGCCGGAAGTTCGCGCGCCTCCACCGTCTCGACCGCCTCGGGCTCCAGCTCCTCCGCCACCCCGGCCTGCCGCGCCACCTTCACCGCCGCAGCCGCCGCGGCCGCCGCCAGCACCTCCCGCTGCTGGTTCTCCGTCGCGCTGTCCAGGAACCGCAGCAGCTCCACCGGGAATGGCAGCACCAGCGTGGAGTTCTTCTCCGCCGCCACCTCCACCACCGTCTGCAGCAGCCGCAGTTGGAGCGCCGACGGCGTCGCGCTCATCACCCGGGCCGCCTCCGACAACCGCTCCGACGCCTGGAACTCGCCGTCCGCCGTGATGATCCTCGCCCGCCGCTCACGCTCCGCCTCCGCCTGCCGGGCGATCGAGCGCTTCATCGACTCCGGCAGCGCCACGTCCTTGATCTCCACCCGGTCGATCTGGATGCCCCAGCCCAGCGCCGGACTGTCGATCATCAACTCCAGCCCCTGGTTGATCGGTTCGCGGTTCGCCAGCAGGTCGTCCAGCTCGCTCTTGCCGATGATCGAGCGCAGCGAGGTCTGCGCGACCTGGGACATCGCGAAGTGGTAGTCCTGCACGTTGACCGTGGCCTTCACCGGATCGAGCACCCGGAAGTACACCACCGCGTCCACCCGTACGGTCACGTTGTCCCGGGTGATGCCCTCCTGCGCCGGGATCGGCATCGTCACGATCTGCACGTTCACCCTGCGCAGCCGGTCGGCGATCGGCATCAGCGCCACCAGCCCGGGCTCGCGCACCTCCTCGCGCACCCGCCCGAAGCGGAACACCACACCCTTCTGGAACTGCTGGACGACGCGGATGCTCAACCCCGCCCACAGCGCCCCCAACCCCGCCAGCCCCCCGATCGCCCCCAGCACCGCATCGACGATCATCACGGCCTCCTCAAGGCCAACGCGCACACCGGCGCACGTTCCACGCTACGCCCGACCTCTAGGATCACCAGCATGCCGCTGTGCCCGGCCGACGAACCCGGCCACCCCCAGCACCCCGCCGAGGCCGCCGCCCGCGCCACCGGACTCGCCGACCTCGACCGCGTGGTCACCCACTGCCGGGCCTGCCCCCGCCTCGTCGAGTGGCGCGAGGAGACCGCCCGCACCAAACGCCTCGCCTACCGGGACCAGGACTACTGGGCCCGCCCCATCCCCGGCTTCGGCCCGCCCGACGCCCCGCTCCTCCTCGTCGGCCTCGCCCCCGCCGCCCACGGCGCCAACCGCACCGGCCGCATCTTCACCGGCGACCCCTCCGGCGACCTCCTCTACGCCGCCCTGTACGACCTCGGCCTCGCCGACCGCCCCGAGTCGGTCCGCCACGGCGACGGCCTGGAACTGTACGGCGTCCGCATCACCGACCCCGTCCGCTGCGCCCCGCCCGAGAACAAGCCCACCACCACGGAACGCGACACCTGCCGCCCCTGGATCACCCGTGAACTCCAGTTCCTGCGCCCCACCGTCCGCACCGTCCTCGCCCTCGGCGGCTTCGCCTGGCAGGCCGTCCTCCCCGCCCTCGCCACCGCCGGCTGGCAGATCCCCCGCCCCCGCCCCGCCTTCGGCCACGACGCCGTCGCCACCCTCCCCTCCCGCACCCCCGGCCCACCCCTGCGCCTCCACGGCTGCTACCACGTCAGCCCCCGCAACACCAACACCGGCCGCCTCACCCCCACCATGCTCCGCACCACCCTCCGCGAAGCAGCCCTCTCCGCAGGCCTCCACCCGAACCCCATGTGACCCTCCTGTCACAATGCGCCATATTCATCGCCGTCCTGACGTACCATCACACCGGCAGTTTGTTGAGCCGCCGTCAGAAGGGGCTGATGGTGCGCGTATCAACGGCTGTGACTCCGAACGCGACCACCAAGGGGGAGGCCGCTATGGCGGATCCGGGGTTCAAGGTTCAACCCGCCGCACTGACGACCTACGGCCACGTCACACAGACGCAGTCCGAACACCTGAGCACCATCAGGTGGAAGCTCGCCTCGATCACACTGAAGTCGAGCGACTTCGGCCATCTGCCGAACGCACAGCACCTGTTCGACGAGTACCACCTGCACGCGACCGCCGAGCAGCAGAACCTGAGCGACCTGGCAGACATCCTCTCCGACGTGGTGACGGGCCTCGGGCACACGGCGCACACCTACGTGAACAGCGAGAAGGACGTCACCACCGTGTACGGCGGCGCGACATGACGACACCCGGGGACGCGGTCCAGCCGCTCAGCGACGCCTTCAAGTGGACCCGGGACTTCATCAACGAACCGATGCTCCCGCTTCCCCACATCCACAACCCGGTCAAGGAAGGAATCGACTCGGGCCTGGACCACCTGGTCAAGATGGCCCTCGACTCCACCGGCCTGATGGACATGCTGGAGAAGGTCACCGGAAACCTCACCGCGCTCACCACCGCCGCACAGGAGTGGCAGAACCAGGCCAAGGCCCTGCGCCACCTCGCCGACGAACTCCGCCGAGGCGGAGGCGCGTTGGCCGTCCAGTGGAAGGGTCAGGCCGCCGACGCCTTCGGCACGCACATGGGCGAGGCCGTCGCGGCCGTCGACGCCACGGCCACCGACATGGACCGGACGGCGCACCTCATCAGCCAGGCCGCCGAGGCGTGCAGGCTCGCCGAGGAGACGGTCATCGAGATCATCCGGGAGGCGATCGAGGCGCTGGCCGTCACGCTGGCGGGGCTGGTGGTCCTCGACATCATCACCGTGGGCATGGCGACGATCGTCGACGCGCTGGTGGTCGACGCGGAGATCGAACTCTTCATCGCGCGCGTCGGCAAGGTGTCCGAAGAGCTGGCGGAAACGCTCAGCAAGCTGAAGAAGGCCGTTCAGGCGCTCAAACGCGGCGGAGGGTCTATCTCGAAGGCCACTGAGGCTGCCAAGGAGTTACGCCAGTACGTCGGGTTCATGAACCGCTTCAAGCTCATGCGCGAAGCCGCTCACAATCCGTCCTTGGAGACCTTCGGCAACGTCATCGCCGCCAAGGCCGCCAACAAGATTGTCAAGGCCCCCCTCCACTTGCTTCTCGGTGACGGCGCCCCCGTGGCAGCGGCCGAGCACGACCTCGCCAAGGATCCCTCCGTCAACGCCGTCACCGATGAACTGAAACACGACCTCGGGGTCACACAGGACCCTCCTCCCTACCGGGTGCCCAAGAGTCGGATCGAGGAGGCGTTCGGATGACCACCGCCCGGCCGCTGGTGTTCGCACCGGAGCACTACTACGGCGGCACGCCCTTGCAGGATTTGGTCGAGGGCCGACTCCACCCCGGGGAGCCGCTGCTCGGTATCGTGGAGTTCGACCTGAGCCGCCTCCTCGACCCCCGGCTGCCACGCAAGTACCGCAGGCCGAAGGCCGGGCGGTCGGAGCCCGACGGCTGCTTCACCGCCGTGTTCATGCTCTTCCACTTGACCGAGGTGCTCTCCGAGGCTCTCGAAACGGGCATCGATTCACTGCTCCGCCGCCGACGCGTTCGGCGGCTGGGCCCCGCCGGCGCCCCGTTCGCCGGAGGCTGGGAGAGCCGGGCCGGAGAGTTCGTCATCGTGGTGCGCTCCGGGCACGAGAAGGACACCGAGTACAACAACAACGACGCCCTGCTCGCCTACACCGACCGACGGGTCCTCGTCCTCGACAGGGTGTCCAGGGACCTGGAACTGCTGGCCGAACTGCCCCGCCAACAGCTCGGTCGGCTGGAGAACAAGCAAACCGAGAGGTCGCTGCGCATGGACCTGCACTTCGCCGACGGCTCGTCGATCGCACTCGATCTCTACCGCGACCACGCGGCCGCACTCGAAGCCATGCACCAGGGCCGCATCGTGCCGCATCAGCCGCGGCCGGAGTCGAAGAAGTGGCGCCCGAAGTGGCTCTTCCGGCAGGGACGGACAGCCGACTAGCCGAACCGTGTCAGCTTGCGGCCCGAGGCGCGTTTCCACACCCCTGGCAGGCGCTCGCGTGCCGCCTCCGCCGCCGCCAACTGCCGGGCGTACAGGGCGCCGTAGGCGAAGGGTTCCGGGCTCGTCGGGGCTTCGCGTGTCAGGGTGGCGGCGGCCACGACGGCGTCCTGGTGGTCGCCGAGGAGTTCCTGGAGGGCCTTCATCCGCTCCGTGTAGCGCGCGGCGCCCGGCCCCGCCGTCTCGCCCGTGTAGCGGGCGCGTTTGGCGGCCTTGCGGGCCTCGTGCAGCGCCGCGTCCCGCGTCTCCGGCGGGGCGGCGAGGGCCGCGTGGACGCGCCTGCCCGTGCGGCGTTGTTCGCGGGCGGCGAGGCGGGTGAGGGCCGGGCCGGCGGGGTGGCGGGCGCGGGGGCGCAGGGGCGGGTCGGCGAGGAGGCGGCCGAGGGAGGTGCCGAGGGCGCGGCGGCGGGGGCTGTCGAGGGCGGCCGTCACCTCGGGCCAGGCCCGGCGGTACTCGGCGCGCCCCCAGCGCTCCAGCTCGCGGGCGACGCGTTCCGGCCCGCACGCGGCGGGCAGGTCGCGGGCCTGTGCGGCCAGGCGGGCGGTGAGGACCTCGCCGTCGCGGGCGCGGCCGAGGGCGGCGGCGAGCCAGCGCAGGTCGGCGACCAGGTCGTCCGTGGAGCCGGGGGCGAGGTAGCGGCGGAAGGTCCGCAGGGCGCTGCGCAGCCGGCGGCAGGCCACCCGCATGCGGTGCACCGCGTCGGGTTCGTCGGCCCGTACGGCGTCGTCGAGCCCGGCGAGCACGACGGCCTGCGCCTCGATGCGGGCCATCAGCACCTGCCCGACCGTGGTCCCTGACCCGGCCATGCGCACACCCCCTCGAAGAGGTCGCCTTCCAGGCTAGCCCCGCGCTGTCGGACCTCGCCGCTACGGTTCGGCCGTTCTCGGTTGTCCGACAGATGGGGGCGGTTCGATGGGTGCCAGCGGTTGGAGCTACATCACGGCGTACGGGGGCGACCTCGAGGCGGCCGTGGCCGCACTGCACGCCAGGGTGTTCGAGGAGGAGTACGGCGACGGCTCCGGGTACGAGAGCCTGGAGGAGCTGCACGCCGACGAGGAGTTCATGGGCACGGAGGGCACCCACAGCATCCTCGACGTCGACCACACCTGCCTGAGCCCCCTCGCCCCCGACCGCCTGCTGCACCACTTCGGTACGGAGCGCCCGACGGTCGCCGGGTTCGAGGAGCGGGTCGACGACCTCCTCGACGAGTGCCCGGGCCGGTGGACGGGCTGCTACGTCCTCCTCCACCCCGACCTCCGCTCCGACAGCGGGCCGACCCACCTGGGAATCGTGGGCATCTCGGGGGACTGACCCCGTACGCGGCCTCGTGCGCGGCGTAAGGGCCATGGCATACTCCGGGACGTGACGACCTCCAGCCATGTGATCAGGGGCCTGCGGGCAGCGGTGTTCACCGCGCTCGCCGTGCCGCTGTCCGCGCTGGGCCAGGTCGTCATCACCGGTCGCCCGCTGCCGCTCTCCCTGGTGGCCACCGCGACCGCCGTCGTCTTCGTCCTCGCCGCCGCACTGGCCGGCGGGGAGCGGCGGCTGCTGCACATCTCCGGCGTGATGGTGCCGGTGGAGCTGCTGCTCAACACGACGTTCAACCTGGGCCAGACCGGCTGTGGGCCGGTCCTGTCCGGGCAGATGCCCTCCCGTGGGGTGAATCTGCTGGTCTGCGGCGGCGGTTCGATGGACGGCTCCTGGTTCGGCGGCCCGCTGGGCCACGCCGGGCAACTGGCGCCCGCCGCCACCCAGTTCCTGCTCCTGTTCGTGCACCTGGTGATCGCCCTGGCCGCCGCCGCCTGGCTCCGCCTGGGCGATGCGGCCCTGTCCGGCCTGGCCAGGGCGCTGCGCGCGCTCGGCGCCTCGCTGGCGCGCCCGCTGCGCGCGCTCGTCCTCCTGCTGATCCCGGCCCCGGCCCGCCCGGTGCTGCGGGTGCCGCTGCCGGTCTCGGACGGCGCACGGCCGCGCCGCGAGGCCGTGGTCCTGAGCCCGGCGCCGCGCCGGGGCCCGCCGGCCTTCGCGCCTGCCTGCTGACCTCGAAGAACCGTCACCGGGCAGCGCGCTCGACTCCGCAGTGATCCCCGGCCGCCCCCGCATCGGGCGCGGCGGCCGTCGCGTACAGCCGCGCACAGCCGCGTACAGGAGTTGAATCCCCATGTCCCAGAACCAGAACAAGCGCGTCAGCAGCCGTGAGCGCCTCCAGGAGCTGCACCGCGTCGAGAAGGCGGCCGCCAAGCGCCGTCAGCGGATCGTGGTGGCGGTGTCCTCCGTCGCCGTGCTCGCCCTGATCGGCGGGGTGACCCTCGCCATCACCTCGGCGAAGAAGGACGACAAGCCCACGGCCGCGAGCGCCCTGGTGATACCGGCGAACGCCACCGGCGACGGCGGCACCGTGATCACCCTCGGCAAGGCGGACGCCCCGCACACCATGGAGGTCTACGAGGACTTCCGCTGCCCGGTCTGCAAGCACTTCGAGGCGGCGAACGGTGCGACCACGGCCAAGCTCACCGAGGACGGCCAGATCAAGGTCGACTACCACCTGGCGGCGTTCCTGGACAAGAACCTGACCGGCAAGGGCTCGCACTACGCGCTGGCCGCCGCCGGCGCCGCGCTCAACGAGGGCGTGGACAAGTTCAAGGCGTTCCACGACGTGCTGTACGCCAACCAGCCGGACGAGCGCGAGGACGGCTTCGGCGACGTCAACCACCTCCTCGACCTCGCCGGCCAGGTGCCCGGCCTGAAGACGGACGCCTTCGTGAAGGCCGTCCAGGACGGCACCTACCTGCCCTGGGCGAACAAGGTCGCCGAGAAGTTCAACGACAGCGGGGTGACGGGCACCCCGACCGTGAAGGTGGACGGCAAGCCGATCAGCCTGTTCGCCGGCAACGCCGTGGTGAGCCCGGAGCAGTTCACCGCGCAGGTCAAGCAGGCCGCCGGCCTCCAGTAGGCGGCAGCCGCAGTACGACGCACGGCACGCACCACCGGCCCGGCCGATCTCCGGCCGGGCCGGCCCTCCCAGCTTCCGGAGTGAGCAGCCATGACCGCCGCCGCCACCGTGCCAGCCTCCCGTCCCGCTCCCGCCCCCTCCCCCGCCGTCGCCGCGAGCCGGGCCTTCGCCCTGCTGCTGTTCCTCGGCGGACTGGTCGGCCTGGTCGCCTCGGCCGTGCTGACCTTCGACAAGCTGCGCATCCTCGAGAACCCGTCGTACGTCCCGAGCTGCAACATCAACCCGATCATCAGCTGCGGTTCGGTGATGCGCACCGACCAGGCGGAGGTGTTCGGCTTCCCCAACTCCCTGCTGGGGATCGCCGCCTTCGGAGCGCTGGCGGCCGTCGGCGCGGGCCTGCTCGCCGGGGGTGCGTACCGGCGCTGGTTCTGGCTGGGCCTCCAGGCGGGCACCACGCTGGGCCTGCTGTCCGTGCACTGGCTGATCGACCAGGCGCTGTACGACATCGGCGCGCTGTGCCCGTACTGCATGGTGGTGTGGCTGACGGTGGTGCTGCTGTTCTGGTACACCACGCTGCACAACCTGCGCTCGGGCGTGATCCCGGTGGGCCCGAGGGCGGCGGCGGTCGTCCGGGAGGCGGCGCGCTACCACTGGGCGCTGCCGGTGCTGTGGGTGGCGGTCCTCGCGCTGCTGGTGCTGAACCGGTTCTGGTTCTACTGGAGCACCCTCCTCTGATCCCCGAACGTCTGATCCCCGAACGGGTTCACCCGAAGACCGCTCGCCGGTAGGCGTTCCGCAGATCGGTGAGCGGCCCGGTGTTCCGGTCGTAGTGCACCTTGTTGGTCAACAGCACGGCCCAGCGCCCGAGTTCGCGCGAGACCCAGATCCCCGTGCCGGTGAACCCGTAGTGGACGAACGTCCCCTCGGCCGCCTCCGTCCCGGGCGCGACCATCCAGGACAGGCCGCGTACGGGCTCCAGCCCGCCGGTCTGGTCCCGCAGGGACTCGGCCGTCCAGTCGCCGCCCCAGCCCAGCCCCCGGGGCGGGTCGAGCACCGCCGTGAGGAACCGGCCGAGGTCCCAGGAGGTGGAGAACGCACCGGCGTTGCCGGAGACGCCGCCGAGCAGCCGGGCCGAGGGGTCGTGCACCACCCCGCGCAGGAAGCCACCGGCCCGCTCCTCGCGCTCGGTGGGCGCCGTACGGCTCAACTCCCGCTCCGCCAGAGGACCGTAGCGGGTGTCGGTCATCCCCAGCGGCTCCCAGACCCAGCGCGCCGCCAGCTCGTCCAGCCCGGCCCCGCCGAGGTCCTCGACGATGTACGCGAGCAGGACGGCGGCCCGGTCGGTGTACTCCACGGCCCTGCCGGGCTCGCGGTGCAGCGGCGCCCCGAGCACCCCGGCGCGGATCGCGGCCGGGTCGGGCCCGTAGAGCTTCTCGAAGCGGGTGAACGGGAGCAACCCAGCGGTGTGCGCCATGAGTTGACGGATCGCCACCCCGCCGACGCGCCGCCCTCCAGCCGGTGCCCACCAGCGGCCGAGCGGCTCGTCCAGCGGCAGCAGCCCGTCCTGCCAGAGCACCCCGGCGCAGGGCCAGAGCGCGAGGACCTTGGTGACGCTGGCGAGGTCGTAGAGCGTCCGCCGCCCCGGAGCCAGAAGCGCGTACGGGCCCTGCCCGAGCACCCCGTGGGCGCCGCCGCCGAGCGGGCCGCGGGCGTCGCCGACCGCCCAGACGGCGCCGGCCCCGACGGCGCGCACCCCCTCGCGCACCAGCGTGTCCAGGGCGCCGCCGGGCGCCGCCAGCTCGGGAAGCCGGCCGGCGCCGGGCTCCTGCTCGTTCATCCGCCACCCCCTCGGGACGACGGGAACCTACCCGGCGCGGACCGCCCTCAGACGGCCGCGAGCTCCTTGCCGAGGCAGATGCTCTGCGGGTGGTCCTTGTAGATGCCGAACTTCCGTATCGCGGCGTACCCCTCGGAGCCGTACAGCGCGATGGCCTCGGGCTGCTCGGTGCCGGTCTCCAGGATGAGCCGGGTGCGGCCGGCCTCCGCGGCGGTGACCTCCAGGCGGCGCAGCACGGCCCGGGCCAGGCCCCGGCCGCGCGCCTCGGGGACGACGAACATCCGCTTGAGTTCGGCGTCGCCGTCGCGCAGGCCGTCCGCCCCGGCCCGCTTGGCCCGCCAGCCGCCGCAGGCGACCGGCCGCCCGTCGAGGTAGGCGATCATGAACAGACCGGCCGGCACCTCGAAGTCCTCGGGGTGCATCACGGTCTCGTCCGGGTCGCCGTAGCGGCGGACGTACTCCTGCTGCACCTCCTCGGCGAGGGCCTGCGCGTCGGGGTGGCCGTAGCCGGTGACGCGGAACTCGACGGTGCCGGCGGTCGTGGTGTCCATGGGTGAAAAGCCTACGACCTGCGCCTATCGATCTTCGAAGCGGGCGACGAGCTGCTCCTTGCCGAACATCCGGGCGGTGTCCAGCGCGCTCGGGGCGCCCGCCGCCGGGTCGGCGCCGCCGGCCAGCAGGGCCTCCAGGACGTCGTCGGCGCCCTTGAAGACGGCCCCGGCGAGCGGGGTCTGGCCCCGGTCGTTGGCCCGGTTCGGGTCGGCGCCGTGCCGCAGCAGGGTTTCGACGGCGGCGGCGTGGCCGTGGTAGGCGGCGAGCATCAGCAGGTCGTCGCCGCGGTCGTTGGTGAGGCCGACGGGGGCGCCGGCCTCCAGCGCGGCGGCCAGGGTGGCGGTGTCACCGGTGCGGGCGGCGTCGAAGAGCCTCCCCGCGAGGGCGATCACATCGGCGTCGGGGGCGTCGGTCATGGGGATCGGCCTTTCCGTCGTGGGTCGGGGGCGAGCACGGCCGTACCGAAAGCGGCGGTACGGCGTACGGCCGCACGGTTGCGCGGCCATTGGAGCGAACTTACCGACCCCCCGGGAAACTTCCCGCCCGTTCGCCGGGAATGCCTCGCCGGGCCGACACCGCACCGGATCCGGGCGGTGCCCGGCCCGCCTCCTCGGCCGGTTCGCATACCTCCGTCCGGCATCCGAAGCGGCATTGCGCGGCAGAACCACCCATTTGCCCCGTTCCATCATCTATTACTTTTTGTCACGATTAGAGCACTTTCCGTGACACTGCCCTGTCCCCCTCCCCGAGGAGCAGAACGTGATCCTCTCGATTTCCGGCATCGTCCTGTTCGGCACCATCGCCTTTCTGTTCTTCCGCAGGGACGGACTGAAGGTCTCCCACGCCGTCGTGTGCGCCCTCTTCGGCTTCTACATCGCCGGCTCCGCGATCGCGCCGAGCATCACCGCGGGCGGCGCCAGCCTCGCCAGCCTGCTCAGCGGCCTCAAGCTCTAGGGCTCGTCCCGCCCGCACGGGCCCGGGCGCGGATTCCCACCGCCCCGGGCTCCGTCGTACGACCCACCACCCCGTCCCACCCGACCCGTCCCACCCGCCCGGGGAGTCACGCCATGCCGCTCCACCGCCATCTCGTCAAGGGCCGCGAGATCGCCCGAACCGCCGGGGACCACGCCTCCGACATGTTCGCCCCGCTCACCGTGATCAGCCGGGGCCTGCGCCACCACAGCGCCTGGGCCAAGGGCCGCTGGCAGGCCACCCCGAAGGAGCGGCGCGGCCCGACGCTGTTCCTCACCGCGGCGATGCTGATCGGCGTCTACCTGCTGCCCCACGGCCTGCTGTTCGCCCTGATCGCCCTGATGGCCAGCGCCGCCTGGGCCGGCCGCGCCCCCAAGGCCGCCCCCGCCCCGGCCGCCCCCGACGTCGCCGACGTCAAGCTGGGCGCGCTCTACGCGGCGCTCACCCCGTACCTGTGCGGGCCCGAGGACGCCAACCCGATGTACCACTTCGAGGGCGACTGGAAGAGCGCCTTCGGCTCCTGGGAGTTCGACGGCGAGGGCCGCCTCGCCCGGCTGGAGCTGGGCTACCCGGCCTACTTCACCGACACCGAGCCGGCCGCCCGCGCCCGGATCGAGCAGGTCGTCCAGGGCAAGGCCGGGCGGGCCCGCGAGTACCGCTTCGACTGGGACGAGGAGTCCAACCGGCTGCGGATCGCCGCGCTGGCGCCGCTGCCCGCCGACATCACCGCCCAGCGCTTCGTCGCCGCCCCCGGCGAGATCGTGCTCGGCTTCACGGACGAGGACGGCACCGCCCGGACGATCCCCGTGCACCGGGGCGGGGCCGTCGCCCAGCAGCCCCCGGTCGTCTGGCGCACCGGCCCGCGCTCCTCCGAACCGCACCTGCTGGCCCTCGGCACCGCCGGCCACGGCACGTCCAGCCTGGTGCGCTCCGTCGCCCTCCAGGCCCTGCCCTACGCCGACCTGGTGGTGATCGACGGCGCCGGCACCGGCGAGCACGCCTGCCTGGTGAACCGCCCCGGCGTGCACACGGTGGAGACCAGCCTGCACGGCGCCCTCGCCGCCCTGGAGTGGGCCGCCCAGGAGACGGACCGCCGCCTCGCCGCCCTCAACGCCGCCCGGCACGCCGGCACCGCCCCGCCGGAGGACGTCACCCGGCCGCTGTGGCTGCTCCTGGACCACCCCACCGAGCTGAGCGAGCTGGCCCGGGCCGAGGGCCGCCCGGACCCGCAGGACCTGCTGGAACTGCCGCTGCGTCACGGCCGGGCCGCCCGCGTCACCGTGGTGGTCGCCGACGACGTCACCGCCCACGACCGCCTCACCCCGACCGTCCTCGCCACCACCCGGGCCCGGGTGCTGCTCGGCCCCACCGGCCCCGAGGAGGCGTACGTCGCCCTGGGCGCGGCCCTGGACATCGTGCCCGCCGCCCACGCCCCGGTCGGCCGCGGCTACGCCCGGATCGGCAACGCCGCGCCCGTCCGCCTCCAGGTGCCGGCCACCGTCGACCCGCTGGACGAGGAGGCCCCGGCCTCGCTGCGCGACGCGGTGATCGCCCTGCTGCCGCACCGCGACACCCGCACCGAGGCCCCCGCCGGCGCGCCGCCCCGCCCCGAGCGCCCGCCGGTCGTCCCCGGCGCCGAGCAGATCCGCCCGGTCGACCTCGCCAAGGACGAGCCGATGATCCGCTCCCGTCCGATCTCCTGAAAGCCGTACGCTCGGGCCCCGACGGGGGCGGCGAATGCCGCCGGATCCCCGCCCGGTACGCTCGACGCGGAAAGTCCGCACGATCACCAGGTGTGAAACAGGTGACACCTTGGGTGATATCCCCGGCCAGATGTGACAAATCGGGCGTTGATGGGTACAAACAGGGGCGGCACAACAGACGACGCATGTCCCGGGACGGGAATCTTCGTCGGAAGCCGAGCGTTGACCGAACGACGAAGAACAGCGACCACTAGTCCTGTGGGCCATAAGCCCGGGAGGCACGATTCATGAGCGAGCGAGCTCTCCGCGGCACGCGACTCGGGGCCACCAGCTACGAGACCGACCGTGGCATTGACCTGGCGCCCCGCCAGACCGTCGAGTACGCGTGTCAGAACGGACACCGTTTCGAGGTTCCCTTCTCGGTCGAGGCCGAGATCCCCTCGACCTGGGAATGCCGATTCTGCGGCCAGGAGGCCGCCCTTCTCGACGGCGACGAGCCCGAGGAGAAGAAGACCAAGCCGACGCGTACCCATTGGGACATGCTGATGGAGCGCCGGACCCGTGAGGAGTTGGAGGAGGTGCTGGCCGAGCGGCTGGCCGTGCTCCGCTCCGGTGGGATGAACCTCGCGGTGCACCCGCGCGACACCCGCAAGAGCGCCTGACGGAGCCCCCGCCCCGCGCGGGAGCACACACGAAAAGGGACCCTGGTCACCAGGGTCCCTTTCGCGTACCCGCCGGATCCGCCTGCCGGAGTACCTGCCGGATCAGCCGTTGAGCGGCGGGCGGTAGCCGGTGTCGGGGCCCTGGGGCCCCTGGCCGCCCTGCGGGCCGCGCGGGCCCGCCTCGGGGTCGAGGACCTCGCCCTGGATGACCTTCCCGTCCGGGCGGTGGATGCGCATCTGCTCCTGCAGCCGCATCGCGTCGGCGAACGGGTCGGCCCCGGCCGTGCCGACGCTGCGCAGGGCCTTGTCCGCCGCCCTGCGCCCGGCGGCCCGCCACAGCGCGCGGGTCGGCGGGAAGAGCAGGGTCAGCGCGATCAGGTCGGACAGGAAGCCGGGCACGATCAACAGCAGCCCGGCCCCCACGGTCATGCTGGTGCCGGTCTGCGGCTGCTGGGACTGCGGGTTCTTGCTCTGCTCGATCGCCGCCGAGAGCGCCTTGAGCCCGGCGCGCTTGATCAGCGAGCCGCCGAGCAGCGCGCCGCCGATGAGCAGCAGCAGGACGGTGAAGCCGCCCAGCCACGAGCCCACCTGGACCAGCAGCCAGATCTCCAGCACCAGCCAGGCGGTGATCAGCAGCGGCAGCACCCGGCGGAGGCGGCTGCGCGGGGCCGGACGGGCGGGGGTAGCTTGCTGGGTCACGGTACGAATCCACTCCAGGCGGTGCTCTGCGCGCCGCACGGGAGGTCCGGGCCGGCTACGGCACCACCTGGTCCAACGATTCCCGCCCGGCCGGTGTTCCGCCCGTCGGGCGGCGTCGGCGGCCGAGCACGACGGCCGCGGCGCAGGCCAGCAGGCCTCCGAGGGCCAGCGTCCACTCCGGCAGGGCACCGACGCGGTCGGCCACCGTGGTGCCGTCGCGCAGCGGGACGGTGGCGGACAGCTCGGCCGGGGTCAGCTCCTCGGTGCGCTGCTCGACGGTGCCGTCCGGGGCGATCACGGCGCTGATGCCGCTGGTGGCGGCGATCAGGACGGCGCGGCCGTGCTCGACGGCGCGCAGGCGGCTCATCGCGAGCTGCTGCTCGGGCTGGCCGGTCCTGGCGTACGTCGCGTTGTTGGTCTGGACGACCAGGACGCGGGCGCCGCTGTCCACGGTGTCGCGGACGATCTCGTCGTAGGCGACCTCGAAGCAGATGACGTCGCCGATCCTGGCCGGGCCGAGCTGCATGACGCCGTTGTGGTCGCCGGGGTAGAAGTCGCGGGCCACGCGCTGGAGGCGGGTGACCACCTTCATCAGCTGGGCGCGGAAGGGCACGTACTCGCCGAAGGGGACGGGGTGCTGCTTGGTGTAGGAGGCGCCGGGGCCGGTGATCGGGTCCCAGACGATGCCCTCGTTGCGGACGTGCTGCGCGTCCGGGCCGTCCACCAGGGTGCCGACCAGGGTGGGGACGCCGATGGCCTTGACCGCCTCGTCGATGCGCTCGTTGGCCAGCGGGTCGCTGAACGGGTCGAGGTCGGAGGAGTTCTCGGGCCAGATGACGATGTCGGGCTTGGCGACCTTGCCGTCCCTCACGTCCATGGCCAGGCGCTCGGTCGCGGCGGCGTGGTTGTTGAGGACCATCATCGGGCGGCCGAGGAAGTCCATGCCCGGGTTGGGCACGTTGCCCTGGACGATGGCGACCTTGACGGTGTCGTCCGCCTTCGTCGGCACCGGCACGGCGTACCCGGCGACCAGGGTGGCCACCGCGCCGAGCCCGGCCAGGGCGGCGGCCCTCGGAGCGCGGGCCGGGCCGCGCAGGCGCAGCACGGCCCAGGCCAGCAGCGTGCCGGAGAGCGCGACGGCGAAGGTCACCAGCGGGGCGCCGCCGAGCGCGGCCAGCGGGGTGTACGGGGTGGCCGTGTTGGCGAAGGCCAGCCGGCCCCAGGGGAAGCCGCCGAGCGGCAGCCGGTCGCGGGCCCACTCCTGGGTGACCCAGAGGCAGGCCGCCCACAGGGGCCAGCCGGGCAGCCGGGAGGTGCCGGCGAGGGCGCCGCCCATGGCGGCCAGGAACAGCGCCTCGACCACGGACAGGCCGACGGTGGCGTCCCAGCCGACCACCCGCAGCCAGCTGAGCAGCATCAGGAAGAACGGCAGGCCGAAGGCGAAGCCCGTCCAGGCGCCCTGGCGGACGGTGCGGCCCCGGGTGAGCAGCGAGAGCGCGGCCACGCCGAGCAGGGACAGCGGCCACAGGTCGTACGGCGGGAAGGCCAGCGCGAGCAGCAGGCCGGCCACGGCCGCCAGGCCCGTCCGGGCCAGCCCGGCGCGGACCTTGGCGAGCACGCGGGCGACCAGGCCGGGGCGCGGCGCCGGTTCCTGCGGCTCGGCGGCGGCTCCTGGCCGCTCCTGCGTGACGGGCATGGCCACCGGCACACCATCTTCCTGGACTTGCACGTTCGGACGCTGTCGGAAGAAGGTACCCCGAACGAGCGGGACAGGTGGGGTGAGGGTGACGGCGGGCCGTCAGCGCGGGGAATGGCGGAAGACGCCGAGGGGCCGCCGCCCGGCGTCGGACATCCGGGCGGCGGGCTCGGAGGTGTTGTGCTGCTCGCCCGAGAGCTCCGGGTGGAACTCCTAGCGCCGGTGCACCGTGCGGCCGCGGACCACCGTGCGCAGGCACTCCGGGAGGTCGTGGCCGGGGGTGAGGTCGGGCAGGCCGGGGGTGCCGGAGCGGGGGTCGGTGGACCAGCCGGCGACGCGGGAGTCCGGGGCCTGGACGACGAGTTCGTCGGCGGCCCAGATCGCGTAGCTGGCGACGGCGCCGGGCACCAGCACGCCGTCCTGGTCGCGGCCGACGGCGCGCCAGCCGCCGCGGGTGTGGGCGGTGAAGGCGGCGCGCACCGAGATGCGGTGCTCCAGGGTCCGGTGGAAGGCGGCGGCCCGGACGGTCCCCCAGGGGTCGAGCGGGGTGACCGGGGCGTCCGAGCCGAAGGCCAGCGGGACTCCGGCGCGCAGCAGGGCGGCGTACGGGTTGAGCGCGGCGGCGCGCTCGGCGCCCAGGCGCTGGACGTACATGCCGTCGGGGCCGCCCCAGGCGGCGTCGAAGGCGGGCTGGACGGAGGCGGTGAGGCCGAGTTCGGCGAAGGCGGCGATGCTCTTGTCGTCCAGGGCCTCGGCGTGCTCGACGCGGTGGCGCAGCGCCTTGACCCGCGCGGCGCCGACCCGTTCGCCGGCCGCGCGCACGCCCTCGATGACGGCGGTCACGGCGGCGTCGCCGATGGCGTGGAAGCCGGCCTGGAGCCCGGCCTCGGTGCAGGCGGCGACGTGGTCGGCGACCTGCTCGGCGCTCAGGTACGCCGTGCCGGTGTGCTCGGCGTCGGCGTAGGGGGTGTGCAGGCAGGCGGTGTGCGAGCCGAGCGCGCCGTCCACGAAGAGGTCGCCGCCGGCGCCGACCGCGCCGAGCCGGCGGGCCGTCTCGATGCCGCCCAACTCGCCCCAGTAGCCGAAGACTTCGGGCCCCTCGCCCTCGGCGGCGAGGGCCAGCAGGGCGGTGAGGTCCTGCTCGGAGGAGATCTCGGGGCCGGCGCACTCGTGCAGGGCGCCGATGCCGAGTTCGGCGGCGCGGGCCAGGGTGGCGGCCTGGGCGCGGCGGCGCTGCTCGGGGGTGAGGCCGGCGAGGGCGCACCGGCGGACGGCGTGGTGGGCGTCCTTGGTGAGCGGGCCCTCGGCGTCGTGCCCGGGGCGCTCGGCGAGGCTCTCGGTGAGGTCGCGCAGGGCGGTGGTGGCGAGCGCCGAGTGCACGTCGGTGCGGGAGAGGTAGAGCGCGGCGCCGCGGGCGGCGGCGTCGAGTTCGGCGAGCGTGGGCGGGCGGCCCTCGGGCCAGCCGGTCTCGTCCCAGCCGTGGCCGATCAGCACCCCGCCCTCGCCCTCCTGGGCCTCGACGAAGGCGGTGACGGCGGCGAGGGCGGCGGCCAGCGAGGGGGCGCCGGTGAGGTCGAGGCCGGTGAGTGCCAGGCCGGTGGCGGTGGCGTGCACGTGGGCGTCGACGAAGGCGGGGGTGACCAGGGCGCCGTCCAGCTCGACGATCTCGTCCGCGCTCGCGGCGTACGCCTCGGCGGCGCCGTCACTGCCGACCCAGGCGACGTGCTCGCCCTCGACGAGCATCGCGGTGGCGAACGGGTCGGCGGGGCTGTAGACGGCGCCGCCGCGCAGCAGGACGGTCCGGGAGGTGCTTTCGGTCATGGCGACAAGTCTGCACCCCGCCCGGTACCGGTCAGAGCCTCGGGGGTCGGGCCTCGTACGGGGTGGACAGGACGACGGTGGTCCGGGTGGAGACGCCGGCGGCGCTGCGGATGCGGGCGAGGAGGTCCTCCAGGTCGCCGGGAGCGCCGACGCGGACCTTGAGGATGTAGTTCTCGTCCCCGGCGACGCTGTGGCAGGCCTCGATCTCGGGCAGCCCGGCCAGTCTCTCCGGGGTGTCGTCCGGGGCGCTGGGGTCGAAGGGCTTGACCGAGATGAACGCGGTCAGGGCCAGGTCGACGGCGTCCGGGTCGATGATCGCGGTGTAGCCGCGGATCACCCCCCGCTGCTCCAGGCGCCGCACCCTCTGGTGCACCGCCGAGGTGGACAGGCCGGTGGCCTTGCCCAGGTCCGTGTAGCTCATCCGGCCGTCCTCCAGGAGCAGCTGGACGATGCGTTGGTCGAGATCCTCCACGCGGTCAACCTACCCGCTCGGGAGCACGGGGGGCGCACGAGGTGACACCCGGTGCCTTCCCAGGTGCCGCCGGGGCACATGCCGGGTGAACGTGGCGGGTGGTGTGGCCAAGGACACACCCGGTGCATCACAGTGCGCCGCACCGCAGGGTTATGAGTCCAGGCCGGAGGGAAGTGCTGGTTGTGGCCCTGGACGACCACGTCGGGCCCGATCCTAGGGGGATCTTCATGCCTGCTACTGACCAGCGCGCGCTGGACGCCGACGAGACCGACGATAGGACCGGTCGCGAGGTTCTCGCGGCCGACTTCGCGCCGGGCTGCGACCCCGGCGAGGCCGAGACCTGGGAGATCTTCCGGGTGCACTGCCCCGAGTGCCGCCGCCCGATCGCCCTGGTGGCGGACGAGGAGCGGCTTCCGCAGCACGCGCTGCTGCCGACCGCCTGGAACCCCTTCGCCCCGGCGATCTGCCCCGGCTCGGGCACGCCCACGGACGACCTGGCCGAGGTGGAGGCGCCCGAGGACGCCGCTCCGACCGGTCTCGCGACGCTGTTCAAGCTGCCGGGTGAACTCGACTGGCGCACCCAGCCGTTCTCGCACGCCGTGCTGCACCGGCCCGTGCGCTCCGTCCCCGCCCAGGAGGCCAGGACGGCCGCCTCGGCCCCGAACGTGGCCCCGCTGCGCTCCATCCCGGAGCAGCGCCGCCCGATGGCGAAGGCGAGCTGACGCACCGCCCCCGTGGACGGGATGAAGCCGCCGGCCGTCACTCCGCACCCTGGAGTGACGGCCGGCGGCCGTACGGGAGGGCCCTCGGACCCGTGAGCGGGCTCAGCCCTTGGTGAGGTGGCGACCGATGACCAGGCGCTGGATCTGGTTGGTGCCCTCGACGATCTGCAGGACCTTGGCCTCGCGCATGAACCGCTCGGCCGGGAAGTCCTGGGTGTAGCCGTAGCCCCCGAGCACCTGGACGGCGTCGGTCGTCACCCGCATCACCGTGTCGGTGCAGAACAGCTTGGCCATCGCCGCCTCCTTGGAGAACGGCAGCCCGGCGTCGCGCAGCCGCGCGGCCGAGAGGTAGAGCGCGCGGCCGGCCTCGATCTGGGTGGCCATGTCGGCGAGCATGAACGACAGCCCCTGGAAGTCCGCGATCGCCCGGCCGAACTGGCGGCGGGTGCGGGCGTACTCCACGGCGAGGTCCAGCGCGGCCTGGGCGACGCCGATCGCGCAGGCGGCGATGCCGAGGCGGCCGGAGTCCAGCGCGGCGAGGGCGATCTGGAAGCCCTGGCCCTCCTCGCCGACCAGCCGGTCGCGGGAGACCCGGGCGCCGTCGAAGTGCATCTGTGCGGTGGGCGAGGAGCGCATGCCCATCTTGTGCTCCGGCGGGGCGGCGGACAGCCCCTCCGTCACACCGGGCACCAGCAGGCAGCTGATGCCCTTGGCGCCCTCGGCGCCGGTGCGCACCAGGGCGCTGTAGAAGTCGGCCTGCCCGCCGTGGGTGATCCACGCCTTGGTGCCGTTCACCACGTACGTCTCGCCGTCGAGGTCGGCGCGGGTGCGCAGGGCGGCGGCGTCGGAGCCGGACTGCGGCTCGGAGAGGCAGTAGGCGCCGAGCTGCTCGCCGGAGAGCATGGCGGGCAGCCACTTCTCGCGCTGCTCCTCGCTGCCGAAGGTGGCCAGCGCGTGGCAGGAGAGGGTGTGGACGCTGACGCCGAGGCCGACGGCGAGCCAGCCGGCGGCCAGCTCCTCCAGCACCTGGAGGTACACCTCGTACGGCTGGGCGCCTCCGCCGTACTTCTCCTCGTACGGCAGGGAGAGCAGGCCCGCCTCGCCGAGGGTGCGGAAGACCTCCCGGGGGAAGCGGCCCGCGTCCTCGTCCTCTGCCGCGCGGGGCTTCAGCTCGCGCTGGACCAGCTCCCGGGTGAGGCTCAGCAGCTCGCGGGCCTCCTCGGTGGGCAGCTGGCGCTCCACGGCTTTCACAGGGGAGGTGGTCATGGCGGAGGTCGCCTCCTCGATCGGGCACCGGGCCGGGTTGCGGCTGGTCCGGCGCGGGTGTGGCGGTGGCCCGACCGGGCACCGGGTCGCGGTGAACGGCCGTTCACAGTCGTGGCGAAGGCGAGTATGCCCGAAACGCGGCCCGGCGTCACGAGCCGCAGGGATCAACTGTCCGCAGTGGTGGGCTACGGCACCGTAGGGTTGCCTTTGTGGCTGCTTCCGGACCCCTCACCG
This sequence comes from Kitasatospora sp. NPDC101183, assembly GCF_044767945.1. Lineage (NCBI taxonomy): Bacteria > Bacillati > Actinomycetota > Actinomycetes > Kitasatosporales > Streptomycetaceae > Kitasatospora > Kitasatospora sp. NPDC101183. Next base: position 62,696 of record NZ_JBIWOW010000005.1, on the reverse strand, counting down.
CCCCCTCGACCTGCGCTTCAGGCACCTCACTCGCTCTACTCGCGCAGGAGCTGCGCGCGCTGGCACCCTCCTGCGGGCCGGTGCGGCTGGTCGCGGTGGACGGGCACGCGGGCTCCGGCAAGACGACCTTCGCCGCCCGACTCTCGGCCGCGCTCGGCGGCGCCCCGGTGGTGCACCTGGACGACCTGGCCACCCACGAGGAGCTCTTCGGCTGGACGCGGCGGCTGCACGAGCAGGTGATCGCGCCGCTCGCGGCCGGCCGGGAGGCGCGGCACGGGGTCTACGACTGGACGCTGCGCCGCTTCTCGGGCACGGCCGTGGTGCCGCCCGCCCCGGTGGTGCTCGTGGAGGGTGTCGGCGCGGGGCGGCGGGAGCTGCGGCCGTGGCTCGCGCGGGTGATCTGGATGGAGCTGGACGCCGCCCGGGCCCGTCTGCGCGGGGAGTTGAGGGACGGTCCGGAACTGGCCGACTTCTGGGCGGGCTGGGCGCGGGCCGAATCGGCACATTTCGCCGCCGACCCGAGCCGGCCGCACGCCGCGACGCTCGTCGACGGGGTGACCGGGCGGATCGCACCGAGCACGGTCGGTGAACCTTCAACAAGCCCTTGACCTGCGGTCTTTCCACGGCTTAGGTTCTCACCAGCCGCCGGAACTCCTGCTTTCGGCCGCGACGGACCCGGTGCCCCCGGCTTGTTCCCCCGTGAGCCGGGGGCACCGCCCCGTCCCCTTCCGAAAACCGCCCCCGCACGGCTCGAACAGGCCGACGGGCGGTCAACGAGCGTGCCCACGATCGCATTTGACCCCGTGCGACACCCTTCCGGATCAGCCCCGCGCCGGTACGATTCCTGACAGGCGCGGATGCGCCCCGGGGGCACGACCACCACCGGCCCGGTCGGCCGCAGACCATCCGCCGGGCCGCGCCCCGGGCCACACGGCGGGGGGCGTGAGTGACGACGGTGGACAGTTCCGACAGCACGGCGGGCGGCCCGGACCGGCTCGCCGACCGCGCCTGGCAGCGCGCCATGGACGCCTACACGGCCGGCGCCTACGCCCGCGCCGAGGAGGAGTTCCGCGCCGCCGTCCGGCTCGACCCCGGCATGGCCGACGCCTGGCTCGGACTGCACGCCCTGCGCAGCGACACCTCCGCCGCCCTGCTCGCCATGTACCGCAACCAGCACCGCTTCGGCGAGCAGCGCCGCCTGCACCGACGCCCGCTCAGTTCCTGGTACTGGCTGGGCTGGTGGGTGCAGCCCGTGCTGGAGGACGCCCGCGACCTCTCCCTGGCGCACGCCTCGCACTGGCTGGACGGCCGCCACCTCGCCGAGCTGGACCGGGCGTTGGAGCAGTGCCCGGCCCCGGGCGAGGACCCGTCCGCGCAGTTCCTGTACGCCTGCCGCTCCTACCTCCTCAAGGACTGGGAGCAGCTGATCCGCGACACCGACCGGCTGCTGGACGATCCGATGCTCGGCATAGAGGCCGGGCTGTTCGCCGGGATGGCCCGGGTCCGCCTGGACATGTGCGCCCAGGCGCAGGCCCCGCTGGCCTCCTCCCTGGCCCGCTGCCGCTCCGAGCAGCCGCAGCGCAAGGAGCTGCGCTACTGGCTGGCGCGGGCGTACGAGGGAGCCGGGCGCAGCGCCGCCGCGCTGCCGCTGTACCGGGCGGTGCACCGGGCGGACCAGGCGTTCATGGACACGGCGGCCCGGCTGGCCGCGATCGCCGCCGAGGACGCCCTCGCGGACGGCCTGCTGACCGGCGCCCGGCCGGGCGAGGGCGGGGCGGCGGAGCTCGTCGGGTACCAGGACGAGACGCTCTTCGTGGAGGGCCCGGGCCTCGGCCTCGGCCTCTTCGAGGACGCTCCGGAGACGGACGGGGCACTGCTGAACGGCCTTGCGCCCCACGGGGGTTCCGCCGAGCCGGCCGAGACCGCCGAGTTCTCCGAGGCCTCCGAGTTCTCCGGGGCCTCCGATGCCTTCGGGGCCTCCTCCGGGGCGGATGGCGCGCTCGACGAGGGCGCCCCGCAGGCCGCCGGAGAGCGCTCCGGCTCGGCGCCGGCGCCCGCCTCCCCCGCGCCGCTGCCCGTCCGGGAGGCGGCCCAGCCCCGGGGCGAGGTGGCGGCCGCCCTCCAACAGGCCGGTGACGAGCGAGAGTTGGACGCGGCGCTGGCCGAACTCTCGCTGATGGTGGGCCTGGAGCCGGTCAAGCGGCAGGTGCGGGCGCTCTCCGCGCAGCTGCGGATGTCGCGACTGCGGGCCGAACAGGGCCTGCCCGTCCAGCCGCCCAAGCGGCACTTCGTCTTCTCCGGGCCCTCCGGCACCGGCAAGACCACCGTGGCACGGATACTCGGGCGGGTGTTCCACGCCCTGGGACTGCTCTCCGGCGACCACCTGGTGGAGGCCCAACGAGCCGACCTGGTGGGCGAGTTCCTCGGCCAGACGGCGGTGAAGGCGAACGAGCTGATCGACTCGGCGCTGGACGGCGTGCTGTTCATCGACGAGGCCTACAGCCTCTCCAACTCCGGCTACACCAAGGGCGACGCGTACGGCGACGAGGCCCTCCAGGTGCTCCTCAAACGCGCCGAGGACAACCGGGACCGGCTGGTGGTGATCCTCGCCGGGTACCCGGAGGGGATGAACCGGCTGCTGGCCACCAACCCCGGCCTCAACTCCCGCTTCACCACCCGGGTCGACTTCCCCAGCTACCGCCCCGGCGAGCTGACCGCGATCGGCGCGGCGCTGGCGGGCCGGGACGGCGACGGCTGGGACGAGGACGCGGCGGAGGAGCTGGCCAGCATCTGCACCCACGTGGTCCGCGAGGGCTGGATCGACGAGCTGGGCAACGGCCGGTTCATCCGCACCCTCTACGAGAAGTCCTGCGCCTACCGGGACTTGAGGCTCTCGCTGCTGCGCGAGCCGCCGGGCCGCGAGGACCTCGCGACCCTGCGGCTGCCGGACCTGGTGCAGGCGTACGGGGAGCTGATCGACGGCCGCGGCTGATCAGCCCCCTTGGGGCCCCTGTCAGCCCCGTCGGCCGTCAGCCCCCGCCCAGCAGTCGCGCCTCCCGCTCGGGGTCGAGCCCCACGCCCGGCCGGTCGGCGCGCTGCGGCGCCTCGCCGCCGATGGAGCGCAGCCAGGCCCAGGTGTCCTCGACGGTCTCGGCCACCGGCCGGCAGCGCAGCCCGGCGGCCTGCGCCTTGGCGACCGAGCCGGTGTGCAGGAAGTCGTAGAGCTCGCCGGGGGCCAGCCAGATCGGCAGCTCCGTCCAGGGCTCGACCCCGGCGGCGAGGATCCGCTCCGGCGCCGTCCAGCGCAGTTCGGCCCCGGAGCCGGTGGCGCGCACGCAGGCCTCCAGCAGCCCGCCCATGGTGGTGTGCCCGGACGGGCCGACGGCGTTGTAGGCGCCGCCGAGCCGGGCGGCCGTGGCGTCCAATGTCCACGCGGCGAGGTCGCGCACGTCGATGTACTGCAGCGCCTGCTCGCGCGGGCCGGGGGCGAGCACCGGGCCGCCCCGGGCGATGCGGTTGAGCCACCAGGGCAGCCGGCCGATGTCCTCGTACGGGCCCAGGATCAGCCCGGCGCGCACCAGCAGGGCGCGCCCGCCGAAGCGCTCCTCCAGGGCCAGTTCGGCGCCGCGCTTGGCCTCGGCGTAGGGCGCCTCGCCGGTGAGGTCCGGGGAGGAGTCGACCACGGGCGCCGTCTCGTCGGCCCCGGCGCCGCGCTGCGGGAGGTCGTACACCGAGCGGCTGGAGACGTACGCGTAGTGGCCGACGCGGCCCTCCAGCAGCCGGGCGCTGTCGCGCACGGCCGCGGGGGCCCAGGACCAGGTGTCCACCACCGCGTCCCACTCCCCCGCCGCGAGGGCGGCGAGGCCGCCCTCGGCCGTGCGGTCCCCGGTCAGCGCCCGTACGCCCTCGGGGGCGGGGCGGGTTCCCCGGTTGAGGGCCGTCACCTCCCAGCCCCTGGCCAGCGCCTCCTCGGCGAGGGCCCGTCCGACGAAGTTCGTCCCGCCCAGCAGCAGAAGTCTCATGCCGACCACCCTGCGACGAGGGTGGCCGGCATGGGAAGAGCGCACTGCTGTCGGCAGAATCGCCGTGGGCTCAGGAGCGGTGGTCCGGGTCGTGCATCTCGCCGACCAGTTCCTCCAGGACGTCCTCCAGCATCACCACACCGAGCGTCCGGCCGTCCTGGTCGAGGACGGCGGCCAGGTGGCAGGTGGCGCGGCGCATCGCGCCGAGGGCGTCGTCCAGCGGGAGGCCGCCGCGCAGCACCGTGATCGGGCGCCAGAGGCGGGCCGGGACGGGCGCCGACGGGTCCTCCACGTCGAGGATGTCCTTGAGGTGCAGGTAGCCCAGGTAGCCGTGGCCCGCAGGGTCCCCGTCGGTGACGGGGAAGCGCGAGAAGCCGGTGCGCAGGGCGAGCTCCTCGACCTCGGCGGCCGTGACCTTGGTGTCCACGGTGACGAGCTGCTCGGGGCGCAGCAGGACGTCGGTGACGGGCCGGTGGCCCATCTCCAGCGCGTCCTCCAGGCGCTCCTGGCGGCCCTCGTCGAGCAGGCCCGCGTCCCGGGAGTCGACCAGCAGGTACATCAGCTGCTCGGTGGTGAACACCGACTCGACCTCGTCCTTGGCCTCCACCCGGAACAGCCTGAGCACGCCGTTGGCGAGGCTGTTGAGCAGCCGGATCACCGGGGCGATCCAGCGGGCCAGCCGGTCCAGCGGCGGGCCGAGCCAGAGCGCGGCCCGCTCGGGGCCGGCCATCGCCATGTTCTTCGGCACCATCTCGCCCATCACCATGTGCAGGAAGACCACGACGGCGAGCGAGATGCCGTAGCTGAGCGGGTGCATCAGCGCGGAGGGGACGCCGATCGCGTGGAACGGGCCCTCCAGCAGCGAGGCGATCGTCGGCTCGGCGAGCGCGCCGAGGCCCAGCGAGCAGACGGTGATGCCCAGTTGGGCGGCGGCCAGCATCGCGGAGACGTTGGACAGCGCGTGCAGCACGGTGCGGGCGCGCTTGTTGCCGGCCTCGGCGAGCGGCTCGATCTGGCTGCGGCGCACCGAGACGACGGCGAACTCGGCGCCGACGAAGAAGGCGTTGCCGAACAGGAGCAGCAGCGCGATCAGGAGCTGGACGGCGGTCATCGGCCACCCTCCCGGGCCTCGCCGAACAGGGTGGGGGCGGCGGTGCGCTCCACCCGGACCTCGCTGGTGCGGTGGCGGTCGACGCCGGTGACGGTGAACCGCCAGCCGGGCAGCTCGGCCCGCTCGCCGACCTCGGGGAGCTTGCCGAGCAGGTCGGCGACGAGGCCGGCCAGCGTCTCGTACGGGCCGTCCGGGGCGTGCAGGCCGATGGTCTCCAGCTGGTCGAGCCGGGCGCGGCCGTCCGCCTGCCAGACGGGCAGGCCGTCGGCGGCGGGCAGCGCCATGAGGTCGGGGTGGTCGGCCGGGTCGTGCTCGTCCTGCACCTCGCCGACGATCTCCTCGACGATGTCCTCGACGGTGACGACGCCGGCGGTGCCGCCGTACTCGTCGACCACGATGGCCATCGGCTGGAGGCGGCGCAGCCGGTCGAGCAGCCGCTCGGCGGGCAGGGTCTCGGGCACCAGCAGCGGGGGCGCGGACAGTTCGGCGACCCGCACCAGGCCGCGGCGGGCGGCCGGGACGGCGAGCGCGTCCTTGAGCGTCACGATGCCGGTGACCTCGTCCAGGCTGTCGGCGTACACCGGGAAGCGGGACAGGCCGGTGGCCCGGGTGAGGTTGACGACGTCCGAGGCGGTGGCGTCGTGCTGGAGGGCGGAGACGTCGACGCGCGGGGTCATGACGGACTCGGCGGTGAGCTCGCCCAGGCCCAGGGTGCGGACGAACAGGGTCGCCGACTCCTCGTCTATGGCGCCGGCCTTCGCCGAGTGGCGGGCCAGGGCGACCAGTTCGTCCGGGGTGCGGGCGTGGTCCAGCTCCTCCTGCGGCTCGATGCCGAAGGCGCGCACCGTCCGGTCGGCCACGCCGTTCAGGAGGCTGATCAGCGGGCGGCAGACGAAGGAGAACGCCATGTGCGGCGCTGCGACGGCGCGGGCGACCTGGAGCGGGCGGGAGATCGCCCAGTTCTTCGGCACCAGCTCGCCGATCACCATCTGGACGACGGTGGCGAGCAGCATGCCGACGACCACGGCGACGCCGCGGGTGGCCGAGTCCGGCACTCCGAGGCCCGACATCACGGGCTGGAGCAGGGTGGACAGGGCCGGCTCGGCGAGCATGCCGACCACCAGGGAGGTGACGGTGATGCCCAGCTGGGCGCCGGAGAGTTCGAAGGAGAGGTGCCGCAGCGCCCGGGAGACGCGGACGGACTTGGCGTCGCCGGCCGCGGCGGCGCGGTCCACGGCCCCGCGCTCGACGGTCACGAAGGCGAACTCGGCGGCGACGAAGAGGCCGTTGGCGAGGATCAGCAGGACGGCTGCGAGCAACAGCAGCCAGGCGGTGATCACAGTGCCGCCTGCCTTCCGGTGGTCGGAAGTGAGGCGGCGCAGGTACTACAGGACGGATCGTCCATCGAGGGGGGGTGTCACTCCTCTGGTCGGGTCTGATCGGGTCTGGTCGGTTCGCGGGCAGGACGCATGATTTTGCCCCGCTTTTACCAGCCTAAACGATAGCCGGGCGGACGTCGGTGGCGGGCGTCGGTGGCGGGCGTCAGTGGCGAGTGTGCTGCTCGACCAGGTCGCGCAGCGCGCGGGCGTCCGCGATCGCCCGGTCCTTGCCGACGCCGGACTGGATGCCGACGGCGGCCAGCGAGGTGCCGTCGGCGAGGTCGAGGGTGGCCCACGGGTCGCCCTGGCGGAAGTTGACCCGGACGATCTCGGCCCAGGCCAGTCGGCGGGTGCGGACGAAGTTGACCACCGTCACGCCCTGCGCGTCGGCGCTCACCCGGGGGCGGGCCAGCATCAGGCCGACGCAGGCGAACAGGACGCCGCTCATGACCATCATCAGCCGGTCGTTGAGCTGCCAGCTCTCGGGGAGCAGCACGGCCAGCACCGCGAACAGCGCCACCAGCAGCACGCAGACCGGCAACAGCACGGCGCGGGTGCGGCGGGGAGCCCAGGTGACGGGGTACTGGACGGGCGGGGTGGACACGTTCGGTCTCCGGTGGTTCGGGTGGCGGCGGCTGCCCTGGTCGCGGCAGCGCAGGGGCGGGGACGCCGGTCGGCGTCCCCGCCCCATTGAACCGTTCTTTACCTGCCGGCGGTGCGGCAGGTCGTCCGCCCGGTCAGAGGCGGCAGGCGTGGATGTTGGTGACCAGGATCGCCCGGGCGCCGATGCCCCACAGGTCGTCCATGATCTGCTGGGCCTCCTTGCGGAGCACCATCGAGCGGACGGCCACCCAGCCCTCGGTGTGCAGCGGGGAGACGGTCGGCGACTCCAGGCCGGGGGTGAGCGCCACGGCGGCGCCGACGTTCTCGGCCCGGATGTCGTAGTCCATCAGCACGTAGCGGCGGGCCACCAGGACGCCCTGGAGGCGGCGCAGGAACTGGTCCACGGCCGCGTCCTCGCCGGCGCCCTTGGGGCGGATCACCACGGCGTCGGAGACCAGGATCGGGTCGCCGAACACCTCCAGGCCCGCGTTGCGCAGGCTGGTGCCGGTCTCCACCACGTCGGCGATGACGTCGGCGACGCCGAGCTGCACCGCGGTCTCGACCGCGCCGTCCAGCTTGGTCACGGTCGCCTTCACGCCGTTGTCGGCGAGGTGCTGCTCGACCAGGCCGGTGTAGGAGGTCGCGATGCGCAGGCCCTCCAGGCCCTTGACGTCCTCGACCTGCACGCCCTCGGGGCGGGCGAAGCGGAAGGTCGACGCGGCGAAGCCGAGGGCGAGGACCTCCTCCGCGTTGGAGTGCGAGTCCAGCAGCAGGTCGCGGCCGGTGATGCCGACGTCGAGGCGGCCGGAGCCGACGTAGACGGCGATGTCGCGCGGGCGCAGGAAGAAGAACTCGACCTCGTTGTTCGGGTCGACGAGGACCAGTTCCTTCGGGTCCTTGCGCTGGCGGTAGCCGGCCTCATGGAGCATCTCCGCCGCGGGACCCGAGAGAGAACCCTTGTTGGGGACGGCGATGCGCAGCATGGGAGGTTGCTTCCTTACCTGTTGGGGAGGGAGTGCTTCTGGGAGTGCGTGGTTAGAGGTACTTGTAGACGTCGTCGAGCGTCAGCTTGCGGGCGATCATCATCACCTGAAGGTGGTAGAGGAGTTGCGAGATCTCCTCCGCCGTCTGCTCGTCCGACTGGAACTCGGCGGCCATCCAGACCTCGGCGGCCTCCTCGACGACCTTCTTGCCGATCGAATGCACGCCCTGCTGCACGAGCTGGGCGGTACGGGAGGTCGCGGGGTCGCCGGTGGCGGCCTTCTGCTGGAGCTCGGAGAAGAGCTCCTCGAATGTCTTCGAAGCCATGATGGGACTCACCTTACGGCGTGCGGGCGATGCGGCGGTAAACGGTTCCGGACCGTGGACGGTCGGGTGGACGTCCACGGCCCGGACTCGGGTGCGCGTGCCGCTGCTCAGCCCAGGGCGCGCAGGGTGGCGGCGGTGGCGACGGCGGCGGTGACGGCCTCGTGGCCCTTGTCCTCGGCGGAGCCGGGCAGGCCCGCGCGGTCGAGGGCCTGCTCCTCGTTGTCGCAGGTGAGCACGCCGAAGCCGACGGGGACGCCGGTGTCGACGCTGACCTGGGTCAGGCCGGCGGTGGCCGCCTGGCAGACGTAGTCGAAGTGCGGGGTGCCGCCGCGGATCACCACGCCGAGGGCGACCACGGCGTCGTAGCCGTGCTCCGCCAGGCGCTTGGCGGCGACCGGCAGCTCGAAGGTGCCGGGCACGCGCAGGACGGTGGGCTCGGCGACGCCCAGCTCCTTGAGCGCGCGGTGGGCGCCGTCCAGCAGGCCGTTCATCACCTGGTCGTGCCACTGGGCGGCGACGACGGCGACCTTCAGGTCCTGCGCGCCGTCGATGGTCAGCTCGGGGGCTCCGTGGCCGCTCATGTCCGTAGTCCGTTCTCTCTGATGGGGCGTGTGGTCGTGGGGTCGCGGGGTCAGGAACCGAGGCCGGGCAGGTCGTGGCCCATGCGGTCGCGCTTGGTGCGCAGGTAGCGCAGGTTGTGCTCGCCCGGCTCGATCTCGACCGCTTCGCGCCCCTTGACCTTGAGGCCGTGGTCGGTGAGCGCGGTGAGCTTCTCCGGGTTGTTGGTGAGCAGGGTCAGCGAGCGGACCCCGAGGTCGACCAGCATCTGGGCGCCGATGCTGTAGTCCCGGGCGTCGGCGGGCAGGCCGAGGTCCAGGTTGGCGTCGACGGTGTCGCGCCCCTGCTCCTGCAGCTCGTACGCCCGCAGCTTGTGCGACAGGCCGATCCCCCGGCCCTCGTGGCCGCGCAGGTACAGCACCACGCCCCGGCCGGCCTCGGCGACCCGCTGGAGGGAGGCCTCCAGCTGCGGGCCGCAGTCGCAGCGCAGCGAGCCGAAGACGTCGCCGGTCAGGCACTCGGAGTGGACGCGCACCAGCACGTCCTCGCCGTCCGGCAGCCGCCCGTCCGGGCCGAGCCCGCCGGCGACCAGGGCGAGGTGCTCGACGCCGTCGATGGTGCCCTGGTAGCCGACGGCCGTGAACTCGCCGTGCACGGTGGGCAGGGCGGTGACGGCGGCCCGGTCGACGTGCAGCTCGGTGCGGCGGCGGTAGGCGATCAGGTCCTCGATGGAGATGATCGCGAGGCCGTGCTCGCGGGCGAAGGCGACCAGCTCGGGCAGGCGGGCCATGGTGCCGTCGTCGTTGACCACCTCGACGCAGACGCCGGCCGGGGCCAGCCCGGCGAGGCGGGCGAGGTCCACGGTGGCCTCGGTGTGGCCGGGGCGGGCCAGCACGCCGCCCTCGACGGCGCGCAGCGGGAAGACGTGCCCGGGGCGGGTGAGGTCGCCGGGCTCGGTGCCGGGCGAGGAGAGCAGCCGGACGGTGCGGGCGCGGTCGGCGGCGGAGATGCCGGTGTCCACGCCCTCGCGGGCGTCCACGGAGACGGTGTAGGCGGTGCCCTTGCGGTCCTCGTTGACGGCCGTCATGGGCGGGAGCTTGAGGCGGTCCAGCTCGCCGCCGGTCATGGGGACGCAGATCACGCCGGAGCTGTAGCGGACGGTGAAGGCCATCAGCTCGGGGGTGGCGGCGGAGGCGGCGAAGACGAAGTCGCCCTCGTTCTCGCGGTCCTCGTCGTCGACGACGATGACGGCGCGGCCCAGCGCGATGTCCGCGATGGCACGCTCGACGGGGTCGAGGGCGAGGTCGGTCTCTTCTTCGCTGTGCGACTGGTTCTCGGTCATGCCGGGACTCCCTGCGGGACGTTGGCGGTGGTGGCGCGCGGCTCGCGGGTGCTCATCCACCAGGAGCGCAGGCCGAGGATCACCAGGACGAAGTAGACGGAGTAGGTGAGGCCGGAGAAGGTGTAGCCGCTGTTGAAGGCGAAGGGGACGCCGACCACGTCGACGGCGATCCAGGCGAACCAGAACTCCAGCCAGCCGCGCGCCTGGGCGACCATCGCGGCCAGGGTGCCGACGAAGATGTAGGCGTCCGACCAGGGGCTCCAGGACAGGCTGGGGTACGAGGTGAACAGCAGCGCCAGGCCGACGGTGGCCACGGCCGTGCCGCCGACCAGGGCGGCGCGCTCGGGCCAGGTGGCGAAGCGGACGGAGATCGTGCCGGAGTCGCCGCGGCCGCGCCGCCACTGGCGCCAGCCCCAGGCGGCGGTGGCGATGACGATCAGCTGCTTGCCGATCAGGCCGGGGACGTGGCCGCCGAGGTAGGCGGCGATCAGCACGGCGCCGGAGAGGAGTTGGACGGGCCAGCTCCAGACCGAGCGGCGCCAGCCGAGGGCCAGGCCGCCGAAGCCGAGCAGGTTGCCGATCATGTCGGCCCACTTCACGTGTTCGCCGAGGACGGTGAACGCCTCGCCGCTGAGCCAGCTCACTTGGTGCGCTCCGTTTCGGGCGTTCCGTACTGGTCCGGGGTTCCCGGGGTTCCCGGGGTTCCGGGCAGGGTGCCGGCCTGGAGCAGGCGCTCCACGTACTTGGCGAGGACGTCCACCTCCAGGTTGACGCTCTCGCCGACGGTCTTCGCGCCGAGCGTGGTCAGCGCGAGGGTGGCCGGGATGAGGCTGACGGTGAAGCTGTCCAGGGCCGCCTCGACCACGGTGAGGCTGATGCCGTCGACGGTGATCGAGCCCTTCTCCACCAGGTAGCGGGAGATGCTCTCCGGCAGCGAGAAGCGCAGCACCTCCCAGCGCAGGTTGCCCTCGGCGTCGCGCTCGCCGGGCTCGCGGCTCAACAGCCGCCCGGTGGCGTCGACATGACCCTGCACCAGGTGGCCGCCGAGCCGGGCGCCGAGCGCCATGGCGCGCTCCAGGTTGACGGCGGAGCCGGGCTTCAACTCGCCCAGGCTGGAGCGGTGGAGCGTCTCGGCCATCACATCGGCGCTGAACTCGCCGGTGGCGGCTGCCAGTTCGTCGGGGGTGTCGACGACGGTCAGGCAGACGCCGTTGACCGCGATGGAGTCGCCGTGGTGCGCGTCCGTACAGACCACCGGGCCACGCAGGCGGATTCGCGAGGAGTCGCCGATCTCCTCGATCGACACGACCTCGCCGAGCTCTTCGATGATGCCGGTGAACACCCGGGTCTCCTCGCGCTTGGGGCGCGGACTCCGGGGCGGCAGAGGGAGATGACACGGACGGGCACCGGTGCGCGGGCCTTCGGCCGTACCCGTCTCCGGGGTGCCGCGGGCCGCCGGGGGATCGCTCTCCCGGCCCGGGAGGTCGGACTCCCGGTGCTCACCTTTCCAAGGCCTTCCTGATGGATTCCGGTCGCTTTCAACCGATTTCCGAGCGGAAAACCACGGATACTGCTCTTCGTCCGCCCGCGCACGCCTCCCATCCGGACTTTAACCGTCGGTCCAGGAATTTCACCTGGTCAACCGGCCGCTGGCTGCGGACGGGTCGCGGACTGTAACCGCCGGTTCGGATTTTCACCGACCCCGGAGTGCGCTGAACGTCACTGCTGTTGCTCGTCATTGTGCCACGCGCCGCGAGGGCTCAGGGAGGGCCCCGGTGTGTGGGCTGTTTCACGCGGGGAGCGGGAATGGGCGGCGGGGTGCGCCGCCCCTCCGACGGGCTGCGCCGCCCCCTCTCAGGCCGTGGCGGGGGCGGCGGGGGTCGCGACCTGGGTGAAGTGGGTGACCTCCGGCGGGTGCGCGAGGTAGCTCAGCTCCCCCTCCGACCAGACCGGCCGGATCCGCCACATCGGCCCGGCGTAGCCGCGCAGGGCGTCCTCGTCCCGCCAGCGGCTGAGCACGAGCACCCGGTGGCCGTCCTCGGTGACCGAGCGCAACAGCTCGCCGCCGAGGCAGCCCTCCGTCCGTCCGAGCTGCGGGATCACCTGGCTGGCCAGGTGCGCGCAGAACTCCTCCAGGCGGCCGACGACGACCTGCCCGGCCCAGATCCTGATGATCACGACCACCACCTCCCGTGGAGTCCCTGGCCCCCATTATCAGCGTAAAACCGCTGGTGGGGAGGGGTTCGGCCGGGATTTCACGGAGGGTGGCCGCAGGGCTTCGGAGCCGGTGGGCGGGTACCGCCCCCTGGGGGCTCCCGTCCATGCGCGCGTACATTCGCGGTATGACCCTCATACCGGAACCTGCCGCTCCGTCAACCTCCGCCCCGGCCCTCCCCGGCGGACTGTTCGCCGCGCTCTCCGCCGGCGCGCTCACCGGCGCCGAGCAGCTGCGCGAGGTGTACGAGCAGCCGGGCGAGCACGCGCGCCGCAAGGAGGTCGACCGGCTGCACGACGTGGCCAAGCGGCTGATCGCCTGCGCCTCGATGGTGTTCGTCGCCAGCTCCGACGCCGCCGGGCGCTGCGACGTCTCCCCGCGCGGCGGCCCCGCCGGGCTGGTCTCGGTGCTCGACGACCGGACCCTCGCCATCCCCGACGCCACCGGCAACAAGCGGCTGGACACCCTGCACAACGTGCTGGAGAACGGCCGCGTCGGGCTGCTCTTCGTCGTCCCCGGCCGGGACACCACGCTGCGGGTCAACGGGCGCGCCTGCGTCAGCACCGACCCCGAGCTGCTGCGGCGGCTCACCGCGGTGGGCAAGCCGCCGCGCAGCGCGATCGTGGTCGGCGTGGAGGAGGTGTACGCGCACTGCCCCAAGGCGTTCCTGCGCGGCTCCGCGTGGAAGCCGGAGAACTGGCTCGCGAAGGACGCCCAGCCCAGCTCGGCGGCGGTCACGCTGTCGCACCTGCGGGACGACTCGCTGACGATCGGGATGATCGAGCAGGCGGAGCGGGAGGCGCTGCTGTACCGGTACGAGTGAGTGCGCTCGGGGCCTGCGCGAGCGCGCCTGTCCGCTACGCGGCTCTGGGGAGGTCGATGACGGAGGCGTCGGCGGCCGCGCGCTTGACCGCATCGACGCCCTTGTGGGCGGCGTCCTTGCTCGAGTAGCCCTGGCCGGTGGCGACGATCTCGCCGTTGCCCGCCTTGAGCCGGTACCGGTACTTGCCCGCGGAATCCTCGTAGACCTCGAACTTGCCCGCCATCGCGGCACCTCCTGGGATCGTCGGCCCCCTGTGGGCCACGGTGCGCCCGACGGCGGGGCGGGCGCACCCGGGCGCGGCCCGTCCGGGTGAGATCCGGGCGGTGGGGGTTTGCGGGGATGCCGGGCGCGGGCGCGGGTGGTTTCAATGGTCGGATGGGACCGATGGACTGCGTGTTCTGCGCGGTGGTGGCCGGTACGGAGCCCGCGCACCTGGTACTGGAGGCGGAGGCGGCCGTCGCCTTCCTGGACCGCCGGCCGCTGTTCCCCGGCCACGTGCTGGTCGTGCCGCGCGACCACCACCGCACCCTGGCCGACCTGCCCGCCGCCGAGGTGGGCCCGTTCTTCCGGTGCGTGCAGCGGGTGGCGGCGGCCGTGGAGGAGGGGCTCGGCGCGGCGGGCAGCTTCGTCGCGGCGAACAACCGGATCAGCCAGTCCGTCCCGCACCTGCACGTGCACGTGGTGCCGCGCAATCCCAAGGACGGGCTGCGCGGGTTCTTCTGGCCGCGCAGCCGCTACCCCGACGAGGCACAGGCGGCCGCCGTCGCGGCGCGGCTGCGGGCGGCGCTGCTGCGGGGTGGACCGGCCGACGGGGTCGAGGAGGGCTCGGTCTAGGGCGTGTCTTTCGGATCACGTCGGATCAGCGGGCGTCGTTGGGGTGCGTGCATCGGCGGCGCCGAGGAGGGAGTCCATGCGGAGCATCGGCGACTGACGAGAAGCCGGCGAGGTGCGTGCCCCGGCGGCGCCCGCCTGGCGTGATCCGAAAGACACGCCCTAGGCTCGCGGCATGGATGAACTCGCCGACCTGGTGCAGACGACCGCCGACCGGCTCGCCCAGCAGCACGTCGGCGCGGTGGTCGCCGGACTCGCGGACGGGCAGGTGGAGATCCGGGGCGCCGGGCGGACCGGGCGGGGCGGTGAAGTGCCGGGCCCGCACACGGTGTTCGAGATCGGGTCCGTCACCAAGGTGTTCACCTCGCTGCTCCTCGCGCGGCTCTCCCTCGACGGCACGGTGAGCCTGGACGAGCCCCTGGCCGACGCGCTCGGCGGGGACGTCGCGGTGCCCAGCCGGGGCGGACAGGCCGTCACGCTGCGGCAGTTGGCCACGCACTCGTCGGGCCTGCCGAAGAGCACCGCCGGCTGGCGCTCCCGGCGCGGGGGCTGCGCCGCCACCTCGGCGCTGGAGCGGCTCGGCCGAACGCGGCTGCGGTCCGTCCCCGGGCGCGGGTTCCGCTACTCCGGCCTCGGCGCCGGGCTCCTCGGCCTCGCCCTCGCCCGCCGGGCGGGCACCGGGTACGAGGAGGCGGTGGAGCAGGAGGTGTGCGGGCCGCTCGGGCTCACGGACACCGGAGTACGGGTCGGAGCGGGCCGCTCCGTCGCCGACGGGCACGGGTTCCGGGGCCGTCCGGTGGCGCCGCGGCACTCCGCCGTCCTCCCGGGCGCGGGCGGGCTGCGGTCCACCGCCGCGGACCTGGCCGTGCTGCTCCAGGCCCAACTCGCCGCCGAGCACGCCCCGGAGGCGCCGCTGTCCGCCGCGATCGCGCTCACCCGGGAGACCCGCCACCGGGTCAACCCGTTCGCCTGGACGCACCTCGGCTGGCTCGGGCACCGCCTCCACACCCAGCAGGGCGGGCACCTGCAGATCTGGCACAACGGCGGGACGGCGGGGTTCCGCGCCTTCATCGCCTTCGACCCGGGCAAGTCGGTCGGCGTCGTGACGCTGGTCAACACCCACCGCCCGCCGGACGCGGCGGCCACGGCGCTGCTGCGGCGGCTGCAGACGGCGGCCTGAGCCCGTCGGGGGGCGGTGGCGGTCGCGCTCGGGTCGTTACTCGACACACCCCTGTACCGACCTGTACCGAGCGCCCGTCTGAGCAGCTCTCTCCGTTCTCGCACCCCTCCGCCTTCGCACCCCTCCGCTCTCGCGAGGCGGCCCCCACCTCTCCCCCCCTCACGCGGATGTGCCGATCGGCAGGTAATCCCGGCCCGATCCGGGCCAGAGGGTGTCGATTGGCACTGTTCCCGGGGGCGCCCGAGCGTCGATGCTGGGCACGTGGCAATCGGGGCTCCGGTTGTGAACATGCGTGAGAAAGGAGGTGGGCGGCGTGGCCGTGGTGTGGTCGGCTTCGGTGGTGCGCAGTGGCGGTGCGTGGCCGCGGCTGGTCGGGCCGGTGGGGTCGCCCGAGGTGGTGGGGGCGCTCGGGCGGGTGGTGCGGGTGTATCGGGGGTTCCGGCCGGTCCCCCGGTGGCTGGCGGCCTGGGCGGGCGCGGGTGCGGCGATCGTCGCGGTCGCGGTGTGCCTGGCGGCCGGGCAGTGGTGGCCCGCCCCCGTCGTCGCCGCCGGGGCCCTCGCGGCGGCAGGGGCGTACGGGCGCCTGCGGCGCGGGCCGGGCCTGCGGGCCGTGCGGCTGCACGAGGGCGGGCTGGTCCTGGTCGGGCCCGCGAACCGTGAGCGCCCGCTCCCGTGGGGCGCCGTGGAGGCCAGCGAGCACGCCCGAATATGGCTCGTCGGCGTCGACGAGCCGGTCCGCCTCGCGCGGGTGCACGGCCTGGACGGGCTGCTCCGGGAGGTGGACGAGCGCCTCGCCCCCACCCTGCGGGCGGGCCTGCACCGGGCGCTGCGCGAGGAGGGGTGCGTCCGGTTCGCCCGGGGGCGGCTGACGGTGACGACGAGCGGCCTGGTCCACCGCCCTTCACGCCCGCCGGCCGTGACGGAGGCGTTCCGGTGGGCCGAGGTGCGGTCGGCCCGCGCCACGGGCCCCGGCGAGTTGGAGATCCGGACGGGCTCGGCCGGCCTGCCGCTGTGCTTCGCCGTGCCCAACGCCCGGGCGGCGGCCGAGTTCCTGGAGGAGGTGAGGGCGCACGGAACCACCGACAACGCCTAGAGGGTTGGATTTCCGAACCCACTAGTCCTATAGTGAGTCCGCTTTTCCAACCTACCCTCACAGGAAAGGCGGCCCGCCATGCGCGACGCCGTGATCGTCGAAGCCGTCCGCACCCCGATCGGCAAGGGCAAGCCGGGAGGCTCGCTCTCCTCCGTCCACCCGGTGGAGCTGCTCGGCCGCACCCTGCGGGCGCTGGTCGACCGCAGCCGCATCGACCCGGCCCTGGTCGACGACGTGATCGCCGGCTGCGTCGACCAGGTCGCCGAGCAGGCGATGAACACCGCCCGCTACGCGTGGCTGGCGGCGGGGCTGCCGGAGTCCGTCCCGGCGACCACCGTCGACCGGCAGTGCGGCTCGTCCCAGCAGGCCGTCCACTTCGCCGCGCAGGGCGTCATGTCCGGCGCGTACGACATGGTGGTGGCCTGCGGGATCGAGTCGATGAGCCGGGTGCCGATGTGGTCCAACGTGCCCGCGGGGGCGGACCCGTTCGGCGAGTCCGTCTCGGCGCGGTACCCGGGCGGGCTCGTCCCGCAGGGCGTCAGCGCCGAGCTGATCGCCGCCAAGTGGTCGGTCTCCCGGGAGGCGATGGACGAGTTCGCGACCGGCTCGCACCTCAAGGCGGCGCGGGCGCACGCGGAGGGCCGGTTCGCGCAGGAACTGGTCCCGGTGGCCACGCCCGGCGGGCTGGTCACCACGGACGAGTCGGTGCGCCCGGCGACCACGCCCGAGGTGCTCGCGGGCCTGCGCCCGTCCTTCGCCGACCCGGCGTTCGCGGAGCGCTTCCCGCAGATCGACTGGTCGGTGACGGCCGGCAACAGCAGCCCGATCAACGACGGCGCCTCCGCCGTGCTGATCACCAGCAGCAAGACCGCCGCGAAGCTCGGTCTGCGCCCGCTGGCACGGCTGCACTCCTTCGCGGTCACCGGCTCGGACCCGCTGCTGATGCTCACCGGCGTGCTGCCCGCCACGGAGAAGGTGCTGCGCCGCTCCGGCCTCTCCCTCGCCGACATCGACCTGTTCGAGATCAACGAGGCCTTCGCCAGCGTCGTGCTCGCCTGGCTCCAGGAGACGGGCGCCGATCCGGCCCGGCTCAACGTCAACGGGGGCGCCATCGCCCTGGGCCACCCGCTGGGCGCCAGCGGCACCCGGCTGATGACCACCCTGGTCCACGAACTCCGGCGCCGGGGCGGGCGGTTCGGGCTGCAGGCCATGTGCGAGGCCGGCGGCCTGGCCAACGCGACGATCCTGGAGGCGCTCGACTGACCGCCGCGCGACCGGCCCCCTAGGGGCGTCCGGGCGGCGCCCCGCAGGGGGCCGGTACGTCTCCGAGTGGACGTCAACTCCGGTGACCTCCACCTACCGTCGGTCCCATGAGCCGAATCCGCACCACCGCCGCCACTGCGGCCCTGCTGCTCGCGCTTCCCCTGACCGTGGTCGCCGCCTCGCCGGCCCTGGCCGCGCCCGCCGCCACCCTGACGGCCGCCTCCGCCCCCGCCCCGTCCGACCGGATCGAACTCCCGCGCCCGACCGGGCCGTTCGCCGTCGGGCAGGAGGTCCTGCACCTCGTCGACCAGGACCGGACGGACCCGTGGGTCCCGTCCTCCGGTCCGCGCCAGCTGATGGTGTCCATGTACTACCCCGCGCACGCGGGCACCGGCACGCCCGCGCCGTACATGACCCCCGGCGCCGCCCGCGCCCTCCTGGACGGCAAGCTGCCCGGCAACCACATCCCGACCGAGGCCGTCACCGGTGCCCGGACGTGGTCGGAGACCGGCGCGCGCCCGTTCGGCGGGCACTACCCGCTGGTCGTCCTCTCCCCCGGCTTCACCGCGCCGCGCACCGAGATCACCAGCCTGGCCGAGGAGTTGACCAGCCACGGGTACGTCGTCGCGCTGGTCGACCACACCTACGAGAACACCGGGACCACCTTCCCCGACGGGCGCACGCTCCCCTGCGTGGTGTGCGACACGTTCACGGACCCGGCGGCCTGGAAGGCGCTGGACGCCAGCCGGGCGACGGACGTCTCCTTCGTCATCGACCAACTCACCGACCGCCCCCACCCCGCCTGGCGCTACGCCCGCCTCATCGACCGCGACCGCATCGGCATGGCCGGCCACTCGGCGGGCGGCGCGGCCATCGTCCCGGCGCTGCTCACCGACGACCGCATCCGGGCCGGGGCGGACCTGGACGGCACCCTCGACTACCGGGTGCCCGACAGCGGCATCGGCGGCAAGCCCGTCCTGATGATCTCGCACGGACAGAAGGGCGGCGGCGAGGACGACAGTTGGCGGGAGGACTGGCCGAAGCTCGACGGCTGGAAGCGCTGGCTGATCTTCGACGGCGCCAACCACGGCAGCTTCACCGACCTGCCGCTCTTCATGGAGAAGCTCGGCATCCCGCAGGGCCCGGACACCACCATGACCGCCCGGCGCGGGGTGGACCTCACCCGGCAGTACGTGGTGGCCTTCTTCGACCAGCAGTTGAAGGGCATCGACCAGCCGCTGCTCGACGGGCCGAGCGCGGCCGACCCGGAGGTGCGGTTCCACTCCTGAGCCGCTCCTGAGCCGCTCCGGAGCCGTCGGCGGGTGCGCACCCGTCGGCGGCTCCGCCGTTTCCCTGGCCGCTTGCCGGGCCGTTCCCCGGGCCGTTCCCCGGGCCGCCCCCCTGGCCGGGCCTCAGACCGCCGCCGAGGCGACCGGTTCCAGCAGCCGGTGCGGGCGGGCGATGGCGCGCGAGACCGGGTCGTCCCGGCGGCCGGCGGCCCGGGAGGGGTTGGGGCGCATGTCGATCCCGGTGGGCGCCACCGGCGTGCCGCCGCAGCGCGGGCAGACGCCGAGCTGGTCCAGGTCGGTGCCGCAGGCGGCGTGGGCGAACAGGTGGTACGGCCCGTCCTCCATCGCGTGCCGGGCGCCCCAGCGGCTCAACTGGTAGAGCGGGCTCCAGAGTTCGAGCCCCGTTTCGGTGAGCAGGTATCCGTGGCGCAGCGGCGCCTGCTGGTACGGCTCCCGGCGCAGCACCCCGGCCTCGACGAGGGCGCCGAGGCGCGCGGTGAGGACGGCCCGCGGGATGCCGAGGTGGATGAGGAAGTCGTTGAAGCGCTGCACGCCGTAGAAGGCGTCGCGGACGATCAGCAGGCTCCAGCGCTCGCCGACCACCTCCAGGGCGCGGGCCAGGCTGCAGTCCTGAGATTCGTAGTCGATTCCGAGGGCCATGCGGGCCAGGGTAGTCCACTCGCCGCGATGGGTTCAATGAACGAACCGACGGTGGTAGCGTGCCGTCCGAGAAGAAGGTTCATTCACCAGACCGACAGGTCTGCCGTCCGGAGGGAACACCCATGCCCCCCGCCACCTCTCCCTTACGGCCCGGCGCCACGCTGGCCGTCACCTCGGCCGCGACCGCCCTGGTCACCGTCGCCTACACCGCGCCCACCGCCGCCCTGGCCGCCACCGCCGAAGCCGCCCACCTCGGCGCCACCGGGCGCACCTGGATACTCACCGGCACCCTGGTCGGCATCTCCGCGCTCCTGCTCACCGCGGGCAGCGCCGCCGACGACCACGGCCGCAAGCGGGTCTTCACCCTCGGCACCCTGCTGGTCGCCGCCTCCCAGGCCCTCGGCGCGCTCGCCCCCGGCGGCGCCGTCTACCTCGCCTCCCGGGTCCTCCTCGGCGCCGCCTCGGCCGCGATCCTCGCCCCCGCGCTCGGCCTGATCAGCCACGCCCACCCGCCGGGCCCCGCCCGGGTGCGGGCGCTGGGGGTGTGGGGCGCGGCGATCGGCCTCGGCATCGCGGTGGGGCCGGTGTACGGCGCGCTCGTCCAGCAGTGGGCGGGCTGGCGCGCCGTCGGCGCCGGCCTCGCGCTGGCCTCCGCCGCCGTGACGGCCTGCGCGACCGCCCTCCTCACCGAGTCCCGGGCCGACCGGCCGCGCGCCCTCGACCCGTACGGCGTCCTGACACTCGCCGCCGGCACCTCCGCCCTGATCGCGGGCCTGGCCGAGGGCCGCGACGGCTGGGCCCGGCCGGTGGTCGCCGCGCTGCTGGCGGGCGGGGTGCTGCTGCTGGCGGCGTTCGCGGTGGTCGAGGCGAAGGTGCGCGAGCCGATGCTGGACCTCGCCCTCTTCCGCGACCGCGGCTTCCTCGCCGCGACCGGCGGGGCCCTGTTCAACGGCATCGCACTGGTCGGCTTCATGAGCTACCTGCCCACGCTGCTGCAGGGCGTCCTCGGGCTCTCCGGCCCGGCGGTCGGCGGGGTGCTCGCGCTCTGGTCGGGGCTCTCCGTCGTCTCCGCGCTCCAGGCCCGCCGGCTGGCCGGGCGCCTGTCGGCCGCCGTCCAACTCGCGCTCGGGCTGCTCCTCTGCGGCCTCGGCGAAGCCGCGCTGTACGGGCTCCACCCCGACTCCACCTGGCTCCGGCTGGCACCGGGGCTGATGGTGGCGGGCGTCGGCAGCGGCGTCCTCAACGCGGCCCTCGCCCGGCTCGCGGTGAGCAGCGTGCCGCCGCACCGGGCGGCCATGGGCTCGGGCGCCAACAACACCGCCCGCTACATCGGCTCGGCCCTCGGGGTCGCCCTCACCATCGCCGTCGCCGGCGCCACCCGCCCCGGCACCGCCCCGGCCACCCTCGCGGCGGGCGCCGACCGCGCCGTCCTGGTCGCGGCGGCCGCCTGCCTCCTCGGCACCCTCGTCACTCTCGCCCTCACGCTCCGCGCCCCAGCCCCCACCCCCGCCCCGGAACCGGTCCAGGCCCCGGCGACCCGCTGACGCGCAGGAAGTCGGCCCGGCCGACTTCCTGCGCCTCGCCGCTCTCAGGGCGTGTGCTTCTCGATCCAGGCCACCACGCGACGTCGGGCATCGGCTTCCAGCGCCTGCTCGTGGGGGTCCGTACGGTCGAAGCGGTGGAAGTAGGCGCCGCGCACACCGGCGAGCTCCGAATCCAGGGCCACCCGCAGGACCGCCAGCGTCCCGTCGTCCAGCGTCGAGGCGATCGGGAATCCCGCCTCGATCACCATGGGCGTCGGCATCTCCCGCGCCGGATGCACCACGTTCACCGGCACGCCCTCCCCCGCCAGCTCGATCGCGGACATCACCAGCGCGACCTTGCTGCGGCAGTACGCCCGGATCCCGTCGTAGCCGCCCCGCTCGTAGTTCAGATCGTCCAGGTCGAGCGGCACCTGCCCCATGCTCCCCACCTGGACCACCCGCCCCGCCTCCGTCAGCGCGCCGCGCAGTTCCCTCGCGATCAGGTGCGGGGTGATCGCGTTCACCGCCATCCGCAGCTCGATGCCCGCGCCGTTGGCCTCCCTGCGCGTGGGGTCGACCCCGCCGCCGGCCGCCGCGTTGTTCACCACGAGGTCCAACGGACCCTCCGCCGCGACCGCCCGGCACATCCGGCGAACCGCCTCGCGGTCGGACAGGTCGCACTCCACCACCACCGGCGCGGGCGCACCCATCGCCCGCGACGCCGCCACCAGCTCGTCCGCCCGCGACGCCGTACGAACGGGCAGCACCAGGCGCCGGCCGCGCCGGGCCAGGTCGAGGGCGATCTCGCGCCCGAGTCCGGAGGCGGCGCCTGTCACCAATGCGGTCGAAGTATTCATACCTTGAAGACTATCAAGAGCTTGATGACATTCAAGGGCCGTAGAATCGGGCCATGGCACTGACGACGAACGAGCGGCTCGGCTACGACATCAAGGCCACCGAGGTCGCGTTCATGGCCGCGAAAACCGAGGCCCTGCGACCCCTGGGCCTCACCGTCGCCCAGTACGCCGCCCTCCTCGCCCTGCGCGACAACCCCGGCATCACCGGCGCGGGCATCGCCCGGGCCTGCCTCGTCACCCCCCAGGCCTCGGCGGCCACGCTGAAGACCCTCGAAGCCAAGGGCCTCGTCGTCCGCGAGCAGGACGACTGGAACCGCAACACCCGCCCCAACCGGCTCTCCGAGGAAGGCCGCCGCGTGACCGACCTCGCGGACACCGCCGCCGGGGCCATCGAGCAGCGCATGTACGACGCCCTCACCCCCACCGACCGTGACACCCTGCGCCGCCTCCTCACCCACTGCCGCGCCGCGGTCGCCGCAGCCCCCTAGCGACACTCCGTCACGCGCCCTGCTCCTGCGCCGAGCGGCCTACGAGATCTCGCGGTGGGGAGGCGGCCCTGATGCCTCCCCACACTCTGGGGGCCAACTTTTGCCCTTGAATCCACGAGTTGACTGCGGCGCCGCATCAGCACCGGAACAAGATGTGCCCCAACGCGGGAAGTCGACCTGGTCGACTTCCCGCGCGCCCCTCTCTGCTCGCGCGGGTGCACCCCCCTGACGTGGGAGGATGCCGACATGGTGGAGTGGTTGGACTGTACGGATTCGGGGCGGTACGTGCTGTGCCCGGAGGCGGCGGTCGGCGAGTGGACGGGTGAGGAGGCGTTCGAGACCGACGGGGAGTCCGTGGAGCGGTGCCCCTTGCCCGGCGGTGGCGAGACGCTGACGTTGGCGGAGGAACCACTGCCCGTGACCTGGCTGGCGCGGGAGCGGGTGTTCGTGCGGCCGATCCACATCGGGCTGGAGCCCGCCGAGGTCCTGCTGCCGCTCGTGGAGCAGGCGCTGCGCGAGGGCTGCTGGGAGGACGGGCCGGTGGTCGAGCTGGACGCCGGACGGTACCTGCTCGCCGACTCCGTGTACGAGGGCCCGCGCATCGTCGAGAGCGGCGAGTACCTGACCGTCGAGCTGCCGCCCGGCCGGTACCGGGTGCGGTCCTTCTGGAGCGAGCCGCCCGAGGACCAGGTCTGCTACCTGGAGCAGCTCGTGCCCCTGCCCTGACGCCGGGCCCGTGCGAAGATGGCAGGGCTGGTCGGAACGATCTCCGTACGGTTCTCGGGCCAGGGTGGACGACGTGGACGACGACGTGCAGCACCGGGACGAACCGCAGCAGGACGCCCTGCTGATGGTCCCGATCGCCACGGCCCTGCTGGGCGCCGACGGACGTATCCTGCACTGGAGCGACGACGCCGAGGCACTGCTCGGCTACGGTGCGGAGCAGGCCGTCGGGGCGAAGGCCGCACAGCTGCTGGCCTCCGACGAGCAGCGGCCCGAGGTGCTGCGGCTGTTCGGGCAGATCCTGGCCGGCCGGCCGTGGTCGGGAGTGTTCCCGGTGCGCCACCGGGACGGCCACGCCGTGCAGTTGGAGTTCCGTACACATCCGATCCCCCCGCCGACGGCCGGCGGGCCGCTGGTGCTGGCCGTCGCCGCCGAGGTGACGACGCTGCGCCGCATCCAGTCGGACCTGGCGGTGCTGGACGGGTTCTTCACCCAGTCCCCGGTCGGCATGGGCGTGTTCGACGGCGAGCTGCGCTTCGTCCGGCTGAACGAGGCCCTGGCCCGGGCGAACGGCCTGCCGGTGGAGCGGCATCTGGGCCACCGGCTGACCGAGCTGCTGCCGGGGATCAACGGCGCCGAGGCCGAGCAGGTGATGCGGGAGGTGCTGGCCAGCGGCGTGCCCGTGCTGGACGCCCGTGCGCACGGCCGCACGCCGAACGACCCGCACCGCGAACGCGCCTGGTCCGCCTCGTACTTCCGGCTGGAGGACCCGGGCGGCCGGGTGCTCGGGGTGAGCGCGACGGTCGTCGACATCACCGAGCGGTTCCGCGCGGACGCCCGCGCCGCCCGGGCGCAGGAGCGCCTGTCCCTGCTGGTGGACGCCACGGCCTCGATCGGCACCACCCTGGACCTGCACCAGACCGCCCGCGAGCTGGCCGACGCCATGGTGCCCCAAGTCGCGGACGTGAGCGGGGTGTTCGCCCTGGAGGCGCTGGTCGCCGGCCGCACCGTCGAGGCGCCCGGGCCGCAGGCCCCGCTGCTGGTGCGCCGCCTCGCGCTGGCCACCGCCGACCCCCTCTACCCGGCGGAGGCGCTGCCGGTGGACGCGCTCTACGAGCTGCCGTCCGACTCCCCGTACGCCCGGGCGCTGGCCGCCGGGCGGACGGTGGTGGTGCCGTCCTGGGAGCTGCCGATGCTGAGCGACGGCATCAGCGAGAGCCGCAGGCGCGCCTACCTGGGCGACCGGCCGCGCTCGGTGCGGATCACGCCGCTGGTCGCGCGCGGCACCACCCTCGGCATGCTGGTGTACTCACGGCGCGGCTCGCGGGAGTCCTTCGCGGAGGCCGACATCACGCTCGGCGACGAGCTGGCCTCCCGCGCGGCCGTCGCCCTCGACAACGCCCGGCTGTACCTGCGCCAGCACCAGACCGTCCTCGCCCGGCAGCAGGCGCTGCGCGAGGCGAAGGCGGCGCAGGAGCGGCTCGCTCTGGTCAACGTCGCCTCCACCCGGATCGGCACTACCCTCGAAATCGACCGCACCGCCCAGGAGTTGGCCGAGGTGGCGACTCCCCGACTGGCGGACACGGTGGTGGTGGAGATCCTGGAGGAGCTGGTGCGCGGCGAGCGCACGACGGCGGCCCCCACGGACGGCTCCGCGCTGCTGCGGCGGATGGCCTTCCACTCCGTACACGGCTCGACCCTGTCGCCGATCGCCCGGCTCGGCGGGGTGCACCGCTTCCTGCCCGGTTCGCCCTACGCGTGGTGCCTGGAGCACCGGCAGCCGGTGCTGGTGCCACGGATGGACGAGGAGGGGATGGCCTGGTTCGCCGACGACCCGGTGCGCACGGCCGCCGTACGGGAGCAGAACGTGCGCTCGTTCATGGTCGTCCCGCTGATCGCGCGCGGCACCCCGATCGGTGTGGCGGGCTTCTACCGCACGGTCCTCGACCGGCCGTACGTCGACGAAGATCTCGCTCTGGCCGGGGAGTTGGCGGTGCGGGCGGCGGTGTCCATCGACAACGCGCTGCTGTTCACCCGCGAGCGCGACGCGGCCGACGCGCGGCAGCGCGCCCTGGACGAGGCCCGGGCCGCGCAGCAGCGGCTGTCGCTGCTGAACGAGGCGACCGCCCGGATCGGCACCACGCTCGATCTGCACCGCACCGCGCGGGAGTTGGTGCAGGTGGTGATCCCGCGCTTCGCCGACTTCGTCACGGTGGACCTGCGCGACGCGGTGCTCGGCGGCGAGGAGCCCGGGCCCGTCCCGGCGGACGGCCCGGTGCTGATGCGGGCCGTGGCGGTGGGCGAGTTGGGCGACGAGGAGGACGGCGACGGCACAGGCGGAACGGACGGCACGGACGGCGTGATGACCGGGGCCGCCGACCAGGTCGGCGAGGCCTCGCAGTCCGCGCAG
The DNA here is from genome assembly GCF_044767945.1 of Kitasatospora sp. NPDC101183. Classification (NCBI taxonomy): domain Bacteria; kingdom Bacillati; phylum Actinomycetota; class Actinomycetes; order Kitasatosporales; family Streptomycetaceae; genus Kitasatospora; species Kitasatospora sp. NPDC101183. The sequence continues at coordinate 37,018 of NZ_JBIWOW010000005.1, read as the reverse complement.
GTGTACGCCCAGAGCCTGCGCACCGGCCGGTCGATCCTCTTCTCCCGGGTCACGGAGGCGGAGATGAGCCGGATCGCCGCCTCCCCCGACCGCGTCCAGCCCGCTCTGGCGGCCGGGGTGCACTCGTACCTGATGGTGCCGCTGGTCGCGCGCGGACTCGTGCTGGGCGGCGCGGAGTTCATCCGTACGCGCAACCCGGAGCCGTTCGGCCAGGACGACCGGTCGCTGGCCGAGGAGTTGGCCGCTCGGACGGCGCTGGCGATCGACAACGCGCGGCTGTACCGCCGCGAGCGCGACACCGCGCTGACCCTCCAACGCAGCCTGCTGCCGCAGGAGATCCACCGCACGCTCGGGCTGGAGATCGCCTACCGCTACCTGCCCAGCAGCGTGGTCAGCGAGGTGGGCGGGGACTGGTTCGACGTGGTTCCGCTGGCCGCCGGGCGGGTCGCGCTGATCGTCGGCGACGTGATGGGCCACGGCATCCGCGCCGCCGCGACGATGGGCCAACTGCGCACCGTCGCCCGGACCTTGATCACCCTGGACCTGGACCCGGCACGGGTGATGTACCGGCTGGACGAGGCCACGACGGCGCTGGGCGAAGGGCAGTTCGCCACCTGCGTCTGCGTGGTGTACGACCCGGCGGACCGCAGCTGCACCGCCGCCTGCGCGGGCCACCTGCCGCCCGTGGTCGCCGACACCGAGGGCCACGCGGAGCTGGTCGAGCTGCCGCCCGGGGCGCCGCTCGGCGTGGGCGGAGTCCCGTTCGACAGCGCCGAGTTCACGCTCCCCGAGGAGGCGATCCTCACGCTCTACACGGACGGCCTGGTCGAGCGCCGGGGCCACGACATCGACGAGGGCCTGCGCCTGCTCTGCCGCACCGTGGCCGACCGCCGCCGCAGCCTGGAGCAGACCTGCGACGCCGTCCTGACCCGCCTGACCGGCCCCACCAGCGAGGACGACATCGCCGTCATCATGGCCCAGGTCCGCCCCTCGGGCGCCGACCGGATCGCCTCGCTGCCGCTCACGGACGACCGCGCGATGGTCGCCCACTCGCGCCGCTTCACCCGCGAGACGCTGGAGTCCTGGGGCCTCGGAGCCCTCGCCGACTGGGCCGAGCTGCTGACCAGCGAGCTGATCACCAACGCCCTGGTGCACGCCGGATCGCCCACGCAGCTACGGCTGTTCTGCAACCGGACGCTCACCGTCGAGGTCGCGGACCGGGAGAGCGAGGTGCCCCGGATGCGGCGCGCCCGCACCGAGGACGAGGGCGGGCGCGGCATCCACCTGGTCAACGAACTGGCCCACCGCTGGGGCAGCCGGCGCACCCGGGACGGCAAGGTCGTCTGGTTCGAGCTGGAGCTGCCCCCGGGATCGACCGCCGCCTGACACCGGCCGTTCGCCTCCCCCCGCTATTCTTTCCAACCCACCCCAGGGGGTGTGGAGTTCGGCAACCGGGGGGTCGGGAATGAGGACGCGCGCACGGTGGGCGCGAGTGGCGGCCGTCGCCGCCGCGACGCTGCTCGCCACGGCCTGCACGGGCGAAGACCGACCGAAGGACGACGCCACGCGCTACACCCTGCCTCCGGGGCCCCTCCCCCTGGTGCGGCACGACCCCCCGCTGGCCTTCCACGCGACGGACCGGCCGGTGCGGCTTCCGGCGGACGCCAGGACCGGCACCACACTGCTCCACGGGTGGTACGCCTATGTCGCGGGCCCGGGCAGCCTGCGCATGGTCAGCCTTGTCGACGGACACCCGGTGGGCACCGCCGGGGCCGACCGTCCCGGAGCCGTCGGCACCACCCCGGCCTTCGTCACGTTCATCACCGGCAACGTGGTCCTCGAGACCTGCCTGGCCCGGGCCGCGGGGCAGGACGGCTCCCGGGCGCACAGCGTGGTCGAGTTCACCGCGATGAACAGTCTCACCGGTCGGACATCCTGGTCGTTCACCGTTGACCTGCCCGAACTCTACGACCCCGACGCCTCGTTCACCCTGCTCGGCGTGCACGACGACACGGCCGTGGTGACCGCCTCGGACGCGGAGCACAGCGTCGTCCTCGCCGTGAACCTCTGGAACCGCGTACCGCTCTGGTCCCACAGCGGCGCCACCGGGGCGGCGTACGTCGGGGGCCCGACCGGCGGGGGCCAGGTCATCGTCCTCGAGCCGACGGACGACCCGGCGGACGACCCGGCGGGAGGCCCGCGCCGCAGGACACTCACCGCGCTCGGACTGGAGAGGGGACAACTCCTCTGGAGCTCCGGCGACTTCTCCGATGCCAAGGTGACACCGGCCGGGCCGGACCGGATGATCGTCCAGAGCCGGTCCCCGGGCTCGGGCAGGAACATCGGCCTGCTCGTCAACGCCGCCACCGGCTGGCAGGAGTACGACTTCTCCGGCGGCCCCGCGTACACCTGCCGCTACGACGAGCTGAAGACCGTCGTCTGCGGCGCCGGCGCCGAAACCACCGGTGACACCTCGGCGTTCGCTCTCGACCCCGTGACCGGCAAGGTGCTGTGGACCTCGCAGGACAAGGCCCCGCGCGAGCCGATGCCGGTCATCACCGCCGTCTGGCACGGCCGGATCTACGGGCGGACGGCCAACGGCGCCGCCACCCTCGACGCCGCCACCGGGAGCAGGAGCCTCCAGGACCCGCATCTGGCGCCCGTCCTGCTGAACGAGTTCGTCGGCCTGTCGGGCCCCGGCGGCGACGGAAGCGAGCTGGCCGCCTACGTCACCGTGGGCTGAGCCCGTCAGTCCGGCAGCAGCAGGTTCACGTCCCCGAACTCGTGCCACAGGTAGCGGTGTTGGACGGCCTCGCGGTAGCAGTCCGCGAGCAGGGGGCGCCCGGCGACGGCGGCGAGCATCAGCAGGTGCGAGGCGCGCGGCTCGTGCCAGCCGGTGAGCAGTCCGTCGACGGCGCGGACGCCGCGCTCGGGAGTGACCACCAACTCCGTCCAGCCGTCCGCCTCCTGGACCGTCCCGTCCGGCGCGGCGGCCGACTCCAGGGCGCGGACCACGGTGGTGCCCACCGCGATCACCCGGCCGCCGCCGGAGCGGACGTGGCCGAGGAGGCGGGCCGTGGCGGCCGGGACGTGGAAGCGCTCGGCGTACGGCGCCTCGTGCGCCTCGGGCGAGGCCACGCCGGTGTGCAGGGTGACGGGGGCGAGGAGCACGCCCCGGCCGGCCAGGCGGGCCACCGTCTCGGAGGTGAACGGGCGGGCGGCGCTGGGCATTTCGCTGCTGCCGGGGACGGTCGCGAAGGCCGTCCGGTACGCCTCGATGGGCCAGTCCCGGTCCACGTAGCCGTAGCGGATCGCCTTGCCGTGCTGCGCGAGGTAGCGCAACAGGGGTGCGGGCAGGGCGAGTTCGGCGTGCCAGAGACGGGCGGTGAAGGGGGCGGTCAGGACGGCGGCGCCGCCGGCGGGCAGCGAGATCCGCAGTCCGGGGCGGGCCGGGGTGGCCTCGGGCGGGTAGTAGGCGGGGGCCCGGCCGGGCTCCACGCGGCGCAACTCGACCAGGTGGGTGCCGAGTCCGTCCGGCTGGGCGGAGGACAGGTGCAGCGCGACCGGCGTGCCGTCGGGCAGGCGGCCGGGGAGCGCGGCGGGGAGGGTGGCCGAGTTGTTGACCACCAACAGGTCCCCCGGGCGCAGCACTTCGGGCAGGTCGGAGAAGCGGCGGTGCTCGACGCGGCGTCCGGCCGGGCCGGGTTCCCGGCGGCCGACCAGCATCCGCACGCCGTCGCGCGAGCCGCCTCGGGCCTCCGCCGGTGCGCGGGCGGAGAGTTCGGGCGGGACGGTGAACTCGGGCCCGAGGCCGAGGCCGACGTCGATCGTGGTCACCTCCCGCCCCCGGACGCGACGGCGGCGAGGTCCTCGGCGCGGTAGCGGCCGGAGGCGGCGCGCCCGTGCACCAGTCCGAGCAGGACGGGGGCGACCTGCTCCGGCAGCGGCTCGCCGGAGATGTCCTCGCCCGGGCTGGCCTCCTGGAGCATCCGGGTGCGCATGCTGCCCGGGTCGACCGCCCACACCCGCAACTCCTCCTCCTCGCGGGCGAGTACGGCGCTCGCCTGGTCCAGCGCCGCCTTGCTCGCGCCGTAGCCGCCCCAGCCGAGGTACGGCACCACGGCCGCGTCCGAGCTGATGTTGAGCACGGCGCCCCGGTGGGCGCGCAGTTGGGGCAGGAGGAGCTGTGTGAGGGCGATCGGGGCGAGGGCGTTGACCTCGAAGGTCTCCAGCAGGTCCGGCAGCGGGAACTCGGCCAGGCGGGGCAGGGGTTCGGAGCCGGGCGCGGCGGCGCCGTTGAGCGTACCGGCGTTGTTCACCAGCAGGGCGGCGCCGCCGAGCCGCTCGGAGGCCTCGGCCAGCCGGGCCCGGTGGTCGTCGTCGACGATCGAGCCGGGCAGGGCGAGGACGGTGGTGACGGCGGCCAGTTCGGCCTCCGCGAGAGCGAGTTCGGCCTCGCCGCGGGCGGTGATCACCAGCTGCCAGCCGTCCTCGGCGAGGGTCTGCGCGAGCGCCCGGCCGAGGCCCCGGGAGGCGCCCGTGACCAGGGCGACGGGGGCGGGGGCGCTGTGGAGTGCTTCTCGGTTCATGCCCCCACGATCGCCCCGCCCGGGCGGGCCCCGGATCGGCCACGGGCCCGGGGGCGCTTGGTCCGTTCGCCCTAGATCGGCGGGACGGCCTAGGACGGGGCCCCGGCCCCGCCACCGTCGGCCCAGCCCTCCGGGTCCGCCCAGGCCCGCAAGGTGCGGGCGGTCTCGAAGCGGCGCTCGCGGCCGGTCAGCGGGTCGGTGAACTCGAGGGAGGAGGCGAGCAGTTGCAGCGGGCGGCGGAAGTCGTCCGGGGCGGGCTCGGGCAGCACCACGGGGTACACCGGATCGCCGAGGATGGGCAGGCCGAGGCCGCACATGTGCAGGCGCAGCTGGTGGGTGCGGCCGCTGAGGGGGCGCAGGCGGTAGCGGCCGAGGCCGTCGCGGTGCTCCAGCAGGTCGATCCGGCTCTCGCTGTTCGGCGGCGCGTCGACCTCGCGGGCGGCGATCACCCCGCGCTCCTTGACGATGTGGCTGCGGACGGTGCGCGGCAGCTCGACCGCCGGGTCGTACGCGGCGACCGCGCGGTACTCCTTGCGGACCAGGCGGTCGCGGAACAGGGTCTGGTAGGCGCCGCGGTCCTCGGGGCGCACCACGAACATGGCCAGGCCGGCGGTGAGGCGGTCCAGGCGGTGCGCGGGGCTGAGGGCGGGCAGGTCGAGGGTGTGGCGCAGCCGGGAGAGCGCCGTCTCGGTGACGTGGCGGCCGCGCGGGGTGGTGGCGAGGAAGTGCGGCTTGTCGACGACGACGAGGTGGTCGTCGCGGTGGAGCACGGTCAGCTCGAACGGGACGTGCGCCTCCTCGGGGAGGTCGCGGTAGAACCACAGGTGCGCGCCGGGGCGGAACGGCTCCTCCGGGGCGACGGGGCCGTGCTCGCCGACGATCTCCCGCTCGCGCAGCGCCGCGTCGACGCGCTCGGCGCCGACGGTCGGGAGCCGCTCGACGAGGTACGCCCGCACGGTCGGCCACGGGCCTTCGAGGGGCAGCCTCAGGTGCACCGGGTCCACGCCGTTGCGCTGCGGGAGGGGGGAGGCCGGGCGGCGGCTCTTGCGTCTCATCTCCCGGCCCAGCCTAGTGGTCGCGACCGGGGGGCCGATTGTCAGTGGTGGCTGCTAGCGTCCCGAGCACGATCGAGAAACGGTCGTACACGGCTGACGAGGGGACGGTGCCATGGGGTTCAAGGCTGCTGGGTCGTTCGAGCTGACCACGTTCGAGCAGGTGGAGGCGGAGGAGCGCGAGGGCGCCTCCTTCGGCCGGATCAGCATCGCCAAGGTGTTCACGGGCGCGCTGAGCGGCACGAGCGAGGTGCGGATGCTGTCGGTCGGCGGGCCCGACGGCGCTCCGGCCTCGTACGTGGCGGTGGAGCACGTGACGGGTGAACTGGACGGGCGCAAGGGCTCGTTCGTGCTCCAGCACGCGGCCTGGGACGCCTCCGGCACGACGATACGCGTGGTCCCGGGCACGGGTGCGGGCGAGCTGGCCGGGATCACCGGGGAGTTCCACCTGAGCATCGACGAGTCCGGTGCCCACACCTTCGTCCTGGAGTACGAGCTGGGCTGACGGCATCACCTCGACGGCGGTGGTGCCGTGCGCCGCTCGCACCGGCGGGCGCTGTCACGATGATGCGATCAGTGCACGATCGACATCGGAGGGTGGCGCATGCCCGGAGCGACGGTGGCGGCGGGTGGACCGGGCACGGTCGAGGAGGTGGTCGACCGGCTGCGCGGGATCGGAGAGGGCCTGCCGCGGGCGGACGGCGTGGCGGTCTTCAACCGGCTCTACCTCACGGTGACGGAGGCCGTCCGCGACCACCTCGGCGGCGGGTACTTCGCCGACCCGCCGGCGATCGCCGAGCTGGACGTGGTGTTCGCCGGGCGGTACCTGCTCGCCGTGGCCGCCGACGCGGCCGGGCAGGAGCCGCCCGCCTGCTGGCGCCCCCTGTTCGACCTGCGCACCCACCCGGGGGTGCACCCGCTGCAGTTCGGGCTGGCCGGAATGAGCGCCCACATCCAGCACGACCTGCCGCTCGCCGTCGTCGACACCTGCCACCACCGGGGCTGCACCCCGGCCGACCTGGAGGAGGACTATCACCGGATCAACGACCTGCTGGCCGACACGGAGGCCGCCGTCCGGGAGCAACTGCTCCCCGGCCCGGACCTGCTGGACCACGCCGAACCGCTCACCCACCTGCTCGGCACCTGGTCCGTGCAGGCCGCCCGCGAGGCGGCCTGGGCCGCCGCCCGGACCCTGTGGGACCTGCGCACCCTGCCCGCAGCGGCCCGCGCCTTCGCCGGGATGCTGGACACCACGGCCGCCCTGCTCGGCCGCGCCCTGCTCCTCCCGCTCGCGGCGGAGGCGGTGGGAGTGGCGGGGGTGCCGCAGCCGAGCGGGCCAACGGCCGGCGAGCCGGCGCTCCGCCTCGCGGACGTGGCGAGCCAGGTGCCGGGCTGAGCAGGCGGCGAGGCCGCCGCTGCGCACGGCTCCGCGCACGGGCGGGCCGCAGGCAGGGCGCGGCGCGGACGACGGCGGGAGCGTGGGCAGATCGCAGTACCGAGCGACGCGGCCCGCACGGGCCGACGGCTCAGTGCGCGTCGCCCGCGCCTGCGGGCGGTGAGGCTGTGGCTGTGGCTGCGCGCACCATCGCCACGTAGCGAGCGGGCGAGACGCGGCGCGGGCTACGCGGTCCGAGCAGCAGCCAGGAGCCGGCGAAGCCCTGCCCGCCCGCCCGTCCAGGGTCCGGCGATCCGGCGCCCAGGCACGGCGACGGCGCCCGACGCAGGACGTCGGGCGCCGTCGCCCCCGCCGTTCCCGGCGGGGTGGCCGGTCAGGCCCAGCTGGAGTGGAGCGGCTTGCCCTCGGCGTAGCCGGCGGCGCTCTGGACGCCGACGATGGCCTTCTCCTGGAACTCCTCCAGCGTGCTGGCGCCCGCGTAGGTGCAGGAGCTGCGGACACCGGCGATGATCGAGTCGATCAGGTCCTCGACGCCCGGGCGGGCCGGGTCGAGGAACATCCGGGAGTGGGAGATGCCCTCCTCGAACAGGGCCTTGCGGGCGCGGTCGTAGGAGGAGTCCTGGGCGGTGCGGTTGCTGACCGCGCGGGCCGAGGCCATGCCGAAGCTCTCCTTGTACTGGCGGCCGTCGGCGGCGGTCTGGAGGTCGCCCGGGGACTCGTACGTCCCGGCGAACCAGGAGCCGACCATCACGTTGGAGGCGCCGGCGGCCAGCGCCATGGCGACGTCGCGCGGGTGGCGCACGCCGCCGTCGGCCCAGACGTGCTTGCCGAGGCTGCGGGCCTCGGCGGCGCACTCCAGGACGGCGGAGAACTGGGGCCTGCCGACGCCGGTCATCATGCGGGTGGTGCACATGGCGCCGGGGCCGACGCCGACCTTGAGGATGTCCGCGCCCGCCTCGACGAGGTCGCGCACGCCGGCGGCGGAGACGACGTTGCCCGCGACGATCGGGACCTGGGGGTCCAGGCCGCGCACGGCGCGCAGCGCGTTGATCATCGACTCCTGGTGGCCGTGCGCGGTGTCCACGACCAGCACGTCCGCGCCGGCCTCGACCAGCGCCTTGGCCTTGCCCGCGACGTCGCCGTTGATGCCGACGGTGGCGGCGATCCGCAGCTTGCCCGCCGCGTCGACGGCCGGGGTGTACAGGGTGGCGCGCAGCGCGCCCTTGCGGGTGAGCAGGCCGACGAGGCGGCCCTCGCCGTCCACCACGGGGGCGAGCCGGCGGTGGGCCTCGGTGAGCTTGTCGAAGGCGACCCGCGGCTCGACGTCCTCCTCCAGGAGCAGCAGGTCGCGGGACATGATGTCGGCCAGGCTGGTGAAGCGGTCCACGCCCTGGCAGTCGGAGTCGGTGACGACGCCGACCGGCTTGCCGTCCTCGACGACCACGAGCGCGCCGTGGGCCCGCTTGGGCAGCAGCGAGAGCGCCTCGGCGACGGTGGCGCCCGGGGCGAGCGTGATGGGGGTGTCGAACACGAGGTGGCGGCGCTTGACCCAGGAGACGACCTCGGCGATGACCTCGGTGGGGATGTCCTGCGGGATGGCGACCAGGCCGCCGCGGCGGGCGACGGTCTCGGCCATCCGGCGGCCGGCGATGGCGGTCATGTTGGCGACGACCAGGGGGATGGTGGTGCCGGTGCCGTCATTGGAGGACAGGTCGACGCCCTGCCGGGAGCCCACGGCGGAGCGGCTGGGGACCATGAAGACGTCGTCGTACGTCAAGTCGTACGAGGGCTTGAGGTCGTTCAGGAAGCGCATGAAGGGGGCTCTCTGGCTTGGGGGATACACCTCGGGTGCGGTCTTGCGGCGATGCCGTCAGGGCGCACTCGGGCGGCCCGCACCCAGCGTTCGATTCTCCGGGAGGCTCGGGGCAAATGCCAGTTCGAGGACGATTGCTGGCGCTGCCCACAAACCGTGATCAATGCTCCGCGCGTAGACTTGGATGATCATCCAAACACCCTGGCTTTCGCCCCGGCCGGGCCCGCTCCCGTAGCATTCACGCGGTAACGGCGAGGCGAGTGGGAAAGCGGCAGCGGGCGTGGACAGCGGCGTGGACATCCAGCAGGACAGCGGGCAGGACAACGGCATCGAGCAGGGCGAGGAGGTCGACTACGGCCCCGGCCTCGACCCCGAGCGCCTCAAGCTCTGTCTGGAGGTGCTCGCGGAGCTGGACCAGCTGCACGTGGACCACCCGGACGCGATCACCGTGCGCCAGGCCGTCGGCGGCGTCTTCCGCACGCTGAAGCAGCGCCGCCGCCAGGAGACCCGGGCCCGCAAGACGGCCAACGACCGCGAGGTCACCGCCCGCACGGCCACCGGCGCCCCGACCCGGATCGATGACGAGACGGCCGGCGCCTTCGGCCTGACCACCGTCACCACCACCGAGATCGCCGGGATCCTGGAGCGGCCGCGCTCCTGCTACACCTGCAAGCAGCGCTACGTCGAGGTCGACGCGTTCTACCACAACCTCTGCCAGAACTGCGCGGTCAAGAACCGCACCCGCCGCGACGCCCGCGCGGACCTCACGGGCAAGCGCGCGCTGCTCACCGGCGGCCGGGCGAAGATCGGGATGTACATCGCGCTGATGCTGCTGCGCGACGGCGCCCACACCACCATCACCACCCGGTTCCCCAACGACGCCATCCGCCGCTTCAAGGCGATGCCGGACAGCGAGCAGTGGCTGCACCGCCTCAAAATCGTCGGCATCGACCTGCGCGACCCGGCCCAGGTGCTGGCCCTGGCCGACGAGGTCGCCGCGGACGGCCCGCTGGACATCCTGATCAACAACGCCGCGCAGACGGTGCGCCGCCCGCCGGAGTCCTACCGCGAGCTGGTCAACGCCGAGTCCGCCCCGCTGCCGGCCGGCGAGCTGCCGCAGTCCACCACCATCGGCCGCTTCGGCAGCGGCAGCGTCGACCTGCCCGCGCTCCCCCACCAGGCGGGCGTCGAGGCCCAGCGCCTGGCCGCCGAGGACGTCACCTCCCTCGCCCTGGTCACCGGCTCCGCGACCCCGGCCCGGATCGCGGCCGGCACCGCGATCGACGCCGGCGGCCTGGTGCCCGACCTCGCGGACACCAACAGCTGGGTGCAGACCGTCAACGAGGTCGGCCCGGTCGAGCTGCTGGAGGTCCAGCTCTGCAACTCCACCGCGCCGTTCATCCTCATCAGCCGCCTGCGCCCGGCCATGGCCGCCTCGAAGTCCCGCCGCAAGTACGTGGTCAACGTGTCCGCGATGGAGGGCGTCTTCTCGCGCGGCTACAAGGGCGCCGGCCACCCGCACACCAACATGGCCAAGGCAGCGCTCAACATGCTCACCCGCACCAGCGCGGTGGAGATGTTCCAGAGCGACGGCATCCTGATGACCGCCGTCGACACCGGCTGGATCACCGACGAGCGCCCGCACCCGGACAAGATGCGCCTGGCCGACGAGGGCTTCCACGCCCCGCTCGACCTGGTCGACGGCGCGGCCCGGGTGTACGACCCGATCGTGCGCGGCGAGGCCGGCGAGGACCTGTACGGCTGCTTCCTCAAGGACTACGAGCGCGCCAACTGGTAACCACCGCCCGCAAGGAGAACGCGAGTTGACGACCGCACCGACCCCGGAACCGGCTCCAACACCGACCCCGGCCCCGATGACGGCACCGACCCCGATGACGGCACCGATCACCGCACCGATGCTCGGCGCCGGGGTCATCGTCCCCACCGGGGACGGCCGGGTGCTGATCGGCCGCCGCACCACCCCCGGCGAACCGCCCACCTGGAGCCTGCCCGGCGGCAAGGTCGACCCGGGCGAGTCCTTCGAGGAGACGGCGGCGCGCGAACTCGCCGAGGAGACGGGCATCGTGCTGCCCGCCGAGGGGATGCGGGTCCTGGCGGTGCACCTGGACCACGACCTCGGACGGCCCCGGCTCACCGCCGCCGTGCTCGCCCCGCCGAGCCTGGCGCAGGCGTACGTCACCGAGCCGCACGCCTGCGCGGGCTGGGAGCGCGTCGCGGTGGAGGCGCTGCCGCAGCCGATGTTCTACCCGTCCGCCCTGGTGCTCGGCAGCTGGCTGCCGCAGCTGCGCCCGCCGCTCCGGGCCGACACGCACGGCTATCCCGTCGCCCCCTGAGAAGCGGGCGACGGGACAGCCGGCGGGTCAGCCGTTCCGGGCCGCCTCCGGCCCGGTGATCCGCCGCAGCAGCGGCAGGGTCGAGGCGATGATCCCCAGCGAGGCGACGATCCCGAAGGCCGTCAGCCCGTAGTACACCGCGCCCGGCGAGGCCAGGTCGTACTTCATCTGCGACTTGAGGAACATCGCCGCCGAGGCGAAGCCCGCCCCGATCGAGATCGCCGAGACCACCAGCAGGGGCACCGCACTCTCCAGTCCGACGACCCGGCGCAGCAGTTGCAGCGGCGCCCCGGTCAGTCTCAGCATCGCGAACGGGCGGCGGCGGTCCGAAAGCCCGGCGACGACGCTCACCGCGAGGCTGCACCCGGCGATGGGCAGGGTGGTCAGCAGCACGACGTTCGCCAACTGGCGCCAGCCCTGCAGCCGTTGCTGCCCGGCGGAGGCCCAGTCGTCGGCCATCCGGGCCTCGTGCGTGGGGTAGGTGCGGGAGAACAGGGTCCGCAGCCGCTCCATCGCCGGGGTGGAGCCGTCCGTGGTCGCGTACAACGCCCGTACCGGCAGCCTGTCGACCTCCTCGGCCGAGATCGGCACGCTCGGCCACACCTTCCCCGCGCCGGACTGCAGGTCGACGAACTGGTAGCGGTCGACGGCCGCGACGGCGGCTCCGGGCTCGCACGTGCCGACCACCGGGACCTGCGCGAGGTCCGAGCAGCTCACCAGGGCGGGGACGAGCCTGCGCGCGCCGTGCGCCACCGCGCCCAGGCCCGCCGGGTTCTCGTGGACCAGCGCCAGCCCCTGGAAGCCGGGGACGGCCCGGGCCTTCGCCACCACGTCGGCGGAGACCGAGGGGATGGTGCCCGCGCTGCTCCCGCTGTCGGAGCCGTCGCCCCACCCGGTCATCGAGGCGTCCACGACCGACTTGCGCACCATCTGGTCGCCGCTCAGGCTCGCGCCCCGCTCGCTGTTGATCGTGCCGATGATGCCGACCGTCGCCGCGGTCACGAACAGTGCCAGCACCAGGCCCGCCACCGAGCGGAAGCCCGCCTTCGGGTCGTCCGCGAGCCGCCGCATGGCGATCAGCGAGGCCGGGCGGCTCGTCCGCCGGGCGACGAGCCGGGCGGTTGCCATCGTCAGCCACGGCCCGGCGATCACCAGGCCGAGCATCACCAGCACGAACCCGCTCAGGAAGCCCAGCGACTGGCCGTTCGTCGTGCTCGGGTGGTGGCCGACGAGCCAGCCCAGCTCCCCCAGGCCCGCCGCCAGCGGGATCAGCCGCCAGGCGCGCGGCGGCTTGGGCGTCACCCGGCGCGACACCCCGAGCGGGGAGATCACCACCCGGCGCAGCGCCAGCCGGGCGGACAGCGCGGCCGCCAGCGGCACGCCCAGCGCGACCGCGACCGCCTGGAGCGCGCCGACGCCGAGGTCGTCGAGGTAGAACCGCTGGCCGGTGAACGGCACGTCCGCGACCAGGGGCCGCAGCGCGAGGTAGAGCAGGAACCCGGCCGCCGTCCCGACCCCCGCCGCGACCGTGGACTCCACCGCCGCGACCACCGAGATCTGCCCCGGCGTCGCCCCGACCAGCCGCATCGCGGCGAAGCGCTGCTCCCGGGCGGCGGCGGACAGGCGGGTGGCGGTGCCGATGAAGATCAGCACCGGGAAGAACAGCGCCCCGGCCACCACGGTGAGGATCAGGACCATGGCGTCGCCGTTGACGCCGGCGCCGAAGCAGGCGTGCTCGCAGTCCTGCGGCTTCGTGGTGGTGATGCTGCTCACGGCCACCGCTTCGGGCAGCGCGCGCACCTCGTCCACCGTGCCGCCGATGACGATCGAGAGGCTGTCCGGGGAGGGCAGCGCCACGTCCCCGATGGTGCCCGCCAGGTGGCCCGGGAAGCGCTCCGCCAGCTGGGCGGCCGGAACGGAGCCCATGAGCTTCTGCAGCGCGGGCGAGGCGTAGTACTCCCCCGGGGCCGGCAGCTTGGCCAGGCCGGGCGGCACGGGAGCGGCGGGCCCGGTGGGCGCGGCCTCGACCTGGAAGAGGTTCTTCCCGTCGTAGTAGTCCATCCGCGCTTCCCACCACAGCTTGTCCGCGCCGTCGTTCGCGGTCGTGGTCGCGGCCTGGGCACCCGTGTTCATCCACGCCTGACGGGCGTTGACCTTGTCGATCGCGTTGACGCTGGAGAAGGTGGACAGCAGCAGGCCGACGCCGATCGCCACCGCCGCCGTGATGGTGGCCAGCCGGGCCAGCGCCTCCCGGCCGCCGCTGACGGCCAGGCGCAGGGCGAAGGGGATCACGACGCCACCGATCCGGCCGAGAGCGTACGGGCCTGGCCGTCGCGCACGACCGCCTCGCGGTCCGCGTAGGCGGCGACCCGGGCCTCGTGGGTGACGAGGACGACGGTGGTGCCCTGCTCGCGGGCCGCGCCGACCATCAGCTCCATCACGTGCTCGCCGGTCAGCGAGTCCAGCGCGCCGGTCGGCTCGTCGGCGAACAGCACCTGCGGGCGGGCCACCAGCCCGCGGGCCAGCGCCACGCGCTGCGCCTGGCCGCCGGACAGCTCGCCGGAGCGGCGCCCGCCCATGCCGTCCAGGCCGAGCCGGGCGAACCAGGGCCGGGCCTCGGCGAGGGCCGCGGAACGGCGCACGCCGTTGAGCAGCAGCGGCAGGGCCACGTTCTCCTCGGCCGTCAACTCCGGTACGAGCTGGCCGAACTGGAAGACGAAGCCGAACCTGTCACGGCGTAAGGCGCTGCGCTTCGCCTCGGGCAGGGTGTCGATGCGCTGCCCGTTGAACAGCACCTCGCCCGCGTCGGGCACCAGGATGCCGGCCAGGCAGTGCAACAGGGTGGACTTGCCGGAGCCGCTGGCCCCCATGATGGCGAGCACCTCGCCCGCCTCGGCGGACAGGCTGGCGCCGCGCAGTGCGGGCGTCTCGCCGAAGGAGAGCGAGAGGTCCCGGGCCTCTATCACCGTGGTCATGAGCGCACCTCCGTGGCGAGCGCGTCGAGTCGGGCGGCGGTCAGGTCGATCCACCGCAGGTCGGCGTCCAGGTGGAACAGGCCGTGGTCGGCGAGCAGGGCGTCCACCAGCGGGCCGGTGCGGCGCAGTTCGGTGAGCTCGCGCATGCGGCGCAGGTGGGCGGAGCGCTGGGTGTCCAGGTACTCCTGGGCGTCGCGGCCGAGCATCAGGGCCAGGACGACCTTGGTGAACAGGATGGACTGGAGCGTGGGTTCGGGGGCGACGGGTTCGGTGAGCCAGGTCTCGAACTCGGTGGCGCCGGTCTCGGTGATCACGTAGCGCTTGCGGTCCGGGCCGTCGCCGGGTTCCGCCTCGCCCGCCATCACCTTGCCGTCCCGGGCCAGTCGGCCGAGGGTCGAGTACACCTGGCCGTAGGGGAGGGGCTTTCCCCGGCCGAAGAAGGCGTCGTAGTCGCGCTTGAGGTCGTAGCCGTGGCTCGGCTCCCGCTCCAGCAGCCCCAACAGGGTCAGAGGAACACTCATGAGAGGACCATACACCCGGAGTACATACCGAGTGTATAGCCCGAGCGAATAAGTCGTCGGGCGGCAGCGGGAGCCCCCGTCACTCTTGTGCGCGGGGCGCGGTCGAGGGAGCATCAGGTGGAGATTGCGTAACGAACAGCCGTACGCCCACGCACCCTTGAGGAGCCCTCGACGTGTCCAGCACACCCCGCCCGGCCAGGCCCGCGTCGCCGCCGCGGCGAATCGGCCGACGGCTGAGGCGGGCCTTCGGTGCCCGGCACGAACCGCTCGTCCGCCCCCTCGACCGCTCCCGCTCCCGCGCCTGGCTGTTCGCCCTCCTCGGCGCCGTCCTCGCCGTCACCCTCTCCACCGGCGGCGCACTGCTGTCCTTCCGTACGAGCGCGGCGCAGGCCGACCGCACCCAGGGCGGGCTGCACCAGGTCGACGCCCTCGTGCTCGACTCCCCCGACCACGGCGCGGCCGGCGGCCGCTTCAGCGGCTACAACACCCGGGTGCCGGTCTCGGCCAGCTGGTCGTACCCGGCGGGCACCCCGCACACCGGCACCGTCGACGCGCCGCGCCAGGTGCTGGGCGGCACGCTGCTGCCGATCTGGGTCGACCGGGCGGGCAACCCCGCCTCCGCCCCGATCGACCGGCCCGCCCTCGCCGTCGGCGCGGCCTGCATCGGCACCGGCGCCTTCCTGTGCGCCGTCGCCCTGATCGCCCTCGCGCTGCGACTGCGCCTCCAGGCCCTCGCCCGGCGCGCGGACCGCGCCTGGACGGCGAGTTGGGCGCGGCACGAACCCCTCTGGTCGGGCCGGGCCAGCCACCACAGCGAGGACTGAGAACTCAGCGCGGAGCCGTCCAGGCCTGGGGCAGGTGCGGGCGGGAGGCCACGTGGGTCACGGCGGCGACGGCCGCCAGCAGGACGAGCGCCAGGCCGAGGGCGACCGGCACGTTGGTGTGCAGGACCAGCAGGGCGCCGAGCAGCGCGCCCGCGAACATCCAGACGGTGGAGGCCAGTCGGCGCGCGCCGGTGCGGTCGGCGGCGAGGGCCGTGATGGTCATGGTGAGCACGGTGGTGGTCAGGTCCGGCACCTTGAGGGTGCGGACCACCGCGTTCTGCCCGCCCATGGCGAAGCCGAGCAGCCCGATCAGCGTGTAGCGGGCGCCCTCCGCCTCGTGGCCGGCCACCGCCGCCAGGACGGTGGCCGCGGCGACGAGCAGCGCCTGGGCGGCGACGGCGACGGTGAGCAGCCGCCCCCGGTGGTCCGGGAGCCGGCGGGCGAGGTGCCCGCCGGCCAGGGCGCCGAGGAGGAACGCGGCGAGCGCGGCCAGCGAGGCCGTGGCGGACAGGCCCGCCGCGCCGGCCAGGGCGAAGCCGAGGAACACCACGTTGCCGGTCATGTTGGCGACGAAGACGTGGCCGAGTTCGAGGTAGCTGACGGCGTCGACCACCCCGGTGACGACGGTCAGCACCAGCAGCATCGGCACGAGCGGGCCGTGGTCGGGATCGGGTGTCAGCATCGCTCTCCCCTGGTGGTGGTCCGGCTTCGCGACCTTACTCCCCCGCCTCGTCAGGCCAGCGCCTCGTTGCCGGAGTCGTCCTCCTCGCCCTCCAGGTGCCAGTGGAGGTCCCGCACGCCCGGCTCCAGGGAGAGCCGGGTGACGACCTGCTCCAGCGCGGGCGTGACCTGCCCGGCGATGGAGACGGTGGCCCGCAGGTTGGTCGCGTCCCCGGCGTCGGTGCGGCGGGCGCGCAGCCCGGTCGGAGCGAGGCCGGAGGCGGCGAGGGCCTGGAGGAGCAGCGCGCGGATGTGGGTCTCGGACTTGCGGTCGCACTCCAGGTGCACGATGGCACGGGAGTTGGAGTCCGGGTCGGTGCCGGACTGCGGGGACCGGTCGAGCAGCCGCCCGGCCGGGCGCAGCACCAGGTGGACGGCGAGCACGGCGAGGGTGCCCAGGATCGCCAGCTCCAGCTTGCCGGAGGCGGCCAGCACCCCGACGGCGGCCGAACACCACAGCGTGGCGGCCGTGTTGAGGCCCCGCACGCCGGCGCCGTCGCGCAGGATGACGCCACCGCCGAGGAAGCCGATGCCGGAGACGACGTACGAGGCGACGCGGGTGGGGCTGCCGGTGTCGCCGACGGCCTCGCTGTACAGGACGAACAGGGTGGCCCCGGCCGCGACCAGGGCGTTGGTGCGCAGGCCGGCCATGCGGGCCCGCCACTGGCGCTCGACACCGATCAGCGCGCCGCAGGCGACGCCGGTGGCCAGACGGACCAGGAACTCGACGGTGGTCAGGGTGTGCACGACGGCACCTCCTTCACGGAGAGGAAGGGAACGCGGGGAATACGGACGGACGGGCGGCGAGCCCCTGCTCGCCGCCCGTCCGTACGGGGTGCGAGCGGCTCAGTGGTTCAGGGCGGTCTGGACGACCTTGATGATGACCATGACCATCGCGAGGAGCAGGTAGGCGCGCAGGGCGCCCATGCCGACCTTGCGGGCGGTGGACATGACCGGCCTGCCGAGGGTCTCCAGCGGGGGCATCCGCCAGTTCTCGCGGCCGGTGCGGTCGATGTCCTCCTTGGTGCCCTTGCGGCCCGCGAGGAAGAAGTACCCGGCGACCAGGACCCCGGCGACTCCGCAGCCCGCCATGATCGCCAGGATCGAGTCGGAGGAGATGTCCGGCCAGACCACGGCGGCGGTGAGGATCAGCGAGAGCATCACCAGCACGCCGACCACTGCGGAGGTGAAGGCGTTGGTCTTCGGGCCGTTGACCCAGGGGCCGAGGACGGCCTTGTCGTTGCAGAGCAGCAGCAGGAAGACGGTCGCGGAGGGCAGCAGCACCCCGGCGAGGACCTGGACGAACTGCGTCATCAGGCCCTGGGTGTACGCGGTGGACACCAGGGTGATGGCGGCGGCCGCGACCACCAGGCCGGCGTAGACCGCGTAGAAGCCCTTCGCGCCCTTCACACCGCGGTGCAGCGAGTGCTTGATCCCGAAGACGTCGCCGATCGCGTACGCCGTGGAGAGCGAGACGGCGAAGGCGCCGATGATCGAGGCGTCCAGCAGGGCGATGGCGAACAGGACGCCGGCCAGGCGGCCCGCCTTGTCCTCGATGCCCTTGGCCAGCGCGGACGCGTCGGAGAACTGGCCGAACCCGTCGGTCCCGGCGAAGGCCGCAGCGGTGAAGCCGATCATCGCGGCGGCGCCGACGATGACCACGACGATCCCGATCCACAGGTCGATCTTCTCGTACTTCATGAAACGCGGGGTGATCCGCTTGTCGATGACGTACGACTGCTGGAAGAACAGCTGCCACGGGGCGACGGTGGTGCCGACGATCGAGATGATGACCATCATGACGGCGGCGAGCTGGCCGGAGCCGCCGGGCATCTGCGGCGTCACGAAGTCGTGGGCCATCTGCGAGGTCTTGGGGTGGACCATGAAGTAGATCGGCACCAGCAGCAGCGAGCCCGCGCAGAGGGCGACGGCGACGCGCTCGAAGCGCTGGAAGGAGCCGGTGAAGGCCGAGGCGATGATGATCGCCGCCGCCAGGACCACGGCGGCGACCTTGGGCAGGCCCAGGTACCCAGCCGCCAGCGTGACGCCGATGAACTCCGTCACCAGGGTGAGGGCGTTGAGGAGGAACAGGTCGATGACGCTGAACGCGCCCCAGAACTTGCCGAAGCGCTCCAGGATCAGGCGCGCGTGGCCGACGCCGGTGACGGCGCCCAGGCGCAGCACCATCTCCTGGTTCACGTACAGGACGGGGACCAGCATGAGCAGGGTCCACAGCAGCTGGGTGCCGTAGTTCTGGCCGGCCTGGCCGTAGGTGGAGAAGGCGCCGGCGTCGTTGTCGCCGACCATCACGATCAGGCCGGGGCCGATGATCGCGAGCAGGGTCTTGAAGCGGGCCGAGATGCCGCTGCGGGGCGCGTCGTCGTCGAGGCGGATGGTGCCGAGGGCGCCCTTGATGTCGCCGACGTGGGCGTCGTCGAGGACGGCGCTGCGCGGGGTGGCGGCGGGTGCGGTGGTCGCGGTGGTGGTGGCGGTCGCGGCGGGGACCTTCGGGTCCAGCATCACGTTGGTCATGGCGGGGCCTCCCTTGCCCCGTTCGGGGCTGCAGGGGGCACGCAGCAGCGATCCTCCCTGCGAGCTGCGAGCGCGCCGTCGCTCCGCACGGCGACGCTGAGCGGCGGCGGCCGTACGGGCATGACGGATCGTCAGACGGACTGTCTCGGGGCGCGGTTGAGCGCAGCGCGGAGCAGTCGGTTGAACGCGCAGGGAAGGTTGTTACCGCGTGCCGGAGGTGTGCAAGAGCATGCGGGGGTAGGGGCAACTGTGGCCCGGACTAGGGCAGTCCATGTCTCTCGCCTCCTCCCGGCCGGGGGCGCACCGTCGGTGCGCCGCATCACGACACGGCAAGGAGCACACCGGTCGCGCAGGACCGGTACACCCCAACTCGTCAGAGCTTTGGCACTCCACGGCGTGTCCAACTCGTCCGAGCCGGAAGCCACTTGGGATCAACCCTTAACTCGGGAAGATCTGTCCTGAACCTGGGCGTCTCTCGACGTCGTCGGGTCAGTGGCCTGTGTCCGTGAAGACGCCTCACCGAACGAGGTGCCTTTCTCAACGTCGAAAAGCATAGACCCGCCGCGACCGGCCCCGCGCACCTTTTCGGCCGTTCATCGACAGCTTTGTAGAACCTTGACCAAATCCCGGGACTGGATGGGCTCGACCTCGACATATACAGTTCACCGACATATAGTTCACCGACATATGCAGCTGAACAGCTCACGAGGGGGAGGCATGTCCCACACCGATCCGACCGCACCCGTCCTGCGGCTCGCCGCCGTCACCCGGGTCCACGGGAAGGGCGCGGCCGAGGTTCACGCCCTGCGAGGCGTCGAACTGTCCGTCCACCCAGGCGAGTTCGTCGCCGTCATGGGCCCGTCCGGCTCCGGGAAGTCCACTCTGCTCACCCTCGCGGGCGGCCTGGACACACCCAGCGACGGCGAGGTGCTCGTCGAGGGCGTCGCGCTCGGCGGCCTCAGCCGGCGCCGGCTCGCCGACCTGCGGCGGCGCTCCATCGGCTACGTCTTCCAGGACTACAACCTGATCCCGGCCCTCACCGCCGCCGAGAACATCTCCCTGCCGCGCGAACTCGACGGGGTTCCCGGCCGCCGCGCCCGCCGCGAGGCCGTCGCCGCGCTGGAGGAGCTGGGCATCGCCGAGCTCGCCGACCGCTTCCCGGAGGACATGTCCGGCGGGCAGCAGCAGCGCGTGGCCATCGCCCGCGCCCTGATCGGCGAGCGGCGCCTCGTCCTCGCCGACGAGCCCACCGGCGCGCTCGACTCCGCCACCGGCGAGTCAGTCCTCGCCGTGCTGCGCGCCCGCTGCGACGCCGGGGCCGCCGCCATGATGGTCACCCACGAGGCCGCGCACGCCAGTTGGGCCGACCGCGTGGTGCACCTGCGCGACGGCGAGATCGCCACCGAGAGCCGTGGGCACCGCAGCCTCGCCCGGCAATCCGCCGCCCAGCGCTACCTCGCGACCGGCGACGACGTCGAGACGGGCGAGGTGAACCGGTGAGGTTCGGAGCCTGGCGGGTCGCCCTGCGCCTCGCCCGCCGCGACGCGCTGCGCGCCAAGGGCCGCAGCGCCCTGATCGTCGCCATGATCGCCCTACCCGTCCTCGGCGTCACCGGCGCCGACGTCGTCCACCGCAGCGGCCAGCTCACGCCCGGCGAACGCGTCCAGCGCGTCGTCGGCGGAGCGGACGCCTACGTCAGCGCGCTCAATCCCGGCCAGTCCGTCGAGCAGGCGCCCATCGCCGAGGACGGCGGCTCCTTCGTCGTCCAGCCCCGGCCCGGGGACGCGCCCACCGCCGAGCAGCTCAAAGCGGCCGCCACCGACCCGACCGCGCTGGTCACCTCCCTGCTGCCGCCCGGCAGCACGCTGATCGCCGCCCGCTCCGGGCCGGAGACCGGCGCCACCTCCCCCGAGGGACTGGTGCGCGCCGCCACCACCGAGGCCGACCTCGCCGACCCCGCCTGGCACGGACGGCTGAACCTCGTCGAGGGCCGCGCGCCCTCGGCCGCGCACGAAGTCGCCGTCAGCCGGGCCTTCCTGGAGCGCGGCGGCCTCAAGATCGGCGCCACCACCACCGTCCAGGGCCTGGAGGGCACCACCTTCACCGTCACCGGCGCCGTCGAGCGCCCCGGTGAGCTCGGGCGGGCCGAACTCGTCGCTCGGCCGGGCGAGTTGATCGAGCCGATGAGCGCGGCCGCCGACAGGGCCGCGGCCGGTTCCGGTGCCGCCGCCGGGCCCGCCGACCGCTCGGGCGGCGGGCACCGGGCCTGGCTGGTCAAGCTCCCGGTCGGCGCCGCGATCGACTGGGCCAAGGTCCAGGAGGTCAACAGGTACGGCTACACCCTCACCGCGCGCTCCGTCGCGCTCGACCCGCCGCCCGAGCAGGCCGTCCCCTTCTACCGGGACTCGCGCACCTACTCCGACCCGGCCATCGGCAACAGCACCCGGGTCATCGTCGCCACCGTCACCGGCATGGCGCTGCTGGAGGTCGCCCTCCTCGCCGGGCCCGCCTTCGCCGTCGGCGCCCGCCGCTCCCGCCGCCAGCTCGCGCTGCTCGGCGCGGCCGGCGGACGACGCGGGGACGTCGGCGCGGTCGTCCTCGGCGGAGGACTCGTCCTCGGCCTCACCGGAGCCCTGATCGGCGTGGCCGCCGGCACCGGCGTCGTCGCCGTCCTGCAGCCCTGGATCGAGCGGGCCGGCGGCGCACGCTTCGGCCACTTCGCCGTCCCGCCGGTGGAGTTGGCCGCCATCGCCGGGATCGGCGTGCTCACCGCCCTGCTCGCCGCCGCCCTGCCCGCCCTCCAGGCGGCCCGGCGCAGCGTCACCGCCGGGCTCGCCGACCGGGACACCGTCCGCGCCCCCAGCCGGAAGATCACCCTGCTCGGCGTGCTGCTCATCGCCGCCGGCGGCGCCCTCGCGATGTACGGCGCCGGCGCCCTGACCCACGACCGCCCGGTGATCAGCACCTACGACGCCCGCACGCTCACCGTCCTCGGCGGCTCCGTCCTCGCCGAACTCGGCGTGCTCGCCTGCACCCCGGCCCTGGTCGCCCTCTTCGGCAGGATCGCCAAGCGCCTGCCGCTCGGCCCCCGGCTCGCCCTGCGCGACTCCGCCCGGCACCGCTCGCGCACCGCGCCCGCCGTCGCCGCCGTCATGGCCGCCGTCGCCGGAGCCGTCGCCATCGGCGTCTACAGCACCAGCACCGACGCGGAGAACCGGCGCGACTACCGGCCGCAGGCCCCGTACGGCGCCGTCCAGCTCAGCAGCTACGTCAGCGGGCCCCAGGCCCTCCAGGTGCGCGCGGAGGTGGAGAAGCAGCTCGGCGGGCTCGGGCCGCGCGGGGACCTCGGGCAGGTCGTCTACGAGTTCTGCAAGGGCTGCTCCAGCGTCGTCCAGCTCAAGGCCGCTCCGGCCGGACTGCACGTCCTCTCCGCCCCGCCGCACCTCGTCTCCGGCGACGCGACGGTGCTGCGCAACCAGTTCGGCCTGCACGACGCGACGGCCGAACGGGCCCTGGCGGACGGCAAGTTGCTGGTCTTCGACCGAAGGCTCGTCGGCGCGGACGGCAAGGCCGTGCTCCAGATGCGCGGAGGCGGCGGCGCGCCGCTGCAGCCCGGCGAGATCCCCAAGCCGGATCTCCAGGAGATCCCCGTCGACGCGGTGGTCGTCGAGAACCCGGACGCCGCCGGCTACGCCCAGGGGATGCTCGCCCCCGACGCCCTGCCCAGGCTCGGCCTCGCCACCCAATCCGTCGGTGCCGTCTGGCAGCCCGCCACTCCGCCCGACCTCAAGGCGCAGCAGCGCGCCGAGGCGGCCGCCGTCCAGCTCGACCGCTTCGCACGGCTGGACATCGAACGCGGCTTCCAGCCCAAGGGCGACGCGCTCACCCTGGCCCTCAGCGGCTTCGCCGGCCTCGTCGTGCTCGGCGCGGCCTGCATCGCCACCGGCCTCGCCGCCGCCGACTCCCGGCAGGACCAGGCCACCCTCGCCGCGGTCGGCGCCCCGCCGCGCATCCGGCGCACCATGGCCGGGCTGCAGTGCGCGCTGATCGCCGGGCTCGGGGCGCTGCTGGGCGCCGCCAACGGGTTCATCCCGGCGGTGGGGCTGCTCAAGTCCCGGGCCGGCGGGTTCGGTGCGCAGCCCGCCGTGATCACCGCGCCGTGGGGGGAGCTGCTGCTGGTCGTGCTCGTCCTGCCGGTGGTGGCGGGCCTGCTCGCCGCGCTGTTCACCCGCTCCCGCGTCGCGCTCGGGCGACGACTGTCCTGACCGCCCCCGTACGGCCCCTTTCGGCCGGGCACCCGCTCCCCGTTCCCGGGGCGGGCGCCCGGCCGGCGCCGTACCATGGGCAGCTTCAACGGATCAGCGGGTCCGGTGGGTTCAGCAGGCGGGTGGATCGCCGGCGCACGGCGAGGGAGACAGGGTGGCACTGCGCGGGTTCGGCGAGCTGGAGGCCGAGATCATGGACCGGCTCTGGGAGTGGGGCCGCCCGGCCACCGTGCGCGAGGTCGTCGACGACCTCCAGCGCCAGCGGCCCGTCGCGTACACCACCGTCACCACCGTCGCCGACATCCTGCACACCAAGGGCTGGCTGCGGCGCGACAAGGCCGGGCGAGCCTGGCTGTACGAGCCGACCTGCACCCGCGAGGCGTACACCGCGCAGCTGATGCACCAGGCGCTGGAGACCACACCCGACCGGGCCGGGGCGCTGCTCCACTTCGTCGACCGGATCAGCGGCGACGAGGCCAGCGCGCTGCGCGCGGCACTCGAACAGGTGACATCGCGGGACGTCTCGCGGGGCCGCGGGTGACGCTCCTCCTGCTCGGCCTGCACCTGACCGTCACCGGTGTGCTGCTCCCCCGCCGACTCGCCGGATCCGCCCGGCTCCAGGCCCGGCCGGTGCTCGGCGCCGCGCTGTGGCTGGCGCTGATGAGCTCCTTCGCCGTCGCCCTGGTGCTGGCCGTCCACCACGCGCTCGAACCCCTCGCCCACGAGCCCGCCGGCCTCGCCGGGCTGCTCCCCCACCTGGAACCCACCGGGCCGCTGCTCCCGCACACCCACGACTGGTGGCAACTGGCGGCCGTCTTCGCCCTGCTCGGCGCCGCGACGGCCGCCGTCGGCGCCCGCGCGGGGCGGCTGCGGCGGCGGCACCGGGCGCTGCTCGACGTGGTCGCCGTACGGGACCGGCGCTGGGGCGCGATGGTGCTGGAGCACGCCCACCCCACGGTCTACTGCCTGCCGGGGCGCCGCTCCCGCATCGTCCTGTCGCGCGGCGCGCTGCGGCTGCTCGACGAACGGGAACTGGCGGCGGCCGTCGCCCACGAGCACGGCCACCTCCGAGGGCGGCACCACCTGTTCCGGCTGCCCGCCGACACCTTCGCGCTGCTGCTCGGCCCACTGCCGCTGGCCCGGCAGGGGCGGGAGGAGGTGGCGCTGCTGCTGGAGATGGCGGCGGACGACGCGGCGCTGGAGCGGGTCTCGCGGGGCGAACTGGCCTCCGCGCTCTGCACGTTGGCGACGGGCTCCCACCCCACCCCGGGCGAGTCCCTGGGCGCCGCCTCCACCGGGGTCCTCACCCGCATCCGCCGCCTCGCCCGCCCGGGCGGCGGACGGCGCAGCCGACTGGCCGCCTGGCTGGGCGTGGTCGCCCTCCCCGCGCTCCCCTACCTGCTCGTCTGCGCCCCGCACCCGTAGCCCGCAGGGGCGGAGGGGATCGCCTCGATCATCGGCCGCCCCGCGCCCAACCGCGCTGCCAGGAGCGCAGGTTGAGCGCCGCCACCCCCCGCGCACAAAAACCCCCGCCCCCGCAGGCGCGGGGGCGCAGGGGTGCCCCGCTCGCCGGTGGGGGGCGGCGAGCGAGGCGGCAGGGGGGCCGGGTCAGCGGTGGTGGAGGTAGGCCTGGGCCACCGCGCGAAGGCGGGTGTGGAGGCCGTCGTAGGGCTGGGCGGAGCCGAGGAGGGCCTTCGGGAGCTTGGCGACCATCGTGTAGTTGGTATCGCACACGTTCGCCGCCGGGGCGAGGCCCGCCTGGCTGACCAGCTGGTACGCGTCGAGGTGGTCGAGGCCCAGCAGTTCGCCCGTCCAGCCGACCAGGTCGTGCTGGCTGATCCGGAAGGCGTCCTCCAGGGGCCGCGCCGAGCCCGTGCTGATGAGGTACGAGTCGTTCTCCAGCCGGGGCCAGGCCGGGCCGCCGCCCTTGATCAGGTCGACGACGACCGTCGTCCGCATGGCCGCCTCGACGGCCGTGCCGCAGACCTCGCCCTCGCCCTGGCGGGCGTGGCCGTCGCCGATGGCGAGCAGGCCGCCCTCGACGTTGACGCCGAAGTAGGCGGTGGTGCCGGCCCGCATCTCGGGGGTGTCGAGGTTGCCGCCGTGCGCGCCGGGGGTGATGGAGGCGAGCACCTCGCCCGCCGCCGGGGCGACGCCGACGGTGCCGTGCATCGGGTCCAGCGGGAGGTCGACGCTGAACTCGCTGTTCCGCGCCTGGAAGCGGCACAGCCCGGCGGCGACGTCGAGGTCGTAGATCCACACCCGCTCCTCCAGCGGCGCGTGCAGCATCGCCGTGGTGTGGGTCGCGGTGAGGGCGCCGAAGTGCGGGAAGGTGCTGGAGATGCCGTGGTCCCGGGCGGGGACGATCTCCACGAAGTGGACGGCGAGGACGTCCCCCGGCTCGGCGCCGGCCACGGCGATGGGGCCGGTGACGGGGTTGAGGTAGGGGAAGACGCAGACCTGGCTGGGCAGGTCCCCGGTGCCGCGCACCTTGCCGCCGAAGCAGTCCTCGGTGGTCAGCTCCACGACGGTGCCGGGCCGGACGGTCACCAGCGGGGCGCGCCCGCCGAAGGTGTACGCGTAGTCCTCGGCGCTCGGGGTGAGCCGGACGATCTCGGGCAGGGTGGTCACTGCTTCTCCTCCACGGGGGTCCCGCCGACGGGGGCCCCGTCGGTGGGGGTTTCGACGGCCGGGGTCTCGACGACGGCCAGCCGGGGCTTGCGCCCGGTGGCCATCAGCCCGGCGAGCACGATGCCGCCGATGAGCAGCCAGACGAATCCGAGCCGCTGCGCCGCGATGTTGGCGTTGATGACGACGTACGCGAGGATCGCGAAGCCGAGCACCGGGGCGATCAGGTGGCGCCAGTAGTCCTTGCTGCGGTTGCGGATCAGATAGTGGACGACGACGGCGACGTGCAGCACGAGGAAGGTGGTCAGCGCGCCGAAGTTCACCAGGGTACTCAGGAAGGTGATGCCGTCCTCGCGGGAGGCCATGTAGAGGCCGAGCACCAGCGAGACGCCCGCGACGAGCAGGGTCGCGTTGACGGGCACCCGGCGGGTGGGGTGGACCTTGGCGAGGAAGGCGGGCAGCTGGCGGTCGCGGGCCATCGCGTACAGCAGCCGGGAGGTGGCGGCCTGCGCGACCAGGGAGTTGGCGAAGCCCCAGGCCACGGCGGTGGAGGCGGCGGTGAGGGTGGCGAGCCAGCCGCCGGCGGCGGTGCGGGCGGCGTCGTAGAAGGCGGTGCCGTCCGGGTCGCCGTCGCGGACGAGCCCGGCCGGGTCGGCGACGAGCAGCGAGGCGATCCAGGTCTGGACGATGAACAGGGTGCCGGCGAGCAGCAGGGCGGCGATCATCGAGCGGCCGATGGCCTTGGTGGAGTCGCGGTTCTCCTCCGAGAGGGTGGAGATGCCGTCGAAGCCGAGGAAGCTGAGCACCGCGATGGAGACGGCGCCGAAGACGAGGCTCCAGGAGAAGGTGTGGGAGTCGTAGATCGGGGTGAAGTCGAAGCCGCGGCCCTTGCCGGAGGCCAGGGCGATCACGCCGACGACCACGAACAGGACCAGCACGACGAGTTCGCCGATCAGCATGGCCTTGTTGACCTTGGAGGTGGTCTCGATGCCGAGGTAGTTGACGGCGGTGTTGAGCAGCACGAAGCCGATCAGCCAGGCCCAGACGGGGACGGACGGCACGAGCGAGTTCATCGCGACGCCGGCGATCAGGTAGAGCAGCCCTGGCACGAGGACGTAGTCGAGCAGGATCATCCAGCCGGACAGGAAGCCGACGGGGGCGCCGATGCCGCGCCCGGCGTAGGTGTAGACGGAGCCGGCCATCGGGAAGGCCCGCGACATCTGCGCGTACGACAGGGCGGTGAACATCATCGCCACCATGCCGAGGACGTACGCGAGGGCGACCATGCCGCCGGAGCCCTGGAAGACGCTGCCGAAGATGCCGAAGGGGGCGATCGGCACCATGAACACCAGCCCGTAGACGAGCAGGTCGGTGAAGGTCAGGGTCCTGCGCAGTTCCTGCTGGTAGCCGTAGCTCTCGATGCTCTGGGGCGCGGGTGTGTCAGCCATGGTGCTCTCTCTCCGTGACGACCCTGCGGGGTGGTGGGGGAGACTGTAGAGGCAAGTATTTCCATATGGAAGGGTTTTTTCGCGCCGTTCCACCAGATGGGCGCCAGTCGGGCACCGGGCGGGAAGCGGATGGGACGCGGGAGCGGCCCGGAGTCAGGCCAGGACGGAGAACCCCAGGCCCTCGGCCCGCGCCAGGTGGACGGACTGCCGCAGCGGCCCCGCCGCCCGCGCGAGCCCGTACGGGTCCAGGGCGCGCCGGGCGGCCAGGGAGGCGAGCAGGTGGAGGCCCTCGTACAGACCCACCGCGTACGCGTCGAGCACCGGCGCCCACGGGCCGCACAGGGCCTGGTGCCGCTCGCCGAGGCTCTGCCGGGGCTCCTCGGCCAGGGTCGCGAAGGAGGGCATGGCGGCGTACAGCGTCCCGGTGTCGTCGCCGCCGAGGGCCAGCAGGCCGTTCTCCTCCAGCGCACCGGAGAGCCGCACCAGCCGCCGGTCCAGGCCGCTGCGGCGCAGGGCCCGGTTGAACAGCACCAGGTCGCGGCCGATCAGGCTCAGCAGCACGGCGTCCGCCCGGGCCGCGCGCAGCCCGTCCAGCAGCGGTTCGACCTGGCGCTCGACGCCGCCGAAGGGCACCCGGCGCTCCAGCACCACCCGGGCGCCGGCGCCGGTCAGCAAGCCCGCCGCGGCGCGGTGGACGGAGCGCGGCCAGATGTAGTCGTTGCCGATCAGCGCCCAGTTGCCGAGGTGGTGACGCTCCGTCAACTCGATGAGGGCGGGGCCGATTTGGCCCACCGGATCGACGCCCATACAGAGCACGCCGGGCCGCCGGGAGCCGCCCTCGTGCGGCGGGGTGAAGACGTACGCGATGCGGCCCGCGGCCACGGCCTCCACCGCGCGGTGCACGTCGCTGGTGTGGCAGCCGGCCAGGGCGTCCAGGGCGCCCGCCGAGAGCAGCAGGCGCAGTTCGGCGGCGACGGGCCCGGGCGCGCCCCCGCCGTCCACGAGCACCAGTTCCAGGGGGCGGCCGCGCACCCCGCCGCTCGCGTTGACCTCGTGGGCGGCGAGCAGGGCGCCGTCCAGGGCGGAGGGGCCGGTGAGGCCGAGCGGGCCGGACTGGGGCACGACGAGGCCGACCCGGAACGCGGCGCCCTCCCTCGGGGAGTGCAGCGCGTCGAGCGGGTCGACCAGCCTCACGTCCAGCGTCACCCGTGCGAGTATCGTCGTGACGGCGGCCCCGGGAAAGCCGGGCGGGCCGCGGACGGGGAGGATCGGATGACCGAGCAGAGCACCACGCCGGCCTCGGCGGAGACCGCCACCGGGCCCCTGCTCGTCGAACTCGTCGCCCTCGCCCACCGGCGGCTGACCTCCGGCCTGGCCGCCGCCCTGGCCGAAGAGGACTGCACCGTCGACCAGTGGCGGGTCCTGCGGGCCCTCGCGGACGGCGAGGGCCACCCGATGGGCGAGCTCTCCCAGGCCCTGCTGATCCCGCAGGCGAGCCTGAGCCGCCTCGTCGACGCCCTCGCCGACTCCGGCCACGTCTACCGCCGCCAGGGCGACCAGGACCGCCGCCGGATCACCGCCCACCTCTCCCGGCAGGGCCGCGCCCGCCTCGCCCGCCTCGACGCGCTGGCCGCCGCCCAGGACGAGGCCGCCCGCCGGGCCTGCGGACTCGCGGACCCGGTGCGGGCGCTGGAGCGGCTCGCCGGTCTGTGACCGTGACGCGCTCGGACGGCTACGCGGGGCTCACGGTGCCCCCGTACGGCTACGCGGGGCGGACGGCGCCCTTGTACGGCATGACGCTGATCGGCAGGACCTCGATGTTCTTGCCCGTGCGCGGGGCGTGGATCATCTTGCCGTCGCCGATGTAGATGCCCACGTGGTGGATGTCGTCGTAGAAGAAGACCAGGTCACCGGGCTGCAGGTTGGCGCGGTCGACGTGCGGGCCGTCGTTCCACTGGTCCTGGGAGATCCGGGAGAGCTTGACGCCCCCGGCGCGGTAGGCGGCGCCGGTCAAGCCCGAGCAGTCGAAGCTGTCGGGGCCGGTCTTGGACCAGCCGTACGGCTTGCCGAGCTGGGCCTGGGCGAAGGCGATGATGAGCGCCGCGCGGCCGCTGGCGGGGGCGGCCGGGGCGCCGAGGTCCTGGCGCTGGGAGGAGCGCGAGGCGCGGTCGGCCTCGGCGGCCTGCTTGGCGGCGGCGGCCTGCTTGGCCGAGGACTCCTGGGCGTTGATCTTGGCGCGGTCCTCGGCGCTGAGCTTGTTCAGCATCCCCTGGGCCGCCGCGAGCTTCCCCTGGACCTGCTTCTTCTCCTCCAGCAACTGCTTGCCGACGGAGTCGAGTTCGGCGAGGGTGCGGGTGGCCTCGGCGCGGTCCTGGTCGAGCTTGCGCTGCTCGTTCTGGGCCTGCTTGAGCATCGCCGTCTGGGTGTCGGAGACCTGGTTCTGCACCGCGGCCTTCTCCAGGTACCCGGCCGGGTCGGAGTCGAGCATCAGCTGCACGGACGGGTCGACGCCGCCGGTGCGGTACTGGTCGGCGGCCACGACGCCGAGGCGGGAGCGCAGCTCGTTCATCGCCTCCTGCCCGCGCGCGACCTTCTCCTGGATCTGGCTCGCGTCGCTCTGCAGCTTCGCCTGCTTCTCCTGGAAGCCGTTGTAGCGCTCGATGGACTGCTCGGCCTCCTCGTTGAGCTTGTCCACCTGCTCCTTGACGGAGGCCAGGCTCGGCGCCGGCTCGGCGTGCGCGGTGCCGGCGGCGAGGACGGCGCCACCGGCCACGGCCGTGGTCAGGACCGCCATGCGGGCCCGGCTCGGGGGGCTGGGCTTGCGACGCTTTCCCATGGCGGTGGGCTCCTTCGGGGACGTTCGGGGACGGAGAGGGCGGGCGGGACCGCACGGGGGACGCGTTCCCGCCCGCCTTCTTCGAAGTAACTTAATAGATGAGGGGGATGGTTCCGCAATCCCCCTGGGAACGGCCGATGGCACCGGCGGTCACCGAGAGTGCTGTCGCTGCTGCTGAAGCGAGGCTAACGTCACACGAAACGGCACTCTCGCGCTCACGCGAACGGGCGCTAACCTGCGCACATGAAGGTCCCGCCCGAAGGGCTCCCCCTCGCCGCCGAGTTCCCGGCCGCGCACCGAGAGCAGTGGCAGCAGCTCGTCCAGGGCGTGCTGCGCAAGTCCGGTGCCCAGCCCGAGGACGGCGCCGCCGCCG
Organism: Kitasatospora sp. NPDC101183; assembly: GCF_044767945.1. NCBI lineage: Bacteria > Bacillati > Actinomycetota > Actinomycetes > Kitasatosporales > Streptomycetaceae > Kitasatospora > Kitasatospora sp. NPDC101183. Next base: position 6,692 of record NZ_JBIWOW010000005.1, on the reverse strand, counting down.
AGCGCGCGCTCGACACCCGGCTCCAGGACGGCCTGAACGCCCGACCCCTGTACACCGCCGAGGACACGGCCGCCGAGCCCGGCCTCCCCGGCTTCCCCCCGTACGTCCGCGGCAGCCGCCCCCAGGGCTCCGCCGTCGCCGGGTGGGACGTGCGCCAGCGCCACGCCGACCCTGCGCCCGCCCGCGTCAACGAGGCCGTCCTCGCGGACCTCGAGCACGGCGTCTCCTCCCTCTGGCTGGAGCTCGGCTCCGACGGCCTGCCCGTCGCCGACCTGCCCGCGGCCCTCGCCGGGGTGTACCTGGACCTCGCCGCCGTCGCCCTCGACGCCGGGCCCGGGTTCACCGCCGCCGCCGAGGCGTTGTTCGCCCTGTACGAGGAGCGCGAGGTCTCCCCCGGCGCCGCCGCCGGCAACCTCGGCGCCGACCCGCTCGGCCTCCAGGCCCGTACCGGCGACGCCTCCCGCACGGACGCGCTGCTCGGCGAGGCCGCCGCGCTGGCCGCCCGCTGCGCCGGCGCGTACCCGAACCTGCGCGCGCTGACCGTCGACGCGCTGCCCTACCACGAGGCCGGCGCCTCCCCCGCCCAGGAGCTCGGCTCCTCGCTGGCCACCGGCGTCGCCTACCTGCGCGCGCTCACCGCCGCCGGGCTGTCGGTGGACGCCGCGCTCGGGCAGCTGGAGTTCCGCTACGCGGCGGACGCGGACCAGTTCCTCACCATCGCCAAGTTCCGTGCCGCGCGCCGCCTCTGGGCCCGCGTCGCCGAGGCCTCCGGCGCCTCCACCGAGGCCGGCGCGCAGCGCCAGCACGCCGTCACCTCCCGGGTGATGATGACCGCCCGCGACCCGTGGGTGAACATGCTGCGCACCACCGTCGCCTGCCTCGCCGCCGGGGTCGGCGGCGCCGACGCCGTCACCGTGCTGCCCTTCGACACCGCGATCGGCCGCCCCGACGCCTTCGCCCGCCGGATCGCCCGCAACACCCAGGCGATCCTGCTGGAGGAGTCGCACCTCGCCAGGGTCATCGACCCGGCCGGAGGCTCCTGGTACGTCGAGGAGTTGAGCGAGGAGCTGGCCCGGGCCGCCTGGGCCTGGTTCCAGGAGATCGAGCGTGCCGGCGGCCAACAGGCCGCACTCGCGGGCGGGTTGGTCGCCGAACGGATCGAGGCCACCTGGGCCGAGCGCACCGTACGGCTGGCGAAGCGGCGCGAACCCGTCACCGGCGTCAGCGAGTTCCCGCACCTGGACGAGCAGCCGCTCGTCCGCGAGCCCGCCCCCGCCGGCCCGACCGGCGGGCTGCCGCGGGTGCGCCGCGCCGAGGCGTACGAGGCGCTGCGCGACCGCTCGGACGCGGTGCTCGCCGCCACCGGCGCCCGCCCCGGCCTCTTCCTCGCCTCCATCGGCACGGCCTCCGCGCACACCGCGCGGACCACCTTCGCCGCCAACCTCTTCCAGGCGGGCGGCCTGGCGACCACCTCCCTGGAGTCCGCCGACCCGGCCGCCTTCGCCGAGGCCTTCCGGGCCTCCGGCGCCACCGTCGCCTGCCTGTGCTCCAGCGACGCCCTGTACGCCGAGCACGCCCCCGCCGTCGCCCTCGCCCTGCGCGAGGCCGGCGCCGAACGGGTGCTGCTCGCCGGGCGGCTCGCCGAACTCCCGTCCGGCGTCGACGGGTTCATCCACGCGGGCGGTGACGCGATCGCCGTCCTCACCTCCCTGCTGGACCAGATCACGGGCGCGAGCGGCGCCGACGAGAACGAGGTGGCGCGATGATCCCCGACTTCACCGGCATCCCGCTGGACTCCGACGCTCCCCCGAGCGCCTCGGACGAGCAGTGGCAGGCCGCCTGGCGGCAGACCACCGGCAAGGACGTCGACGAGCTGCTCTGGGACACCCCCGAGGGCATCGCCGTCAAGCCGCTCTACACCTCCGCCGACCTGGCCGGGCTCGACTTCCTGGACACGTACCCCGGCATCGCCCCGTACCTGCGCGGGCCGTACCCGACCATGTACGTCAACCAGCCCTGGACGGTGCGCCAGTACGCCGGCTTCTCCACCGCCGAGGAGTCCAACGCCTTCTACCGCCGCAACCTCGCGGCCGGCCAGAAGGGCCTGTCCGTCGCCTTCGACCTGCCGACCCACCGCGGCTACGACAGCGACCACCCGCGCGTCACCGGCGACGTCGGCATGGCGGGCGTGGCCATCGACTCGATCTACGACATGCGCCAGCTCTTCGACGGCATCCCGCTGGACAAGATGTCCGTGTCGATGACCATGAACGGCGCCGTGCTGCCCGTGCTCGCGCTGTACATCGTCGCGGCCGAGGAGCAGGGCGTGCCGCCCGAGAAGCTGGCCGGGACCATCCAGAACGACATCCTCAAGGAGTTCATGGTCCGCAACACCTACATCTACCCGCCGCAGCCGTCGATGCGGATCATCTCGGACATCTTCGCGTACACCTCGCAGAAGATGCCCCGGTACAACTCGATCTCCATCTCCGGCTACCACATCCAGGAGGCCGGGGCCACGGCCGACCTGGAGCTGGCCTACACCCTGGCCGACGGGGTGGAGTACCTGCGCGCGGGCCTGGACGTGGGCCTGGACGTGGACGCCTTCGCGCCGCGGCTGTCGTTCTTCTGGGCGATCGGCATGAACTTCTTCATGGAGGTCGCCAAGCTGCGCGCGGCCCGGCTGCTGTGGGCGAAGCTCGTCGATCAGTTCGACCCGAAGAACCCCAAGTCCCTCTCCCTGCGCACCCATTCGCAGACCTCGGGCTGGTCGCTCACCGCGCAGGACGTGTTCAACAACGTGACGCGCACCTGCGTGGAGGCGATGGCCGCCACCCAGGGCCACACCCAGTCGCTGCACACCAACGCCCTCGACGAGGCGCTGGCGCTGCCCACCGACTTCTCCGCGCGCATCGCCCGCAACACCCAGCTGCTGCTCCAGCAGGAGTCCGGCACCTGCCGGGTCATCGACCCGTGGGGCGGCTCGGCGTACGTCGAGAAGCTCACCAACGACCTCGCCCGCCGCGCCTGGGAGCACATCCAGGAGGTCGAGGCGGCCGGCGGCATGGCCAAGGCCATCGACGCGGGCATCCCCAAGATGCGCGTCGAGGAGGCCGCCGCCCGCACCCAGGCGCGCATCGACTCCGGGCGCCAGCCCGTCATCGGCGTCAACAAGTACCGGGTCGAGAACGACGAGCAGATCGACGTCCTCAAGGTCGACAACTCCTCCGTGCGCGCCCGCCAGATCGAGAAGCTGCGCCGGCTGCGCGAGGAGCGCGACGAGGCGGCGACCCAGGACGCGCTGCGCGCGCTGACGGCCGCCGCCGAGGCCGGACCGCAGCGCGGCGGCTCCCTGGACGGCAACCTGCTGCACCTGGCCGTCAACGCGGCCCGTGCCATGGCCACCGTCGGCGAGATCTCGGACGCCCTGGAGACGGTGTACGGGCGCCACAGCGGCCAGATCCGTACCATCTCCGGTGTGTACCGAGACGAAGCGGGGCCGTCCGCGTCCCTCCAGCGCACCCGCGACCTGGTCGAGCGGTTCGAGCGGGCCGAGGGCCGGCGCCCGCGCATCCTGGTCGCCAAGATGGGCCAGGACGGCCACGACCGCGGCCAGAAGGTGATCGCCACCGCCTTCGCCGACCTCGGCTTCACCGTCGACGTCGGCCCGCTGTTCCAGACCCCGGCCGAGGTCGCCCGCCAGGCCGTCGAGGCGGACGTCCACATCGTCGGCGTCAACTCGCTCGCCGCCGGACACCTCACCCTGGTGCCCGCGCTGCGGGCCGAACTCGCCGCCGCCGGGCGCGAGGACATCACCATCGTGGTCGGCGGCGTCATCCCGCCGCAGGACTTCGACGCCCTCTACGAGGCGGGCGCGGCGGCGGTCTTCCCGCCCGGCACCGTCATCCCCGAGGCCGCGTACGACCTGCTGGTCTCCCTGGCGGCCGACCTCGGCCACGAGCTGTGAGCCGCTGATCCCCGATGGCTCCCCGGACGATCGACCTCGACAGCTATGTGACGGGCATCCTCGACGGCTCGCGCGCCTGGATCGCGCGGGCCGTCACCCTCGTCGAGTCCAGCCGGCCCGACCACCGCGTGCTCGCCCAGCAGTTGCTGCAGCGCCTGCTGCCGCACACGGGCAGCGCGGTGCGGGTCGGCATCACCGGCGTGCCCGGGGTCGGCAAGTCGACCTTCATCGACTCCTTCGGGACGATGCTCACGGGCCTCGGCCACCGCGTCGCCGTGCTCGCCGTCGACCCGACCTCCACCCGGACGGGCGGCTCCATCCTCGGCGACAAGACCCGGATGGAGAGGCTCGCCGTCGACCCCGCCGCCTTCGTCCGGCCCTCGCCGACCTCGGGCACGCTCGGCGGCGTCGCCAAGGCCACCCGCGAGTCGATGGTGGTCATGGAGGCCGCCGGGTACGACGTGGTGCTGATCGAGACCGTCGGCGTCGGACAGTCCGAGACGACGGTCGCGGGCATGGTGGACACCTTCCTGCTGCTGAGCCTCGCCCGCACCGGCGACCAGCTGCAGGGCATCAAGAAGGGCGTCCTGGAGCTCGCCGACGTCATCGCCGTCAACAAGGCGGACGGCCCGCACGAGCGCGACGCCCGCGCGGCGGCACGCGAACTCGCGGGCGCGCTGCGGCTGTTGCAGACACCGGACGCCGCCTGGACGCCGCCGGTACTGACCTGCAGCGGGCTCGACGGCGCCGGGCTGGACGTCCTGTGGGAGCGGCTGCAGCAGCACCGGAAGGTGCTCGACGCGACGGGCGCCCTGGCGGCGAAGCGGCGGGAGCAGCAGGTGGAGTGGACGTGGTCGATGGTCCACGACCAGCTCTTCGCCCGGCTGCACGAGCACTCCGAAGTACGGAGGCTGGCGCCCGAGTTGGAATCGCAGGTGCGGGCCGGGACGCTGCCCGCCGGGCTGGCGGCGCAGCGCATCCTCGGCGCGTTCTTCGGCTCCGCCTGACTTCACGCCATTTCGCTTCGTGCACTTCCCTTGTCGGGTGGCGCGCCTCTATAGTCATCGCGCAGATCACTTCTGATCGCTCACGATCCAGGGGGAACCATCATGCGCAAAACGGCAGTTGGAGCGTTCGCCGCCGCCGTGGCGGCCACGGGGATGCTGCTCCCCGCCACCGCCTCGGCGGCCACCCAGAGCACCGACGCCCTCCGGAGCGGCCACCTCAGGAACCAGGCCATGTCGTACAACCAGTGCATGGTGCACCTGTCGAACGGCTCACGGGGCAACAACCCGTCGTTCTACGACTGTCTCGACTTCGACGACCAGGTCTGGTACTTCCCCGCGGTCGGCACCACCGGCCCGATCATCAACAAGTACAGCCTGCTGTACATGACTGCCCAGAACTGGGGCACCACGCCCGCCTTCCTCTACTACAACTCCGGCTTCCCGGACCAGCAGTGGAAGGCCGAGTACATCGGGACCTCGGGCATGGTCCAGTTCCGCAACACCCACAGCCAGGAGTGCCTGTCGGTCGACTACGGCGGGAACACCATCCAGCAGACCTGCAACAGCGCCTCCAACCAGGCCTGGTGGCTGGGCTGATGGGGGCGACCGTGAAGAAGAAGCTCCTCGGGACGCTCGTCACCGCCGCCTCCCTCACCGCCCTCCTGCTCCCCGCCTCGGCGGCCTCGGCCGCCACGCAGACCACCAGCGACCTGACCAGCGGCCACCTCAGGAACCCCGCGGTGCAGGGCAACCAGTGCCTGGTGCACTTCTCCAACGGCTCAGCCGGGGACAACCCGGCGTTCTACACCTGCCTGAACTACGACGACCAGACCTGGTACTACCCCAAGCCCGGCACCATCGGGCCGATCATCAACAAGTACAGCCTCAAGTACATGACCGCCCAGGGCTACGACCCCTCGCCGGCGTTCCTGTACTTCAACTCGGGCTACCCCGACCAGCAGTGGTCGGCGGACTACCTGCCGGGCTCCCAGGACATCCAGTTCCGGAACCAGCACAGCAACCTCTGCCTGACGGTCAACAGCAGCGGAAACCTCATCCAGGACTACTGCCAGGACTTCTACCGGCAGGCCTGGTTCAGCTGATGGGGGCGGCCGTGAAGAAGAAGCTCCTCGGAACGCTCGCCACCACGGCGTCCCTCGCTGCCCTCCTGCTCCCCGTCACACCCGCCTCGGCGGCGCCCTCCTCCACCCTCGACACCCTCGCCTACGGCCAGCTCAAGGCCTACGCGTACGGCATCGACCAGTGCATCACCGTCACCGCCAACGGCTCCACCGGTGACCACCCGACGCTCTACGGCTGCAACCAGTTCGACGACCAGATGTGGTACTACCCGAAGCCGGGCACCGTCGGCCCCATCATCAACAAGTACAGCCTCAAGTACCTGACCGCCCAGGGCTTCACCCCCGGCTCCCCCGCGTTCATGTACTTCAACTCGGGCTACGCGGACCAGCAGTGGTGGGCGGAGCCCGTCGACGCCACCACCGTCCGCTTCCGGAACCAGCACAGCGACCTCTGCCTGGTCATCCAGCGCTACAACGGCGCGCAGGCCATGCAGTACGAATGCACGGGCTACAACGACCAGAAGTGGGTCGTCTGGTAGATCACCCCTCCCTCCGCGGGGGGGGGGGGGGCCCCCCCGCCCGCCCCCCCCCCCCCCCCCCCCCCCCCCCCCAACCCCCCCCCCCCCCCCCCCCCCC